>DAIRFP010000304.1:0-5456 GCA_036794995.1 Thermodesulfobacteriota bacterium | reverse complement strand
CTCTTCCTTCGTGCTCTTCGTGTCCTTCGTGGTGGTATACTCCGTTGCCAATGCCGAATTTAGGATAAAGTACCAACAGTGTGAGACACTACACCAGGCTCAAGTAACGTCTTTTTGAAACAAGTGATATACAACCAGGAGGAAGCGAGATGAATTTGATCGACCTCACGATGCCGCTCTACAACGGTCAAGCCGCCGGTCACGAGCATTGGGGATTCAAGGGTCATCCGATGTGGCCGGAGCCGTTCAACGTCACGGACACAATGTCCTACGAGGCGGACGGCAGGAGATTTCACGTTTTTACCGTGTTCAGCGAGCCAGGCACGCGGTTGATACTCGCCAGCTATAAAAAAGATTTCCAAAACGAGCCGACGCTGGACACTGTCGATCTACAGAGGCTGATCCTGCGCGAGACCGTCGTCATCAATGTACCCAAAGGCGCCGATGAAATCATCGAAGCGGAAGAGCTTGAGGCGGCTTTTGCCGCCGCACCCGTTCGCAAGGGCGATGCCTTTCTCGTTCGTACGGGCTGGGGGAACAACGGCAGCTATTTGACGATGGGACAGGCCTACAGGCTAAATAGCCCACACTACAATGCCGCCAGCGCAAACAAGTTGATGGATTTGCTGGAGAGTAACGGCAGCGACCTTTGGCTTTATGACAACTGTGACATGGCAGGAGTAGACAAGAGAACCGGTGTGCGCGGCGGCTTCACGATTCGCTCCGGACTCCTGGCCGTAGGGGGCGTGGTGAATTGCGGGGCCATCACCAGGCAGCGGGTAAAGTTGATCATTCAGCCGCTCAAGGCAAAAGGCTGCCATATAGCGCCATGCTCCGTAGTGGCGGTTGAAGACTAGGTGCAGCCGCAACTTGGAAGGCCAATGGCCACACTTCTCTGTCGAGGAGGAAAGCGCAATGTTCAGACTCGCCACGATTATGAAATTCTTGCTTTTCGTCGCACTCTTTCCGTTCGGTCCAGCGGTCGCCCAGGACGCCAAGCGTGTTGAAGAGGCAAAAAGAGAAAGCGGGAAAGCAGTCGTCTACGGCTCCCTCGACTCTGATATCATCAACGTGATCAAGACCGCTTTCAATAAGAAAACCGGCTTAGATATCGAGTACTGGAGAGCTTCGGCGACCAAGGTTATGGACCGGGCAGTGAGCGAACATCGTGCGGGGAAAGCGCTCTATGACGTCATTCTGACCACCCGGAGTCCTATGGAGTTAATGAAGGATGCGGGAGTCTTTCTCAGATACGAATCACCGAGCTTCAAAGCTTTTACACCCGACGTCCTCGACCCTTTTTTCGGTCCCCCGTACGCCTATAATGTTTTCGGGCTGCTCTACAACCGGAATCTGATCAAACCGACGGACGCGCCCAAATCATTCGAGGATCTCCTCAAACCTCAATACAAGGGCAAATTTGTCATGCCCGATCCGACGCAGCATACGACGACCCTGCAGTTTCTAAGCAACTTGCACAAGCTCATGGGGAAACCGCAAGCAGAAAAGTTCATCCGCGAATTGGCCGCCGTCAAACCGCTACTGGTGGAATCTCTCCTGCCGGCGGCGGAACGAGTGAGTACGGGCGAAACACCGATTGCGCTCTCCTACGCGAAATACGCTTATATCTTTCCTCGTCGCTCGGGCGCGCCGCTCGACTATGTGAGATCTCCCAAGATGCTGGGAGAAGGACATTTCGTGGCGCTCGCTGGTAAATCGCCGCGCCCCAACACCGGAAGAGCCTTTATCGATTTTTTCCTGAGCACCGATGGGGTAAAGCTTTTGGCCGGCGAAGGCGAGTCTGTCAGCCTCAAGGGCTACCATCCCCCGCTCGCCGACGCCGACAAATGGAATATCGTTATGATGGACGAAGTCAGTCAGGAAGACTTCAAAAAATATCGCGAAGAATACAAAAAGATCTTCTTCGGCTCTTAAAAACTCCGCCGCGGGAATTCACGCGTTGGCGAACTCGGTCCCACCTGGATTCCCGATAAAAGCATTCGGGAATGACGGACGCTAAAAGGTCTCGGAGCTTGCTCTTTACGGAGCAAGCCGTAGCGAATCAACCTCGCATAGAAGAGAGGCTATTTCTCCAACAGCTTCTTCATCCGCTCGATCACCTCCGGCGGTTGAACCATGATTTCTTTGGCGGTTGCCTCTAACTCCTCGCCCGGCGTTGGATCCAAATCCCACTTTCTTTTCTGGGCGTCGGCAAGCAGCGCCGGGTCATTCATGGCCTTGTTAAAGCCGGCGCGTAAGACTTTGACCCGATCTGGGGGCATTGCCGGCGGAGCGATAAAGGGCCGGCCGAGATCTCCGGAGGACAGTATGACTCTAGCCAACCGCTTCATCGCATCCGGTGACTTATAGGTATCCATCAGCTCATAGACGGTGGGAACGTCGGGTAACTTGGGGTAACGCTTGGCGCCGCTTTGCGCCAGGGCGCGAACAAAGCCGTTTTTAATCCAGGTCCGGGTCGGTTCACGGCCCACGTAAGCCGAAACGGTTCCGGCGCGACACTGGACTTCCCCTTTCTCGATGGCCAAGTTCATTTCGCCGCCGCCGCCGTAACCCAGCACCATGTGCAGCTTGACGCCGACTCCCTCCTCAAGCAGCTTCGGTAATAGATAACCCAATCCGGCCCGCGCCAATGCCGCGCACCTGGGCGGATCGCTGGCGGCGCGCAGATCGTCCAGCGTCTTATAAGGAATATCCGTGCGGATGAATAAAACCTGGTCGATTCGTTCCGGGGATCCGATCCAGGAAAATTTCGGCCAGTCGAACTTCACTTCCTTCGACCCTAGCAGCTGATCGATGTAGTTGGCGGGGTTGATCAGCCCGAGGGTCAAACCGTCCGGTTTGGCGACGCTATAAATATAGTTAGCCGCAATCACCGCCCCCGCCCCCGGCATGTTCTGCACCACGATATCGGGACTTCCCGGAAGGTTTTTGCCCAGATACTGAGCCACGAAACGACCCCAGTCGTCCATGGCGCCTCCGGTTGAGTTCCCCACCACCAGCCTGATCGTTTTGCCCTTAAAGAATTCTTCCGAGCTCTCCTGCGCCGCTCCGGCAACCAGCGCAAATCCGAACAGGAAAAATATGAAAGAGATGATTTTCTTCATGGGACCCTCCTCTTCGATCCAATGGGTACACAACAAAGGCCGTCAGGGGCCAACGAGCAGATCCGGGACCGGGAGATAAAAGGAAAGACCTGACCGGATCGACGAACCAGCCCTGGTGCAAGACAGGAGCGACAATTAGTCCAGCCGCATCTCCCTGTCAAGCGAACACCTCCGGAGCGAGTGTGGAGGTCCTAGAGTTCAATGTTCAAAGTTCAAGGTTCAAGGTCCGAAACTAGTTAAACCGTTGAACCTGGAATATTCTTGTGCCTTCCCTCCTACAGGCTCCCCCCATGAACAATTCGGACTTGGTCCCTAAGACTTCCCTCGCCTGTTAAGATGCGATAGATGTCTGGAAAATCGAAAATCGGCAGTCCTGCGCGCCGGTGATCGTCGGACAACCACTAAAAGAGTTCATTGCATGGCAACCGAGGGGCGAGTCCTGGAGAGCGCGGGCACGCGAACGTGAGGGAAGTGTTCAGGCCCAGACCGTTGGAATAACCGCCCTTGGCGTGGAGTGGGTTGTGGCCGACAAGGCACAGACCTATTGCCCGCGCTTGGAAGGGCTTGCCTCTCGGTTCAGTTTGAGGAGGACCAGCATGACTAAACGATTATCTCGACCCGTTATTTTTCTTCTGTGCGCGAGTCTGGCGGCGTCCGTAGCCACGCCCTCTGCCAGGGCGCAGACGCCGTTGGAAAAGCTTCGCGTGGCCTACACGGTGATCGCACCGACGCAGGCGACTATCTGGACCGCCCAAGAATTGGGTCTTTACGCAAAGCATGGGCTCGATGTTGATCTGGTTCTGCTTGTCGGCGCGCCCCTCGCGGTCGCCGCTCTGGTCGGCGGAGAAACACCCATCGCTCACGCAGGCGCTTCCGCGGTGATCACCAGCAACCTGGCCGGCTCCGGGGCGGTCCTCGTTGCCGGTGGGGCCAATCGTTTTCCTTACGTTCTGTTTGTGACCGATCAAATCAAGAGAATAGAGGACTTGAAAGGTAAAAAATTCGGCGTCAGCCGGATCGGCAGCGCCGACAACGCCGCAGCCGTCACCGTCCTGGAAAAATATGGCGTCAAAGAAAATGATCTAACCTATGTCCAAGCCGGCTCGATTCCCGCGCGGCTGGCGGCGATGCAGTCCAATGCCCTTCAGGCAACCCTGCTCCAGGCGCCGGAGACGCTCAAAGCCAAGGAGCTCGGCCTGCGGGCGCTGCTCGATTTCACCAAGCTCGACGTCGAGTGGCAACTGAACGGCGTCGCCGCGACCCGCGACTACATCAAGAAAAAACCCGACACCGTGCGCCGCTTCTTGAGGGCCTTTGTTGACGCCATCCATTACAATCTTACCAACCCCAAGGGGGCGCAAAGGATTCTGCAAAAATATCTGGCGATCAAAGACGATAAATCCGTCGAAGAGGCCTATAACGAAATCGTCGTCAAGCTGACCCGCCGGGTTCCCTATCCGACCGATCCTGGCATCCAGCTTTTTCTCGATCAGTTGAAAGCGAAAAATCCCAAAGCCGCCCAGGCCAAACCGAGCGACTTTACCGACGTGAGCTTTATCAAAGAACTCGAAAGCAGCGGCTACATCGATCGCCTGTACAAATGATGGAATTTTCAAATAGAGGACGATGAGGATGAACTTCAGAAAGCAATGCTTTTCCCGCCGCGGTTTTCTCGCGGCTCTCTTATCGCTCTGTGCCTGCCTGTCGCCGGGAATAGCGGCGGCACAGTCGCCTTACTACAAGGGCAAAACCATTACACTGCTCCGCGGCGGATCGCCGGGAGGGTTCGGCGATTTGCAAGCCCGGGCGCTGCTCCCGTATATGAAGCAACACATTCCCGGGGAGCCGACCATTATCATGGAGCACATGCAGGGCGCTGCGGGCAGAACCGCGATCAACCATATTTATGCTACCGCCAAGGCCGACGGCCTTACGATCGGAGCGGTGGGCAACGTGTTGGTGAGCGGACCTATTCTCGGTTTGACCGGGACCAAGTATGATTTGGACAAGTTGATTTATCTAGGCTCTACGGACAGCGGCAGTCCCACCGCCTTCGTCACCCGAAAGGAGGCGGGTTTCGATAGTGTCGAAAAGCTCCGCGCAGCGACCGGGGTCCGGATCGGCGCCAACTCCGTGGGACACATTACCTATATCAATGGGCGCCTGGCCGCCTACTTGATCGGATTGAAGGAGCCCAAATTCGTCGTCGGCTACACTTCACCGGAAAGGGACGTGGCGCTGTTGCAAGGCGAGGTGGACGGCGGATCGATGTCCGGTGCGACCCTGCAGCAGAATCCCTCGCTGCTGGGAAAGGTGCACTTTCACACGATC
>DAIRFP010000303.1:0-5471 GCA_036794995.1 Thermodesulfobacteriota bacterium | reverse complement strand
CGAGGCATTACGCGGCCGCGCGAAACCGGCATGGCGAGAGTCGATATCGAAGGCGCGCCGCGCCACTACCGCACCGACATCGCCGAGTTTCATGATCTGGCGCGGAGCCAGAGCGACGGTCACGACAACGACGGCATAGCCTATGTTTGCACGGGTCCCCTGGGCTGGCGGGATTTCGCTGCAGTCGAAACCGATATTGCTCGATTGGCCGCCGCAGTGAAGGTGAGCCAACCCCACGACGTCTTTATGTCGGCGCTTTCACCCGGTTGTTTTGTGCGCTTTTTCAGAAACGAATATTACCCCAACGAAGAAACCTATATGCAGGCAGTCGCCGACGCCATGCGCCGAGAGTACCGAGCCATCGTTGACGCCGGTTTCGTCTTGCAACTCGACTGCCCGGACCTGGCCTCCGGCGCCAATACGGACTACGCCGGCCTGAGCGTCAAGCAGTTTCGTAAAGTCATCGAACTACATATCGAATGTCTCAATTACGCGCTCAAGACGATTCCACCCGACCAGGTGCGCATCCATGTTTGCTGGGGCAACTACGAAGGGCCGCACCACCGCGACATCGCGTTGAGCGATGTCATCGATATCGTGCTTAAAGCCAACGTCACGGGAATCACCATCGAATCGGCGAACCCGCGCCATGGCCATGAATGGAAGATTTGGCAGGAGATAAAGTTGCCGGACGGAAAAATTCTCTTCCCCGGGGTGATCGACGACACCACCTATTTCATCGAACATCCCGAGTTGGTCGCCGAGCGCATCGTTCGCTTCGCCAAACTAGTCGGCAAAGAAAACGTCATTGCCTGCACCGATTGCGGCTTGCGCCATCTCCCCGATGCCAGCCTCGCCTTGGCGAAACTCTATGCGCTGGCAGAGGGCGCCCGATTGGCGACCCGCGAGTTGTGGCGGGATAACAAGGGATAGCGGCATGGAGCAGATTTCGTCCCGAAAAGGAGCTCACATGGCTATCGAGATAAACGGAGAATGTATCGAGGTCGTCGACGCACATGTTCACATGGGCGGCCGGCCGCGACGAGAACAATTCGACGCGGAGAAAAACAGCATCGCAGGACGAGCCTACTATTACTCCTATAGTGGTGAACAAGTGGTGAAAGCTATGGATCAGTCCAACGTGGATACCATAGTAGGTTTCGCCCTGGGAGGGTTTAGCAGTGAATACAGCCCGTTTCAAATGGAAATCGAAAAACTCACAAAATACCCGATCCCCTACACCGGATGGACCGCGAAGGAACTAAAGATGATCCTCGGTGGAAACCTAAGGCGAATTCTTGGAGCAGGCTGAGTTGACGTCCAAGCTATCGCCAAACTATGCCCGGAGAGGGCGAGGATTCTCCTGTGACGCTAGGCCTCTTAATTACTTGACGGCAGAAAGGATTCTGAAATGCTTCTATTTAGACGCGGGTTCAGGCTCGCCTTAATTCTTGCTGGGATTTTCCCATACTCAAGGTTCGCACTCGCCCAGGTTCCCTTCTATCAAGGAAAAACTGTGACGATCATCCAGGGTCGAGAACCCGGAGGAACCGGAGATATGTACGTAAAGTCGATGACTCCGTTTCTCCAAAAATATATTCCGGGGAATCCAACTATCGTGACGGAGTATATGCCGGGGGCGGGAGCTCGCAAGCTGGCGAATCACTTCTACAGGACCGCCCGGCCAGACGGCTCCACCATCGCGTCTGGATCGGCCGGTATCATCTCGAGTCAAGTCTTGGGCGATGTCGGCGTCCAGTACGATATGGACAAGTTCATCTATCTTGGTTCCACGGTTAGCACCACTCAGCTTATCTTTGCGACCAGAAAAGAAGCGGGCCTGGGTAGCCTCGAAAAGCTTAAAGCCCGCGCAGGAATCAGAGTCGGAGATCAATCCGTGGGTTTTACCACCTACAATGACGGGCGACTTTTTGCTTATCTGATTGGTTTGACAGAGCCGGCGTTCGTCGTCGGCTATTCGGGCCGGGAAGTCGATCTGGCGCTGATTCGGGGAGAAGTCGATGCCAGGGCAACTCCGATTGCTAACGTCGTGACCCGCAACAGGGATTGGATCGAAAAGGGCCTGGTGGACTTCCATGCCGTGATTGAGGTTCCGAAAGGGGCAAAACACCCTCAGTTCGCGCATCTTCCCGATCTGGAAACCTTTGCCAGATCCGAAAAGGAGCGAAAGCTCATGGTAATGCACCGTGCTTTCCGTCTTGTGGGCGCGCCTTTTTTCCTTCCTCCGGCAACCCCCGGCGATCGGGTACAGATTCTACGCGAAGCCATACGCAAGACGTTTAGCGATCCCGAATTTCACGCGTCCCACAAAAAACTTGTCGGGAACGAGGCCGCTCCACTAACAGGCGAGATGCAGGAGAAGGCTCTGAAAGAGCTTCCGCGCGATCCTGAAGTCGTCGAGCTCATGAAAAAGCTGGTGGGCGCAGAGCCTCTCCCACCCCGCCGAGAGTGATCAAAGAAAAATTGGACATTTCTTTGGGTGGGGGTCGCGCCCGAAGACTCGCTCTTGAGCTTCTCAGCGAAAGCCAAACTCCTAACTACAAGGGCTTCCGACCGCCAACGTCGACCTTTCATTCCCGTATTTCGAAGTTCCACGTTTTTCTTTCCGTGAACGATTTGAACTGAGCGTAGCGGTTGAACCCTTCGATTGACTCAGGCTTTTTGAACGATTTGAACGGGCTTCGTTGTTGAGATATTGGGGGATTAAAGGCTTGAACATCTTGAACGAGCACCAGCCACTTATAGCGGTTGAACGATTGGAACTACTGAAACCTGGAAACCTGGAACCGACGTTCGTATTACGACTTGAACGGACCCCGGACTCGATCCGGGGGATTGAACGGCTTGAACGTTTGAACTGACAACATGAAGTCATGGTCAATAAGTTCGACACGATCGTCTGCGGTCTCGGCGCCATGGGAAGCGCCGCGGTTTATCAACTGGCGAAACGGGGCAATAAGGTGCTTGGCCTCGATCGGTTGTCCCCGCCGCATGGCAACGGCTCGTCCCACGGTGAGAGTCGAATTATCCGGCAAGCGATTGGCGAAGGCGAGGAATATGTACCGCTGGTCTTGCGCTCCTATGAACTGTGGCGCGAGATCGAAAAAGCAACGGGCAAGAAACTTCTGACGATCACGGGCGGCTTGACCCTGGAGAGTCAAAAGAGCGAAGCCGTCATGCACGGCCGGCGTGATTTTTTAGACCAGGCGATCCGCTGTGCCGAGAAGTTCGATATCCGTCATGAAATCCTCGAAACCGCGGACATAAGAAAACGCTATCCGCAGTTCGCCGTAACCGATGAACGCGGTTACTTCGAATATGAAACGGGATTTCTAAGGCCGGAACTTTGTATCGAGGCCCAGCTGCATCTCGCGCGCAAGCACGGCGCGGTCGTTCAAACCGACGAGACGGTTGTTTCAGTCGAAACACGCGGCGATGCCGGAGTGACGGTCAGGACCAGCCGCGGCGCTTACTCCGCCGAAAAGGTTATCATTACCGCCGGACCCTGGATCGGCGGCTTTTTGCCGCCGGCATACGCGCATTTGTTCAAGGTGTACCGCCAAGTCATGTACTGGTTCGACATCAGGGAAGATTGCCGCACGATGTTTGCGCCGCCCGGCTTTCCGATTTTCATTTGGATCTTTGCCAGGGGCGGCGAGTTTGGTTTCTATGGGTTTCCAACGCTCGACGGCAAAACGATCAAAATCGCCACCGAGCAATTCACGGCGCTCACCGATCCGGATCACGTGCAGCGGGCGGTCAGCCTGGAAGAAGAGCAGTCCATGTACGAAGATTATGTCCAAGGGCGTTTGCCGGGAATTTCCGCTCGCTGCGGAGCCGCGGCAAGTTGCCTGTATACCGTGACGCCCGATTCGAACTTCGTCATCGACGTTCACCCGGATAACGATCGCATCATGATTGCGTCGCCTTGTTCAGGCCATGGATTCAAACACTCGGCGGCGATCGGCGAGGCGCTTGCGGAGCTAGTGATTGAAGGCAAAAGCAAGGTCGATATCAGAAGTTTCAGCATGCACAGATTTAAAGATTTGATTCAATAATCTCAGGCGTCGAGTCATCGAAGCGAAGACGAGCAAAATGTGTCAATGCAAGACCTAACCAGCTGGCGTGTGCTGGCGACCCCTGTCCTAGGGCGACTTCGAAACTCAAAACTAGTCAACTCCATACTTGACCTCTGTGTCATCTGACCCTAATAAAAAATCCTAGTCGGAAGTAAAGCCGAAGTTGTCCTGCTTGTTTTCGCCCCATCCACTTCAAGAGCGCGCACCGGATACAGCAATCTTTGGGCGAAACGGATGAAAGGTAAATTCGATTTCGCCCGCGCTCTGGTTTGCGTTGCGTTTCTGCCTGGTGATCTGGACCGTGGCAAACCTGGACTGAGCAGCGTTGATGAGATACACACTCATCGCGGATAAATGCCGGTTCTCGAGCGTGAGCCTGTGGGGACCGGCCGCGAGCGGGCCGGAGATGGCGGAGAATTCCATCTGAACTATTCCCGAACCGGTGCGGAGTTCTGCAGGCGGAACGAATTCAGACGCGGTGAGTTTCAATTCTAACTTTCGCCCGTCTATGCGAAGCGTCAGATCGCGCTTGAGCAACTCGGCATAGGCTGCCGCTTCGTTCTTGGAAATCGCGCCGTCGCGATCGCGGTCGATCTCGGCGAGCACCTGTTCGGCGACAGCCACGCCCGGCGTAAGGTTGATTTGCAGCCGGACGCCACTCGGTTCGATGGCCACAAGCGTCGCTTGTAGATACTGGTCATCCCGATGCGCGAAAACGGCGGACGGAAACGCAAGCAACACGAGCAGCAGCGGCAGACGACAAAGTGTCCTGGTCACGGCTTCCACCATTTTCTTCCGTAATCGTTCGTTGGATCGCGGTAAATCGTGTGGATGTGCTTTGTCGCGTCGCCCCCCAAGCGCTGCGGGGCGTATTCGATGATTACCGTCGGCCCTTGGATGCGGAAGTAAGCGGCGCTGCCTTTTTCAGTTGGGCCGCTCCACGCGAACCAGGTTTCGGCGATATTCTTTTTGATCTCGTCCATTTTCGCTTTCGCGACAGCTTCGTGCAGGATGCCGGTCCATTCACTGGCGAGATCCAGCAGCATCTCGCGCTGCTTCTCGGTCAAGGCCGAGCCTTTGACTCCTTCCGGCTGAATCGTCTGCCCGTCGCGGCCGGGCCCGAGTACAAGGTCGCGCATCTGGAAATCAAGGATGGCCTGCTTCCGCTGCGCTTCGTTCAGCGAACTAAGCAGGGCAAACGCCTTGTCGGTCTCGCGACCGAGGGGGCGCACCGTCTTCCCTTCGAGTTCGTAAATCGCCGGCTGCGCGCCGGTGTGGCTAGGGGCCAGCGTGCGCTGCTCGCCGGTAAGCGTGACGTTGAGGCCGAGATGGTGCCCGCCGAACTGAATCATCCACGGCTCGGTGGCGGAA
>DAIRFP010000302.1:0-5488 GCA_036794995.1 Thermodesulfobacteriota bacterium | reverse complement strand
CAAACAATGAACACGCGACCGGTCATTCTCCCTTTTCGTCTCTCGCAGTCAGGCGACCCAAGCGATCCCCGCTCGCACTCCACTTCAAGCCATGTTTGAAGGAATCTCTCTCATTCGCTTGTCTCAAAGACTGGCTTTGGGATTCCCGCCAGCTGCTTAATGAAAACTTATCAGCATTAGACAAAATACCAACAGCACGATGTGGCGGGTTATGGCCGATATCGAGTCCGGTGAGGGAAACCAATCCAACAACGCTCCCTTGCGACATCGAAACTATCCAAGAAGGTAGCGTCATGTCAACTTGATTTAGACAGCTGTCAATTGCGTAAGGCGCCGCATCAGCGCTTAGCTGTCCGATCCTGAGGATGTGCCCGTTCGGGCGAGATGCAGGAATTCGTTATAATCCCGGATATAGTCGGCCGGATCATAGTAATCCGAGGCAAAGACCAACAGCACGGCGTCGGCGGAATAGCTATGCTGGATGCCCCAGATCATGGGCGGGATGTAAAGGCCGAGATTCGGCTGATCGAGAAGAACTTCCTCTCTCGTCTGCCCGTCATCGACGATGACATGGCAGCGTCCACGGGCACAAACCAGAAACTGTTGGCAGGTCCGATGGGCATGTTCCCCTCGTATGTCCATCGTAGGAACATCGAACACCATGAAATAACGCTTGGGAAGAAATGGCACCTGATGCTGAAATTCACCTACAGACAGATCGCCGCGCATGTCGTGAATCAAAGGTAACCGGTGGAGTTTGACTCCCATCACTCCCAGAGGACTTGGCTCGGAATCACCCCTATCCGTTACCGCTATGACAGCAGGGTTGCTGAAATCGACGTAGCCAACGATCCGCGCTGGGTTACCCCGGACGATGGCGTTACCAGGGACCGATCGCGTCACGACAGCACCGGCCGCCACCATAGCGCGCTCCCCAATAGAGAGGCCAGGAAGGATAGTGGCATTTGCCCCGATCGATGCGCCATCGCAGACCCTCGTCTGGAGAAATTTTTCGGGATACTGCTTACTCCGGGGAAACCGATCATTGGTAAAGGTGGCGTTGGGGCCGATGAAAACATCGTTCTCGACGCGAATTCCGTCCCAGAGCTGCACGCCGCATTTAACCGTGACCCGGTCTCCGATTACGACGTCGTTTTCAATGAAAACATGGTCGCAAATATTGCAGTCCGCGCCAATCCTGGCGCCCGGCAACACATGGGCGAAGGCCCACACCCTCGTACCGTCACCGATTGCTGTCGACTCGCAAAGGGCGTTTGGATGAATGAACAAGGCCACTACTCTCCTCCTGAAACGATATTCTCCGAGCGGAAAACTACATAGCCAGGGCGTCGCTTGGTATTTTCAAAAGCGCGCCAGGTGTAAGCCCCGATAATGCCAAGGCCGAGAGTGTTGAGAGCCCCGAAGAACAGTATTGTCAATACGGTCGGCGTATAACCGGGGAGATGTATGGCTCCGGTCAAACGAGCCGTCAGTACGACTATCCCAAGCAGCAGAGACACCAGGATTCCGACAGCGCCACAGAGGGAAAGCAGACGGATCGGCAAATCGGAGAACGCGAACACGCTGTCCGATAGGTATTTTAGTTTCCGGCGCACTGTCCATGCGCTCCGACCATAAGGGCGCGCGCGGCGTATGTAGGGAATGGACTTACGCCGGAATCCCAGCCAAAAGATCAGTCCTACCAGCGAGGTATTCAATTCTTCTAGGTGAATAAGCTGATCGCGGAAAATCTGATTGCATCCGAACAGGTCAACCCCTCCCGGAGGGAGTTCCCGCTGAATGAGCCAGCGATAGAGACTCCAGAAAAGCATGGCTGTCCAACGCGAAAGAAAGGGATCCTCCCGACCCATGCGAGTACCGATAACAACGTCCGCCTCATCCGCCTCCAGCGTAGCGAAGAACTCCCGCGCCAGCTCCGGAGGTTCTTGGAGATCCGCCGCCAAGACCGCAAAATGAGGCCCTGACGCCTCCGTGAGGCCCGCACGTATTGCGGCAAAGGAGCCGAAATTGCGGGACAAGAGAACGAGTTTCGCGCTCAGGTCCGTACCTGGAAGAGCCTGCCGCAAATAGCCATAGGAATTGTCTGGACTGCCATCCACGACGAATACCGTCTCAAGGCGATGACCGAGCGACCGATCCAGGGCGGTTAGCTGGGAGAGTAGTTCCGGCAGCGACTCTTCGTTTCTATAAACTGGGATGACGAGCGAGTACATGGGTTAAGTTTGCCATGAGTTGCAGCCATCGATCACACGTTGCACTTCCTCGCCCGTCATCTCCGGAAAGCAGGGCAGCGAGAGTACGCACCGCGCCGCTGTCTCGGTAATCGGGAGAGGAAGCTCTACGCCTGTCTGTCGAAACGGCGTCTGCCAGTGATCCGGGATCGGGAAGTGAATATCGGTGCCAATGGAGCGGCTCGAAAGATGGCGCTGAAGAGAGTCTCGTTGACTGGATTGGACCACATAAAGATGGGCGACGTATTCCTCCCCGCGAATAGGCGGCACGCTGATTCCGGGATGCCAGATACCACACGAATACGCCGTTGCAATTTCTCGGCGCCTGGAGTTCCAGACATCGAGCATTCCTAGCTTGGCAGAAAGGACGGCTGCTTGTAGCTCGTCCAGTCGGCTGTTTCGCCCACCCTCGACTGCAACAACGTATTTCTGCCCCCAACCATACTGACGCAGGCAACGCAATCTCCCACCGAGTTCTACGTCGCGAGTGATCAACGCGCCGGCGTCGCCGATAGCCCCAAGGTTCTTGGTCGGGTAGAAGGAGAAACAGCCGACCGCACCGAAGCTGCCGGCTTTCCGGCCGGCCCTTGCTGCGCCATGGGCCTGCGCGCAATCTTCGACTACCGGCACCCCGAAACGACCTGCGATGTCGACAATCGTCTCGATTTGCGCGAGTTCCCCGTAGAGATGCGTCACCACAATCGCACGGGTCTTCGGTCCGATCCTGGCTTCTAGCTGTTGGGGATCCAGTAGCAGACCGACGGGATCTACATCTACGTAGTTCGGCTTTCCGCCCAACGCCATAATGGCCGTTGAAGTATACATGCCGGCATTTGCAGCTGTGATGACCTCCGTGCCCGGGCACACGCCCAAGGCGCGAAGCGCCAACTCCAATGCATCTGTACCATTACCCACGCCGATACAGTGCGGAACGTCGCAATAGCTGGCAAAAAGCTTCTCAAACGCCTCCACCTCCCGATTCATGATATACCAGCCGCTGCGAGTTACCCGTGCCAGAGCCTCGTCAATTCGATCGCTCACGGAGGCATAGTGGCGTCTCAGATCATTCATCCCCAGAGGGCTTATCGCATTGGTGTTCACGGCAAGATCCGTTCCTTCATTGTTCACAGAATGGTTCTTTAGCATGAACCTGCTCGCAGATACTCTGCCTCTGGACAGTGGAATAGTTGCCAAACTTGATCAACACGGTATCTCCCACCTTGGCTATACTCCCCTTGCGTGGCCAAAGCGGCATTGAGTCACCCACAGCCGTAAACTGGAGGCGTCTCTCCCGTGGTAGCGGGCTAAGTCCCTCATAGCCCAGGGTTCTAAGAAAACCCCCGATTCTGTAAGGATTTCCCTGGTCCCACTCGAAGAAAGATGCCCCGAACGTTTCGGACTTTGGTATCAGCTTTGTCGGCGCTCTCTGGAAATAACCGATCACCTCGAAGTATTTTGATTCGCCGCCCGTCGATTCCTGCGCTTCTTCTATTCTTGCCATCAGCATTGCGCCAAGGACCCTGTCTGCTTGCAATGCCAGATGCGAAGCGGAAAAGAGATAATTCGTCGATAGCACAAACTGGAAAACACAGACTCCCGCGGCAATCCCGATCAGCATTTGACCGTTCCTGGAATACGCCCTCATTCCCAGCATCACGAATCCAGCGACAACGAACGGTAAGGCAACCAAAAAACGAATAGCTACTTCTCCCCTCATTAAGAGTCCTACGCTCAACGGTAGCAGCAAGAACCCCACGGCCGCGAGTCCGATAAGAAGCTTATTCCATGCGGCTAGAGATGACGACCGCAAAGCACCCAGCACACCGATCGCCGCAACAACCAGAATGGGCGCCAGAAATGTGACTCTACTGCCGTAGACCGCCGGGGAGCCCATATATACCTTGCGCACAACGGAAAGGGTCCGTTTTAAGACCACGTCAAAATGCTCGCGTGCGAAATTGATATCGAAGAACTGATCTATATAAACAATGCCGGATGCCGAAGCCAGAAGAAACAACTTTTGCACGACATAGTAGGTCGCCGCCGATAAGCCCAGGATTGAAACTATCTTTAAAAGATTCCGGAGATCAATACTCCGTTTGCGTGACTGAAGCTCAACGCAGACCAATTGAACGACGTAGACACAAACCAAGGCAACGAAGAGACCGTGGTAAATTGAAATAGACAATGTCCCCGGGATGGCGGCCAGGAGCTGTCGCAAGCCACTCAGCCTGGTAAAAAGCAGCAAGCTCAATGCAGTTAGAAACAACCCGATACCAATTCCATAGTTAAGGGTATTGAATGTATAGAGGTAGGCCATAGTTGGGAAGGAGACGGCAATAGACCCCACGGCAACCTGCTCCAGTTTCGACGCGACTCCCCACACCCCTAGCAAAATCAAGACAGCAGCAACGTGAAACACCAGCGCCACAAAAAGCGGCACGAAGGGGATTGTGGGATAAGGAATCAGGAGTCGATTCAGCAAGAACATTCCCCAACGTCCTTGGGCTATCCACATGGTGTCGTGATAGGCGAAACCGTGGAGCTCTTCATCGATCGTTAAGTTGAGATTGAAGAGCTCGAAACCATATGCGGCTATTGCCACACCCGAGAGCAAGGCTACAAGAAGGCCGTGTTCTTTCAAGTAATCGCTCAGCATTGCGCCTTGAGAACCTATCCACTGTCCAACATTACCCCAGATCTTTTTCATGCCTTGAAGATGATGATTGAACAGTCGGCCGAAACGCATCCGCTGGGAGACAAACATGAACGCACAAGATTTCTTGGGTGATGGGAGTTAGTTTTTAACCGTCGAAAGTGGCGGGCCGCGTCCGTCAGCCACAGCCGAAACAGCTATCGAGATCTCGCCCAAAGGAATTAATGCTCCAACGCCTCTTTCGGGGCGGAGACTATCCGATAAGATAGCGTTACGTCAACTTGATTTGCCCGGAGGATTGGAAAAACCGTCTAGGACTTTGGGGAAAGGGCCTCTATGTCAGTTAACTGGCGGAGCTTAGGTGGATATCAAGATCTACTTAGGGAAGCAGGTTGCTGAGGCTCGTGAGTTCACGAGCATGAGGAGGAGCACATCAGAAAGGTTGGGCGTGGATCAGAAACGTCTTGATAGGCGCTGGGTGGTGCAGAAATATATGATTTAACGATTCTGAAAAACCCAGCCAGGCGGTATCAATGAAGGGGGATATCCTGTGGGAGCCCACCCCAGCTGACTGTGGTCT
>DAIRFP010000301.1:0-5491 GCA_036794995.1 Thermodesulfobacteriota bacterium | reverse complement strand
CCTCGATCGACAGTGTGTCGTAGCTTTTCCTCTGAGCATGAATTATCCGGGCTAGGAATTCCGGCTCAGCCCGCGCCACACCACCACAAACACGACGAGCGAAATCACCGCCATGGCCTGAAAACCCAGGTCGAATCCCATTCCTTCGATCAGCGCGCCGCATAGCAGAGGTCCCAGGGTTTGCCCAATCGAGGTCGAAGCCCGGGACACGCCGAGGCTCAGCTCCTTTGCCGTGCTGCTTCCCGATTGGAGGGCGAAGGTCGTTGCGCCGACGTTGGTAAAGCCAAAGCCCATGGTCATCAAAGCCAGGGGAATCAGCAAGGTGAAAATGTTCGTGCCATAAATTTGCAGCGCGAACATCGGCACCGCCAAGGCGACACCGAGCAGGATTACGCGGGCCGGCTTGATTCGATCGCAGAGCCAGCCGCCGCCGAAGCGTCCAAAGGTATCGGTCAAGCGGGAAACCGATACCATGGTTCCGACGACCTCCAAGTTTAATCCGCGTTGATTGACGGCCAAAAACGGAAAGGCAACCCGGGTGACGCCGACTAGAAACAGAAACGAGTGGCAGATCGCTAAACAGGAGGCAAGAAAATCCGGCTGCTTAAGCAGCACAACACCCTCGCGCCATAGCGTGGTCGCGGCCGTGCGGGCGGGTCTTCGATATCGATGGGTGCCCGCGCAGAGAATAAAAATCAAACCGATGGTTTGCGGCAAAGCATAGAGCAAAAAGAGCCCGTCCGGCCCCAGCCATTTGCCGACGAAGCCGCCGAGCAGCGGCCCTAGAGTAAAACCAATTCCCAAGGCCGAGGCCATCTGTCCCTGGACTCGCCCCTGGCGCCCGGGAGCCGACTGATCGAAGCCGATTTTTCTCAGCGACAGGGCAAACATCGCCTCCGTCAAACCGAAAACGGTCCACACCACTAAAAAAACCGGCATGGCATCGAGAAACAAGTAGCCGACAACGCTCGTCACGAGCCCGATGGCCACCGCCACGATAAGTAATGTGGCGGCGCTGCAATAAGTCGCCATCACACCGGACAGCAGGTCAGAGCAGACACGGCCGATGCCGTTGGCCACGAGGGGAACTCCGGCCAAGGCGACTGAGTAGCCGTGCGCCTTCATGAAAAACGGCGCCAACATCGCCGCTCCCGACGATCCCGCAGTTTGGCAGATGGCGGCGGCTACGTAGTATGCGATCGGGGAAAGCTTCATGGCGCGCGATTATACCAGGGGCGGGGAAATCGTGATATGGATTTCACGGGAGAAATGCGGTATGGCACAATGGATTGGAGTGATGGTTTCTAGAACTCCTACACTTTATTTTTCCACTAACGAGGAGTCTGAGAGATGACGGATATCCCCCAGGTGCCGATCCACGAGGCCAAGAAAAAACTCGACGAGAAAGAGTGCCTGTTTGTCGACATTCGCGATCCGGGTTCCTATGGCGCGGCCCACATACCCGGCGCGCTCCACCTTCATGACGGCAATGTTCAAGAATTCGTCGAGAAAACCGACAAGGAGACTTCCGTGGTTATCTACTGCTACCACGGTAACAGCAGTCTTGGCGCGACGGCTTACTTCATCGAAAACGGTTTCAAAAATGTCGCGAGCATGAGCGGCGGTTTCGAAGCGTGGCGGCAAGTGTACGAGCATGAACCTGAGTAGGATAGTTTCAGGTTCAGGTTTCGGGTTTCAGGTGTCGGTTGCGAAGGCACAAGGAGGTTCCTATGAGCGTGACCATTGGCAGCGGAGAATTTCGTTACGAAGTCATGGAGGGTTGGGGAAAACTCCCGGACGGCTGGACTTTCAAGGAAGTGGCGGCGGTCGCGGTTGATAAAAAAGATCAAGTCTATTGCTTTACCCGCGGCGCGCATCCGGTCATCGTCTTCGATAGCGACGGTAACTTCCTGCGCTCCTGGGGGGAGGGCGTTTTTAAACGGGCCCACGGTGCGACGATAGGTCCCGACGAAACGATTTTTTTGAGCGATGATGGCGACCATACGGTACGAAAGTGCGCCCTGGACGGGAAAGTCATTTTCACCTTGGGTGTCCCGGGGCATCCTGCGCCCTATCAGAGCGGCGAACCTTTCAATCGCTGCACCCATGTGGCTTTCTCGCCGAAAGGAGATATCTATGTCTCCGACGGCTATGGCAATTCCCGCGTGCACAAGTATTCTCCCGATGGAAAACCGCTTTTCTCCTGGGGCGAGCCCGGTTCGGATCCCGGACAGTTCAACATCGTGCACAACATCTGCACGGACAAAGACGGTTGGGTTTACGTCGCCGATAGAGAAAATCATCGCGTGCAGGTGTTCGACGGCAACGGCAAGTACGAGACCCAATGGAACAACATGCATCGGCCCTGCGCGCTCTATATGGACACGACGAGGGCGGAGCCAATCTGTTACGTCGGTGAGCTAGGTCCGGGCATGTCGGTGAACAAAGAGAGCCCGAATTTGGGCAACCGGGTGGATATCTATAATAAGCAGGGCAAACGGTTGGCGCGTCTGGGAGATATTTTCGCCGGAGAAAAGCCGGGCCAATTTATCGCACCCCATGGCTTAGCATTGGATTCGCGCAGCGATATTTACGTTGCCGAGGTCTCCTGGACCATCATGGGGCAGCACCTCAAACCGCAGCGTGAGCTGCGCAGCCTGCAAAAGCTCAAGAAACTTAATTAGGAGGGTTTATGCAGAGCAACGTCACCCAGCAGCGTGTGCCGATCCACGGCGATCCCGGCCACTGGGTCCATGTCAGCGACAGTCCGCGCCATGTGCGTGTCCTGTTCGGCGGTGAGACCATCGCAAGCAGTAAACGAGTCAAACTCCTGCGCGAGGCCGAGATTCTGCCCGCTTACTATTTTCCCAAGGAGGACGTTCGCACCGATCTTTTCGTACCGAGCCGGCAAAAAAGCGAGTCCTCGATAAAAGGGCAAGCGTCGTATTGGTCGGTGCAAGTTGGCGGGCAATGCGCTGAGAACGCGGCCTGGAGTTATACCGCCCCCCTCGCAGAGGCGGCGAGTCTGAGAGACCATTTTGCTTTCGAATGGAACAAAATGGACAAATGGCTGGAAGAAGACGAGGAGATTTTCAAGCACGCCCGCGACCCGTACAAACGCGTGGACGCGCTGCCGAGCAAGCGCCACGTTCGCGTGGTGATCGATGGGCAAACGGTGGCCGATACCCGCCGGCCTCATCTCCTCTTCGAAACCAATCATCCCGTGCGCTATTACCTTCCTCAGGATGATGTGCGCATGGACCTGCTCCTCCCGAGCGCAACGACATCGCGCTGTCCTTATAAGGGGCCGGCATCTTACTGGTCAGTCAAGCTTGGCGAGAATCTGTTCGACGATCTAGTATGGGGCTACATGGAGCCGATTCCGGAGTGTCCGAAGATCAAAGGACTGGTCTGTTTTTTTCACGAGCGCGGCTGCGATATTTACGTCGATGGCGAGTTGTTGCCCCAGCCCGCAACCAAGTGGGCGCGCGCGCTGCAAAGCAAGTAAAAGTTGGAAAACAATGCGGGCTCTTCATTGGGACGGCCATGAACTGAGCCTCAAGTTATCCTATCCGACACCACGAAAATCGACGATCGAGGATCGAGAATCGAAGATCGTAGGGGCGACTGGCAGTCGCCCCGGATTTAGCAACCATCGAACCGCTCTGGTCAAAGTTCACCTCGCCGGTATTTGCTCCACCGATCTGCAGATTCTAAAAGGCTACATGGGATTTCAGGGCGTGCCGGGCCATGAGTTCGTCGGCAGTGTCAGCGACGGACCAGGGGATCTCGTCGGCCGGCGGGTGGTCGGTGAAATCAACTTCGCCTGCGGCCAATGCGATTATTGCGATCGCGGGCTTGGGCGCCACTGTCCTTCGCGCGATGTCATGGGAATCCTCCGGGCCGACGGAGCTTTTGCCGAGTGCGTCGCCGTGCCGGTCACGAACCTGCACCTTGTGCCTGAGGGCGTTAGCGATGAGGCAGCCGTTTTTACGGAACCGCTGGCCGCGGCTTTCGAGATTTTAACACAGGTCCAGATCGATCCCGGCGATGCAGTGTTGATTTTGGGCGACGGTAAACTGGCTTCGCTGTGCGCCCAGGTGCTGAGGCTTGCCAGCGGGAATATCACTCTAGTGGGCAAACATCCGGAGAAGCTCAAACTGATCAAGCGATGGGGCATCAGAACAATGCTTTTGGCTGATTGGCAAGCCAAACAATTCGATCTCGTGGTCGAAGCCACGGGCTCGGCCAGCGGCTTGGAACTGGCGATGAAGGCAGTTCGTCCGCGCGGCACCCTGGTGCTCAAGACTACCCTCGCCGGCGCGCACCCAACTTCGCTCGCGCCGCTGGTGATCAACGAGATTCACGTTGTCGGTTCGCGCTGCGGCCCGTTTGCTCCCGCGCTCGATGCGCTGGCAGAAAAAGCGGTTGCTGTCACGCCGCTGATCGAGCAGGTGTATCCGTTGAGCCAAGGCGTCGAGGCCATCGACCACGCCGGCAGGCCGGGAGCGCGGAAGATTTTGCTGCGGCCCTAGCGCGGCAGAGCCGCAACCAAGAATCGGAATATTTCCCGCAAAGCATGTCCTGAGCGACGCCGAAGGAACCGTGCGTTGTCATTTCGAGCGAAGGGAGAAATCTTTCTTGGATCCCTCGCTTTTGCTCGGGATGACGGGCCACGCCCGTCACTCGGCGCCTTGAGACTGTGTCACAATGTCATCCTGAGGCGTTAGCCGAAGGATCTCGCTTTCGCAAGAAGCCGGAATCGTTAGATTCTTCGCCTGCGGCTCAGAATGACATTCGTGTGATTTTCGCATTGCGACACAGTCTCCTTGGCGGGAAAAATATCCGAATCCCATGGCGTGGATCCGTCTAGTTTTCTACCGAGGAGATTCACCCGTGACGAGAACCGCAGGGATCCAAACGGGCTTCTCTCGCCGCTCTAACGAGCCATCTTCGCGGCAAGGACGTCGACCTTCTCGATGATGGGTGGTTGGGCGAAGAGCTCCGGGGCCTTCGAGACCAGGGTTGCAGCGACGCGCCCTGAAAGATGGGCTTGCCGTCCGGACTCATCCGGAAAGACGTCGAAGATGCCGAACGTCGATGGTCCGAGGCGGATGGCAAACCAGGCGATCGTGGCCGGCTCTTGCTGGACGATGGGCAGGCCGGCGCGCAGGAAGCGTTCGACGTCGGCCTCTTTTCCGGGCTTGGCCTCGATGCGTACAAGTAAGCCTGGGTTAACCATTTCCTACCTCCTTCTCAGGCGTCGGGTAGCAGCCCGTTTATTCCCTATCTATCTTGACCGGTAACCGCGCTTCTCGGCCTCGGCGATGCATTGCTGGTGCTGATTACGAACCGAGACCGAGCCAAAAAATCCATAACCGCTGGTTTCGCATGTCAGCTCTTCGCCTTGACTGTTGACCAGAACCGCTCGCTCAGTGGCGCACCCGGCCAGCGCCAAGACAAGCAAAAAAAGCCAGGTGGGTCGCATGGC
>DAIRFP010000300.1:0-5507 GCA_036794995.1 Thermodesulfobacteriota bacterium | reverse complement strand
CGCCGTGCCATAGTTGACACAACTATCGGCGATCGGCTAGTCTCGCAGCCATCCGGCGACAGCGTTTCCCCATATCCCCACGACCACAGTATCAATCTCTACTTCAATTGGGCGGACGGAGCGTTGCGCCTTGTACAGAACTGCCCAAGACCGGGAGAATGCTACCCGGGCCGCTGATGATCTCTAGCAGGCTGCTAAAAAAGCCTCATATGCTTCGTTGCGCTCAATCGCCTCGCTACAACGTACTGCTTAAGTACGCCTCCGCTCGTCGATTTTTCGCGCGCCTCGCCTCTGAGTCTTTTTGAGCAGCCTGCAAATAGAATTTTTCAGCAACCTGCTAGTGGACTTTTGCTCTGAGGGTTTAACGTTGCGGCGCATAGAGTTGCACAAGCACTGATACGCGCTACTCGGAAAGTTTTTTCACTCTTTCGATGACCTCGCGCGGCTGATTCATCACCTCGCGCATCTCGCTTTCGATCTCCTCACCGCCGAGGGTCTCCAGGTCCATCCGGCTTTTCTTCGCTTCAGCGATCACTTCCGGTTCTTTGAGTGCCTTGAGATAGGCCTCGCGCAGAATTTTGACCCGGTCCGGCGGTGTTCCTGGCGTGGTGATCATCGGACGGCCCAGGGTTGCGGATAAAAGCATGAGCCGGGCGACGTTTCGGCCGAGAGGAGGTGTTTTCTTTTTATCCATCAGTTCGTTCAAGATCGGCGCGTCGGGTAAGCGAGGATCTTTTTTCGTTCCGGTCTGAACGATATGGCGGTCGAATCCCGTCTTGTGCCAGGTGAAATAAGGCTCCCGGGCGTAGTGCGTGGTGATGCCCGTGCCGCGGCAGTGAATTTCTCCCTTCTCGATGGCCAGGTCGATTTCGACTCCTCCCGGGTAGCCCCTGACGTTGGTTGCCTTAATCCCGAGGGTTTCCTCCAAGATGTTGAGCAAGATGGTCGTTAGATCGGATGTCCCCGTAGCGCCGCATTTGGGTGGCTCAGTCGCCGAGATCATATCTTCTATGGATTTCCACGGCGCGTCCGCTTTCATGTAAAGCAACAAGTCTCTTTGGTCGACGCTGCCGAGCCAACTGAGTTTCCGCACGTCGAAAGTCGCCTCCGGCCGCCCTAAAAGCTGATCTAGATAGATGCCGCTCCCTATCATTCCAAGGGTGAGGCCATCGGGTTTAGCGACGCTGTAGACGTAGTTGGTAGCTGTCAGCGAGCCGGCGCCGGGCATGTTTTGCACGATTATGTTCGGGCTACCGGGGATGTGTTTCGGCATGTGGCGCGCCAGAATACGCGCGTACTGGTCGTAGAGACCGCCGGCGGTAAAGCCGACAATGATGCGGATGGTCTTGCCCTGGTAAAAGGGCGCGGTTTGAGCAAAAGCGGGACGCGGCTGGGATGAAATAAGACTCCAGCCTGTTACAAGTATCGCGAGCAATTGAAAAGCACGGAAGATGCGTCTAGTCATTATGAAACTCTCCTTAGGCTTGATTGAGATTGCAGCTTATATATTGAGTTTGCGAAGCGCTTGCAAATGCGACCGCCGCGCCTATCCGTTCTCTGACGGACAGCAATCGCTGAGTGGGCAGTATAATAATATAGAAGACAATGAGGCAGAGCTCACGTCAGCGTGACGGCGCAGGTTTCGACGAGCCGCTTCACGTCTTCGGTGGTGGAGAGGTGGGTACAGAGATCCAGCAATTGCCGGGGAGTTTGTGCCGGAGCCAGGCCGTCCAGCAGCCAAGTCATCTTTTCCAACAGTGCAGCGTCAGTCAAGGGTGAATCCGGATGACCTTGCGGTTGATGGATGATGATCTCCTCCATCGCGCCATCAAGCAAATTTGCCACGAGCCGCACGCCGAGAATGCCCTGGGTGTCGAAGGCTCGGTTCCTTTCAGGGTCTTCAACCAGCTCAATTTTTGCCATCAAACCCTTGACCTCAGGTGTTTCCCAGGGTGTTTCGTCATACTCGCGAGAGGTAAGCCGGCCGCGACGGAGCGCCATGGCCATTACGTACGGAGTGCTGTGGTCCGCTGCCTCCCGACTGGCGGGCGCAAACGCTTGTGGCGACCCCTGTACACCGCCGCAGACGTTTCGGTTGCCATAGAGGATTAGCTTTCGCACGCTGTCGGCGCGATGACCCTTCCGGTACAAACCAAGGGCGGCCTCGATTGCTGGCTGCGTGTTGATCTGTGCTGGGTAGACCTTGATCATATTTCGGGTCGTGCTCCAATGGCGACCAAGTTTCTCAATCCGCGTTGGATCGACCCGAGAGTCGCCACCGGAACTCAAGCAGGAGAAAGCTGTCTCAAATGCATCCTCTGTGGCGGTGACGCCCAGAGCAGCTAGCTCAGCGGCCTCTAATACGCGCTCGAGGACCAACCCGACCGCAACGCCCTTGATCATCGGAATGGTATGCGTTGGCCTGAGCCAGGTATTCAGGATCGTGCTTGTGGCAACGGAGAGACCACACGCATGGACGGCTTCAACAGGCGTTGCGCCCACAAGACGAGCGGCGACTATCGGGACGACCCATGCAATGTTGGTGAGCGGATGGAGGCCGCGCTCCAGGAAGTGAAACGTTTCCGCCAAGGCGCCTTGAAGCTCGTAGGACGCCACCAAGCAGGTCAGCAATTCCTCTCCGCTGCACCGAGATTTCTCAGCAAGTGCCAGGAGCCCGGGCGTGCCGTCGCTACAATGGCCGGAGGCACCACCGCGACTCAAAACGAAAATGTCGTTAGCGTCCAGATAGCGAACCATGGTGCCATTGACCAGCGCAGCGAGCCCGGCCGGAAGCTTTCGATCCGTGCCTAGGATCGTCGCCTCGGCACGACCGCCTTTTCCGATGGCGTATCGCCGCACTGTATGAACAGCTGCGGTGTTGTAGGCTCCGATAGCACATGCCACGGTGTCAGCCAAATGTCGTCGCGCAGCGGCCATGACTTCCGGAGGGATGGAAGCGTAGCGCAACGAAAATGTGTAGTCGGCCATGTTTTGCGCGAGGGTTTTCAGGCTCTCTCTTCCCCTGACCATGTTGTGCTCTCTAGTTACACCTTAAAAGACCAGGGAACGTAAGTCCGGAGGTGTATCGGATTCGTAAAGCAATCGAGTCGTCATTCCGGCCAAGCTGGCGATTCCGCCAAAGGCGGATCAGCCTCAGGCTGAAGCTAGCGAACCGGAATCCAGGAATAAGTAGGGTCTGGATTCCCGCTTTCGCGGGAAAGACGGATGGGTGCCTTCTGGACAAGCGAAACTTCCATTCTGTGAAAACGCCCCGGACGTAGCTGAGAAATTTACTGCATCAAATAATTTTCGTCCTTGACAGAGCAAGATGCAAGACATATGGGAAAAGAACTTGTTTTTTGGAGGGGCTGCCATGAAAAGCATTCGTTTCAGGGCTGAACGGCCAATTTGGAAATGGTTTGCTGCCTTTGGGCTTTCGTTCGCACTTGTCTCCCAGGCTCTAGGAGCAACTCCCTATTATGAAGGGAAGGCCATCGAGGTCATTATTCCTTTTCCCGTAGCGGGCGGTTCGGACATCTGGATCCGCACGATCACACCGTATCTAGATAAGCGTATTCCCGGCACTCCCAAATTCAACTTCCGCAACATCGGCGGCGGTCGGGGCATCCCGGGCATGATGGAGTTTGCTGTCAAGGCCAAACCGGATGGACTCATGTTGCTGGTGAGCTCGGC
Organism: Thermodesulfobacteriota bacterium; assembly: GCA_036794995.1. Classification (GTDB taxonomy): domain Bacteria; phylum Desulfobacterota; class Binatia; order UBA9968; family UBA9968; genus DAIRFP01. Next base: position 1,814 of record DAIRFP010000300.1, on the reverse strand, counting down.
GACCAATTACTTTCCGGTTCTCCTGGGAGACAAGGCGGCCAAGTACGACTTTCGCCAGTGGAAGCCGCTGCTCGTGAATCCCGTGGGTGGCGTGATGTACGCTTCTCCGGCCGCAGGGATAAAAAGGGTGGAGGATATCGCCAAAGCCAAGGATCTGATTTATGGCGGGATCAGCGCCATTGGGCTGGATTTGATTCCTCTTATCAGTTTTGAGCTGTTAGAGATGGACGCAAGAGGCGTGCTCGGTTTCAGGGGTAGGGGAGAGGCGCGGATTGCGTTTGAACGGGGGGAAACCAATCTCGACTACCAGACGACGCCTGCCTATAACGCCACCGTGGTCCCGCTAATCAAGGAAGGCAAAGCGATTCCCTTGATGAGCTTTGGCCAACTCGATGACAGTGGAAATATCGTCCGAGACCCCGCTGTGCCCGATCTGCCGACGGTTCCCGAAGTCTATGAGAAGATCAAGGGAAAGAAACTTTCGGGCAAGTTCTGGGAGACTTACAAGGTCTTTATGCCGTCGGCATTTGCCGTGCAGAAGATTCTCTGGGTCAAGGCGGATGCCCCGGCGGAGGTGCTGGGGGTTTTCTATGCGGCGGCGGACCAGCTGGGGAAGGATAAGGACTTTCTCACCAAGACCGACAAGGTCTTGGGAGGCTATCCGCTCTTGCGCGGCGATCGCCTCGAAAAAACCATTCATCAAGCGTTCCAGATTGATGCCGACACCCAACGTTTCGTCAGGGAGTGGGTGGGCAAGAAGTATCGCGTTAAATTCGACTAGGGTAGAAGATTGGAGTGGTGGAGTAATGGAGTGATGCATTTAAAACCCAACACTCCGATACTCCCATACTCCAACACCGCATATCACTTCGGCTAAAACGCTAAGACATGTGGGACGCTGCCCTAATCGCCCTTGAGAGGTTTTCAAATCCTCATCATGTGGCCATGCTCATGGCCGGCGTATTGGCCGGCACGGTCATCGGCATTCTGCCCGGCCTCGGCGGCATCGCCTGCGTAGCCATCCTGCTTCCTTTCATCTACACGATGGATGTTCACTCGGCGATGATCCTACTGGTCGGATCCCTGGCGGTGGTCCATACCTCGGACACGATCACCTCGGTGCTGATCGGCACTCCCGGCTCGGCGGCGGCGGCGGCGACCATTCTTGATGGTCACCCGCTGGCCAAGCAAGGCCAGGCCGGCAGAGCCTTGAGCGCCGCCTTTTTGTCCTCGATGATCGGCGGCCTCATCGGCGCGCTGTTTTTGACTCTCTCCCTTCCCATCGCGCGGCCTCTGGTTCTCCTCTTCGGCTCTCCCGAGTTGTTGATGCTCTGTGTTCTCGGCCTCTCCTTTGCGGGCTTTCTGACAGGAGGCGCGCCGCTCAAAGGCGGTCTTGCGGCCTGCCTCGGACTCTTGCTGGGAAGCGTCGGCTCCGCTCCCGCCGACGCGGTCGATCGCTACACCTTCGGTCAGCTCTACCTGTTGGACGGGATCCCCTTGGTTGGAGTCGCATTGGGCGTCTTTGGCCTCGCGGAGATTATCGACCTTTTGGCCAAAGGCGGCCAGATCGCCGAGCGAGTAAGTTTGCGCGGTGGTTGGCTCCAGGGAGCCAAAGACGTGGTCCAGCACTGGGGCATCGTGTTGCGCGGCTCGCTAATCGGTGTCTGGGCTGGAATTCTTCCCGGCATCGGCGCCACGGCTGGATCCTGGATGGCCTATGGGCATGTGGTAGCCATGGCCAGTGACCGGGAGCGCTTCGGCAAGGGCGATATTCGCGGCGTGATCGGCCCGGAAAGCGCCAACAATTCCGTCGA
>DAIRFP010000061.1:22605-23900 GCA_036794995.1 Thermodesulfobacteriota bacterium | reverse complement strand
CATCCATTCCGCTTGAAAAATCTCCCCTTGCCCCTCTTTTCCAAAGAGGGGTTCGTCGCTCCGGAGAAGATTTCCCCCTTTGCAAAGGGGGATCAAGGGGGATTTGAGAGTGAACTTCGGCTCTGTCACACATCGCAATTTTAAACGAACTTCTGGGACAGGACACTAGACTGCGGGTGTTGCCGCCCGCGATCAGTGGCGCGGTTGGCGCTTCGGCGGGAGTGTAGTGTTAGACCGGCGGGCGATGCCGTAGGGAGCGAGTTCCTCCCTGACCGCCTGGCGCACGATGTCGAGGGTCGAACGCCGATGGATATACTCAAGCAAGGCGTCGTTGATAAGGGTCTGGTAGTTTCCTCCACCCGCTGTGTCTACGAGACTCCGAAAATATTCGAGAACGGCGTTGTCTAGTCGAATGGAGATCTTCGATGCTAAGTAGATCTACGGGACTATCACTCCCATGAGCTGATCTTAGTCTTGGCTTGAATTCCCTTACGTTTGGAAGCAACCCTTAATCAACCCAGAGATTGACACAGGCAACACCACAGCGCTCGAAGTCGCGGATGTTGCGAGTAACGATCTGAAGATCGTGCACCAATGCGCGGCGATGAGGCTGTCGATCACCGGCAGGGGCCTGCCGCGCTTTTCGGACTCGCCCGTAATTGCACCCCAGCGTGCCGCGACACGCACGTCGATCGGCAGCAAGCGCCCTCCGAACCGCTCTGCCAGATCGCGCCTTACCCATGATAGCAATTTCCTCTTGCGCGCGGATGCCGGCAGTTTCGCGATTCCCTTTTCGAGTTCGCCAACTGTTAGAGCGCTGAGGAAGAGCGTTGATTCTTCCTGCCCGTCGATCCAGTCCACCACCTGCCTACGAGGATTCTTCTTGACCAGTTCGGAAATGACACTGGTATCGAGCAGAAAACTCACAAGTCTATTTTCCTGCCAGTGTCACTTCTGCGCGAAAGATCGAGATCAACGCCGACCAGCGGCGACTTGCGGAAAAAAGCGACAAGTTTACCTTTACGCTTCGACAGCCCGACAAAGTCCTGTGCCGAAACGACGACGGCCGCATCTGACCCATGCAAGGTAATTACCTGCGGACCTTCTCTGCGCGCCTTACGCACGACCTCCGAGAGCCGATTCTTGGCTTCCTGCAGTTGCCACTTGTCTGTCGACATGGCCACCTCCTTATTCTAGCTAGTCTAGCTATCTTAACTGCTCGTGCCGCATAACGGAAGTGCTCGAACGCTGAGCAGACAAAACGTAAGGCGGCTACGGACAATACAAACGAGGGA
>DAIRFP010000061.1:20155-22505 GCA_036794995.1 Thermodesulfobacteriota bacterium | reverse complement strand
ACGATTTGCACCGTTTGGGTTTACTGAATCTTGAGTTTTGTGAATGGCTCCCAAAATCGCTAACGCGGATAGAGTTCCTTGATGAACCCCTCTTTGGCGAGCTGCTCCAACGGCGCGGGATCGTAGAACTGACGCGCGTTGACTCCTTTGGCTTTGGGATTGCGCGTCGCGATGTCTTCCATCATCGCTTCCATTTCCGGGAAGGTCACCGTCGGCACATCGCGAATGTAACCGAGCACGTAGCTCTTGAACGCGCTCGCCAGCAACTTGGTATCCGTGTTCCGCGTATATTGCCCTAGAACGCGAACGGTAAAGTCAGGGTTCGCTTTTGCGTACTTGATGCCTTCAAGTGTCGCCTTGAGAAAGCGATTGAGGGTCTGTGGGCGGTTACGAATGAACGCGTCGGTCGTCACCAGTGCGGTTCCTGGATAGCGGTATTTGAGATTCGCCAGATTCATGAATTCTTTGTAGCCCAGCTCCTTCGCCCGTTCTAAAGTCGGCGACGAAATGAGCGCGCCTTTTATGAGGCCTTGCTGCATGAAGAGGAGGTTTTCCGGTACGCCACCGGTTTGAATCATCTTGATATCTTTGTTGGGATCGAGACCAAATTCGCTCACGGCCTTTCGCAGTCCCAAATCGGTGAGCGAGCCGAAGCGAGTGACGCCGAAGGTTTTGCCTTTGAGATCCTCGGGTCCGTTGATGTCCGGCGTAGTGACTAGGCTCATAGGAATCACGTTGATCGTCGTTCCGATCACTGTCACATCGGAGCCCGAGAGCCGCGAGAGCGCCGCGGCCGCCCCGGAGCCTTGTACGATTTGGGTATCGCCGGAAATCAATGTCGTGATCGCTTGGGCACCGGCGACGTAGATAATGCTTACGTCAAGGCCGTACTTCTTGTAGATCCCGGCCTCTTTCGGCACCCAGGTGGTAATCGAGGTCGCCGCGATGGAGGAATAACAAACGTTGATTTTGTCGGGCTCGGCGGCGACAGCGAAACGATTCAGGCCGGTGGTTAGAAGACCCAACCCAAAGCCCAGGACCATGATGGCGGTTGATCGCTTGCGGAGCTTCATCGTTTCCTCCATTGTCGGCTGACTGGGGACGGGCATTTTCTCGGTTGTCGAGGCTGACCTTAGATAAGGGCCTGGGCCAAGTCAAGGCGAATAGCGCGAGAGATGATTTTGAATGACTTTGAGTTTGGCCGGACCCTGTGGTATCTCCGGGCGCAACCCTAAGGCTGATCCAGGGGCAGATTCAGGAATGCTCTAAGCAGAGGCATTATGGCTGACAGTCCGACAAATGAGCCGGCGCCAAACTTTGGCGTCTTGCTTCCTACCCGGGAGGCCGTCATATCGGGGCGAGCTAACCCGTCGGTTCTCTACCGGTTGGCCGAGCGCGCCGAAGCTTTGGGTTTTCACTCTCTCTGGGTCGGCGATAGTATTACCGCCCGCCCTCGGATTGACGCCCTCACAACCCTGGCCGCCGTCGGCGCACGCACCCAGCGGGTCCGCTTGGGTACGGCGATTTTTCTGGCAGCCCTTCGGCATCCCATTTTATTGGCCTACCAGCTGGCGAGCCTCGACTGGATAACCGGCGGCCGCATCGATCTTGGCGTCGGTTACGGCCGGCCGAACGAGCCGACCCAGGAGCATGAGTTTGAAATCTTGGGCCTCGCGCCCGAGGCGCGGATGAAAATGAGCGAGGAGCTGGTTCGGGTGATGCGACGGCTCTGGCGCGAGAAGGATGTCTCTCACGCCGGAGCCTTTTATAGATTCGAGCATGTCACGTTGGAACCGAAACCGGTTCAACCAGCGGGCGTGCCGATTTGGCTCGCATCGAACAATGTAGAGCCGGGACTTAAGCGCGTCGGACGGTTGGGAGACGGCTGGCTGAACAACATCAAGAGTCCGGACGTTTATCGCGAATGCTGGGACAAAGTCCGTGATTACGCGGCGGCTGCAGGCCGTGATCCGGATTCGATCAATCCGGGCATCTACTTCACCCTGGCCGCCGGTGGAAAAGAGGCCGTCGTCGAAGGACAAACCTTTCTCGCCCAATACTACAATCGGCCCTACGAAGCGGTGGCGAATGCAATGCTGTGCGTTACCGGTTCCTGGGATGAGGTCATCGATTGGATGGAAAAATACCTCGAAGCCGGCGCCCGTACCGTCGTTCTCCGATTCGCCGCCCGCGATCAGCTTGCCTATCTTGAAGCCAGCGCCGAAGCGTTGGAGCGGCGGGGTTTGCTATGCGCGCCTTTGACCTGAACTGGAACCGAATAAACACTCGTCCAGAGGCTTCGGCCATGAGTCTCGGTTGATTTTTGCTTGTGGGTAGGAACTATGACACA
>DAIRFP010000061.1:0-20055 GCA_036794995.1 Thermodesulfobacteriota bacterium | reverse complement strand
GTAAGGGAGAAGCCTATGACTCATTTCAAAGGACTCTACTCAACGCTATTCGTGACGGGGGCATTGGTGGTGCTGTGCAGCTCGCACCTGTGGGCGGCTGAAGGCATCATTTCTAAAGTCCCTGACTCCACCGGACAATTTTGCAATCTGAAATTTCCCGCGATCAAAGAAGAGACCCTGGCTTCGAATCGACCGGTGCTTAAGGATCCCAGCGAGGGCGACATTGTTGATTTCTACGGGCCCTGCGACCACGACCCGCTCGGCAAGGCAGAAGTTCAGCGGCAAAAAGGGGATATTCAGCGGGAACACCACCGACAATTTGGCGATGAGTAAGGGCGCGGGTTGCGCTTTAATGTCAGTCTGAGATCTGCAAGACGACTTTGCCGAATTTAAATCGCTGAGAGGCCGCGCTAAATAGGCTAACTACTTCAGAGGGAGGGGGTGTCCCCTTGAGGGGAGGGGACACCCTGAGGTTGGTAGCCGCAAACCCGAACCAAAACGCCTGGGTATTCGAGCCTGCGCTGGTGAAACACTGGCAGCCGACGTGTCGCCGGCGAAAATCGAACCTTATCTCATTCTTGCCATAGCGAACTGGAGCTTTTTCAGTTCACCTTCGAGATAAAGATCCTTCAGTTGATGACGGTCCAAGTGTGCCTCAAGTAGCGCCGTCGGATAGATTTTGGTGCCACAGCGGTGACATACTGCCGCATGATAGGTCGTGTCATCATAGTGAATGTGGCTGAGTTCTGATGGAATCACTGTTTCCATGTTTTCCATGTTGTCCCTCTCTGTCTTTTTTTTGCAACCCGATTCAGCCTCATTCAGCAATTGACATGCCAGGGACCCTACACGACATCCTGCCTGATAGAAGTATTGGTATTTCAATGACTTTCACGTTTGACCCCCAGTTTGATAACCGATTCGATGGCAATCCTTGCTGGTCATAATAAACAGTTTTGTACAACGAAAACGTATTTTCTTGTACAAAACGGTCTGCTGCGGCGAATTTCGGGAGCGTTAGGGTGGTAGGGCTCGCGTAATCGGGGTGATGGGGTTTATTAGAAAAATGTTTGAGGGCTAACAGCCTTGGGCATTAGGTTGACCTCGTTATTGTTCCCAGATAACAACTTATTAATTACTCGGGCCGCTCATTACTGCCCCTCCACGAAGGGCATAATTTTATGCTTGACGGCTGCCAGTTTTATACGAGATGGATAACCAAGTTCCCACCATCGTATTTTCTGAGGAACAGGCCGGTGAGTTCACAATCGGCTATGTCGCTCTCAACAATCCCCGGGCACTCAACGCCATCGATTTGCGGATGTTTCAGGCGCTGGGAAGGAAGCTTCTGGAATGGGGTCAAAACGAAGATCTCGCGTGCGTGGTCTTCCATGCCGAGTCTGAAAGAGCCTTCTGTGCGGGCGGCGATGTAAAAGCGCTCGTGATCGGACTGCAGCGGGACGGATCGCTGGCGTCGGCAGCGGAGTATTTCACCGCAGAGTATTTTGTCGACTACCTGATCCATGTCTATCCTAAACCGATCCTTTGCTGGGGCGACGGCATTACCATGGGCGGCGGCCTTGGGCTTATGAACGGGGCATCATGCCGGGTGGTGACTGAGCGCACGGTGATGGCGATGCCGGAAATCGGCATCGGGTTATTTCCCGACGTCGGCAGCACCTATTTTCTTAACCGGTTGCCCGCCGGCCTCGGTTTGTTCCTCGGTCTGACCAGCGCGCGCATCAGCGGCTATGACGCGGCCGCCATCGGAATGGCGGACGCCATTGTGCTCTCACCAAGGAAAGGCGAGATCTTCGCTGGCCTATCGCGCCTGAGCTGGAGCGCAGATCCGCAAAGGAACAGACAAACGCTGCTAGACCATCTTGCGGCAGCGGCGGAACCCGATGCGTCCAGCCGGTCGGATCTTCTGAAAAAGGCCGATGTGATAAGCGGACTGACAACCAAAACAGCCGTTGATGAGGTCGATAGCGCCTTCCGTAGGTGGAACGGCGGGGATGATTGGCTTAAAAACGCCATTCATGGCTATTTCAGCGGTTCTCCGACCTCCGCTGCGGTGATCTTTGAACAGCTTACGGAGGGAAAAGAATTGTCCTTGAAAGAAGTCTTCCTCCGCGAATGGGACATGGCGCTAAATTTCTGCGCTCGCTCCGACTTCTGCGAGGGCGTGAGGGCCCGTTTGATCGACAAAGATCAAACACCCCAATGGCGGCCACCCACCCTAGCGGAGGTTAGCAAAGAGGATGTCGCGCGTTTTTTCTCCAAACAGCACGGCCAGCCGGATCAACTCGCCCGAAAGTTTGCAGAGTTGGAACTTGGCTAGACCGGGATGCGCTTGACAGCGAAGGACCGTCCGCGCCATGCTATCGCGGTAGATTACATCCGCCGCATTATAGTTGCCCATGCCTACTGATTCGCCACTGGAAATTGAATTCCCCGTGATGCGCTATGATATCACGATGCCGATTCTCGAAGGACGCGTCGCCATCGAGGGTGTGAAACTGAAGCCGGTTAAGTCCTCGTCGATGATCAATAAGGAAGACCCAAAGATGAAAGCCGGTGACTTTGGGCTGTGCGATCTCAATATCGGGTACTGGCTGCCGGCGGTCGAAGCCGGCTGGGAGATCGTCGGCTTACCGGTCTTCTCCAAGCGCAAACCCGTTTATCAGCTGATATTCACTCATGCCGATTCCGGCATTCGCTATCCCAACGATTTGGCAGGCAAGAGAGTAGGTTCGCGGACCTACCGAACCGCGCTAACGGTTTGGGCGCGAGGGCTTTTAGGGGACCGGCATGGCGTTGATCTCTCAAAGATTCTATGGATTGTTCAAGCCAAGGAGGTCTTTCCGGTCCACGACCAAACCGCCAAGATAGCATACGTCGATGACAAGAAGAGTATGGTGGAGCGTTTGATCGCCGGGGAAGTGGATGCGTTGATCACCGACATCTCGGATACCAAGCTCTTCGAAACCCTCGAGAACCATCCCAAAGTGAAGCGGATGTTTCCCGACTACATCGGCGAAGATCAAAAGCTTTACCGGGAAACCGGCATCTATACTCCCGTACACATGATCGTCATGAGCCGAAAGCTCGACCGGCAGCGCCCCGATTTGGCAGCGAACCTTTACAAAGCCTTTGAGCAGGCAAAGCAAATTGCCTATGACGATATTCTCAGCGATCGCGGCGGTTTCTCGGTGGTCTATCTCCGAGAAAGAATGAAAGAGCAGATTGGCGCGTGGAACGACCCTTGGAAATACGGTCTCAAAGCAAATAAGACCACCATCGACGCCTTTATCAAGTACAACGTCGACCAAGGGATGGTTCGGTCCCAGCTGTTTTACGCCAATCTCTTCGCAGCCGGAACACTAGACACGTAGGTTGTGTTCCAAAGTTCAGTCGCTAAGTTTCAGTAGAGGAGAAATCGGCATGCTCGCCAAAGAAGACAATGACCTGTTGACCCAAACCAACTCAGGCACGCCGATGGGAGACTTGATCCGGCGCTACTGGGTGCCCGCGCTTTTGTCCGAAGAGATTCCTCAACCGGACTGTCCCCCCGTCCGCGTGCGCATGTTAGGGGAAGAGCTGGTCGCCTTTCGCGATAGCCGGGGACGCATCGGGTTGATCGGGGAGCACTGTGCCCACCGCGGCACGTCGCTAGCTTACGGACGCAACGAAGAGTGCGGCTTGCGCTGCATCTACCACGGCTGGAAATATGATGTCGACGGCCACGTGCTGGATACGCCGGCGGAACCGGGCGACAGCGAATTCAGGAAAAAACTGCGTCACACTGCCTACCCCACGCATGAAGCCGGCGGCGTGATCTATGCTTACCTCGGACCGCGGGACAAGATGGCGCTCTTTCCCCACTACGAATGGACTCAAGTGCCGCTGGAGCAAACCTACGTCACCAAGTGTCTCCTGGAGTGCAACTATCTCCAAGGCCTCGAAGGCGAGTGCGATTCCTCCCATCTTTCTTTTCTCCATCGCGCGTTTACCAATGAACGAAACCAGCCGCTTTATAAGAGCGACACATCCCCAGTCTATGAAACAGAGGAAACCGACTTCGGCGTGCGGTTGGTCGCGACGCGAAATACCGCCGACAATCAACAGTATGTTCGATTTTCCGCCTTCGTCATGCCGGTTTACGGCTGCGTCCCGGCCGGCCGGCCGACGAACGAGTTTGATGGCTACGAAATACACACCTATGTCCCGGCCGACGACACTCATTGCTGGCGCTACGATCTCGGCTTCCGCCGCAACCGGCCGGTGGAGGACGGGGAAGTGCATCGGCGCCAACAGATTGGCCCCGACTATCTGCGCATCCGCAACGCGCGCAACGACTACCTGCAGGATCGGCAGGTCCAAAAGACCGTCAATTTCACGGGCATCGAGGATTTTCTCAATCATGATGCCTGTGCCACTGAGAGCATGGGAGCGATTTTTGACCGGAGCCAGGAGCATCTCGGAGTCAGCGACAAGGCCGTCATCGCCGTGCGCAAATTCTTGCTGAGCTCAGTGAAAGACCTGCAAAATGGCAAAGAGCTGCCCCACGTCGTACACGATCCCGAGCACAATTGGTTTCCGCATGTCGACTGTTTTGCGTGTCTGTTACCAACGGGCGTGGCCTGGCGCCAGCACTTCGACTATTTGACGGCTTCAGCGAGGAAGGAAAACCCGGCAAGCTTCGCAGCCATGCAGCAGGCTGCATCGTGAGGCCAACCGTTCTTGCACCGAGCCGGTGACGTGGGGGCGAGCCGATCGCCCCTCCAGCCCGAATCTAGGAAGACAGCCTGGACACCATGAAGAAGACAAAACGATCAAGCACTCACCACCGCGCCGCCATCAAACTCGCCGAGCAAGAACTTCGCGTCGGCGCCAAGATTCTCGAATACGAAATGGGTGACATATGGGGCCATGTCGGCGTGCGCCTGCCCGAGGATGAGGGTGTCGCCGTTCAGATGTTTCGCCGTCCCGAAAGCGGCAAGAAAGATTGGCTCGTTCACTTCGACTACCAACTGAACAAGCTCGGCGGTGTCGGCACGCCGCCGCGCGAAGCGGCGATTTACACTGGGATCTTCAAGGCGCGCCCAGACGTCAACGCAGCCGTCCATTCCCATGCGCCCATGTGCGTCGCTCTCAGCCTCGCAGACAAAGCGGTTTCCTGCGTGCAAATGCAATCCGACTGCTTCGGCCGCGGCGTGCCGATCTATCCGAAACCGATCTACATTTTAGATGACGCCGAAGGAGCCGACTTGGCCCGCACGCTTGACCAAGCGGTCGCCGTGATGATCAAAGGCCATGGCATCGTCACCGTCGGCAAGACTATCGACGAAGCCTGCATGTGCGCTCTACGAATGGAACGCGCGGCGAAGATCATGGCCATGGCCCAGCTTTTCGGATTTACAGGGGTTCCGGACGAATTCATCGAACAACTTCGGGAGAGCAAGGAAAAACTCTTCTCGCACCAAGGAGCAAGAACGACGCATTCCGCGGACTGGACTTACTACGCCGACAAGATCAAAAGAGGCGAAGTCTGGACGAGAGGCTGGACATAGACGGACAAGGTTTCGAGTTTCGGGTTCCGAGTCTCGCGTTAAGGCGAACATGATATGTCTTTCCTCGCGAGTTCTAGAGTTAAGGGGGAACTGGTCTTATGGGCGCATTTGGTTTGAGTGTCGTTCCCGTGACAACGGAAATCTAGATTCTCTTCAATCCAACTGATAAAAAGCGGAGGGCCAAATCATGTCGAATAGTTGGTTGTTTGCCGTCCTTCTTGTGGTCTTGCCAGCAAACCTCGCCGCACAGGAGCCGTACCTGGTCGCCTATGCCGGTTTCGCGGGCTTCCAAGCGCCGGTTTGGGCGCCGAAAGATCTTGGACTGATGGAGAAATATGGCTTCAATGGCGACGTGGTTTTGGTGCCCGGCTCGGTCCGCCAGATTCAAGCCCTCCAGGGCGGGAGCATCCACTTCGCCCAGGTGGATGCAGCTACGGCCATCAATGCCATCAACCAGGGCGCGGATCTCGTGATGCTCTCGGGTTCGCTCAATTATTTTCCCTATAGCTTCATGGCGCAAAAGGAAATCCGCAAACCCGAAGATCTTGTGGGCAAGAAAATCGGCATTCTCGCCGTCGGCGGAGCTACCGAGACAGCAACGATTCTGGCGCTCAAGGCGTGGAACGTGCCGCGTCAATCGGTCACGATCTTTCCCGCCGGTGACCCGGTGGGGCGAATCGTGGCCCTTTCAACCCGGGCTATCGATGCCACCGTGCTCTCGTACCCGGATATCAATGAGGCGATCCGGGTGGGCATGCACGCGCTAGCGGACATGAGCGAAATGAAAGAAGCGTCGTTTCCTATGAACGTGATGGCCGCGCGCCGCTCGTTCGTAGAAAAGAACCGGGATACGGTCAAGCGGTTACAGCAGGCCTACGCCGAGGGAACTTACCTGTTTATAAACAATAAGGAGAAAGGGCTGGCGGTGCTGGCCAAACGGCTCAGGCTAAAGAACCCCAAAGGGATCGAAGAGACTTATCAGTATTTTGCCAAAAAGTTTTCGTTTCCCACGCGCGTCTCCCAAGCCGGTCTGCGCAACACCTTGGAGCTGCTTTCCCAGCGAACTCCGGGAGCCAAGATCGACATGAACATGAACAAATACCTCGACGAAAGCATACTCGATGAACTGGAGCGCGAAGGTTTCTTCAAACGATTAGCGGGAAAGAGTTGAGGAAATCAGTCCCGGCATATTGCGATCGTTGTCGCGTGAATCGAGATTCTTTACCTTGCGGGTTCAGAATGACAATTGCGGAGTCAACTTGACGGGGCCGGAATCGCCGCAATATAAGTCCAGCCAGGATGTCTGACACTCACCCAAACTAGAAAAGGAGTCTTCCTATGCGCAGGCTTTCGACTTTGTTTTTCGGATGGCTGCTAATCTTGTTGGCGCCACCCGCCTTCGGACAAACGGCGACACTCATTGAAGCCGCCAAGAAAGAAGGCGGGAAAGTGATCGTCTACACCTCCATGGAGACGTTTACCGCCGACGCGCTCCAAAAGGCCTTTCAATCGAAGACCGGCCTCCAAATGGAATACTGGCGGGGATCATCGACGGAGGTTATGGATCGTGCTCTGAGTGAGTACCGTGTCGGCAAGCCGATCTTCGACGTGGTGGCGACCACCGGCGATCATATGCATTTGATGTTCAAGGAAGGGGCTTTTACCAAATACGAATCGCCGTCGCTGAAAGGATTTGCCAAGGATGCCATCGACCCGGTCCTCGGCGCCCGCTACCGCAACGTTTTGTACGGCGTTATCTATAACAAGAACGGCATCAAGGCGTCGGAGGCGCCGAAGACTTTAGAAGACGTCGTTAGGCCGGAGTACCGCGGCAAGCTCGTCATGCCGCATCCGGTGAACCACACCTTAACGACTCAGTGGCTCGCCAGCCTGGATAAAATCATGCCGAAAGCGCGGGCGGAGAAATTCATCCGCGACCTTGCGGCCGCAAGACCCGTGTTTGTCGAGTCCATCGTGCCCGCGGCGGACCGTGTCGGCACCGGGGAAACGCCGGTGGGAATTACTTTTGTCCGCTTTGTGCTAACCTATAACAAGCAGGGGGCTAATCTCGATTACGTGCGCGACTACACCATGCTCGGTGACGGCCAGTACATCAGCTTGGGAGCCAAGGCGCCGCGGCCTAACACCGGCAAAGCATTCATCGACTTTTTTCTGGACGACGAGAGCATGAAGATTCAGGCTGACACCGGTGAGTTCGTCAATCGCAAAGGCATTCATCCGCCCCTGGCCGACGCGGACAAGATCAAGTTCGTGCAGATGTATCAGTTTGGCAAAGAAGATTACGAAAAGAAGAAGAAAGAGTATCAGAAGATTTTTCTGCAGTAGCGCTTAGGAGATTGTCAAATGGCAGGACTCGTCATCGATGCGGACGGTCATGTGATGGAACAGCACCAGGATCTCTTCAATCACATCAAGGGAAACTTCGGCGAAATGAACTGGCATACTACCTGGCCCATGTTCGATGCCGATGGTTGGCAGCGAGGCCTCTCGCGCAAAGGCAAACGCGAAGACCCGGACGCCGAAGCCTGGATTCGCTTTCAGAATGAAAACGGCATCGATTGCGCCGTGCTTTACCCCACTTCGGCTTTGGCCTTGGGAATGATCCAGTTACCGGCCTGGGCCTCCGCTCTTGCGCAAGGCTACAACGACTGGCTGCACCACCGCTTCATCAGCCAGACGCCGCGCCTTAAAGGGGTCGCGCTGCTTGCGCCGCAGGATCCCAAAGCCGCCGCCGCGGAACTCAGGCGGGCAGTGAAACAGCTCGGCTTTGTCGGCGGCCTGTTACCGTCGGTGACAAACAATCGAACTCCACTCTACGGCGCGCCGGTTTTTCACGAAATCTATGACGAAGCTCAAAGGCTCGATGTGCCGCTGGCGATTCACGGCGGGGTCAGCCAGAACCTGGGGCTCGACCGCGTCGCGAGCTTTCTGGAGGCGCACATGCTGGAACACCCGGTAGGGTTGTTCCTGCAGATCACCAATATGATGTTTCAAGGTGTTTTCCAGGAGTTTCCTAAGTTGCGCGTTGCCTATCTGGAAGCGGGGGCCGGGTGGGTGCCGTTCATGATGGACCGGATGGAGGAAGACTACGAAAAATTCGCCGCGCGTCTGGCGCCGCAGCTAAAGAATCCGCCGAGCTATTTTTTTAAGAGCGGCAACATCTTCGTCACCATGGAAGTCGAAGAGCGCACCGCTCCCTACGTCGTCGACCTGCTCCGCCCCGACGTGCTCATGTGGGCCTCCGATTTTCCCCACGAGCGCGAGCGCGACCAGTTCGGCGGCGACCTGCCGCACCTGATGGCTCGCAAGGATCTATCCGAAGAGATCAAACAAAAGATGCTCTTCGATAATCCGGTCCGGTTCTACCGTTTTAGCGAGGGCGATATCGCGGCGGTGAAGAAGGCGAGGGGAAATTAACGGGGCTAACACAGCGACCGGACTAAATTGTTCTCGAACTACTGGGTCTTGAAACTTTCAAGCTGCTGTTCCGAAACTAGTCCGTTTCTCACACCGTAAACTCGAAGTTTGACAAACCACTTCATCGTGGGCGCATCGCCATCCCCAGTATGCAAAGGAAGCCGTGTTTTTGTGGAGATTCACGTGCAAAGGATCCACCACTGGTAAGCCGAGATCGTCACGGCCGATCGTGATGATAGCGGCCATCGCCTGCTCGATTGTCTCGATTTGTTTCGATTCAGTTGGTCGGAAGACAGGAGACTTTGAGATGGTCGTGATTTTCGGGCGCTCTGGAGTGTAACAACCGCAAATGAGCAAGATTGAGAAAACAACGAAACACGTATATCTTCTGATCGTTAGGGGATCTGTAAACTTACTGATGCCCAATTTACGGGTTCGGCACGTCGGAACACGCATTATCCAAACATTATAAAGCACTAAGCCCAGTTGGGGGTAATCCTAAGTCGGGCTTAGGGCTAGAAGCTGTTCCGACCGAACTAGAACTAGACTAGCAGCGAAGAACTACCCTACCGACAATTTTTGCAGGAAGCTTCTTCTTCCACCTTCGTGAGATGACCATCGGTGATGAAGTCCTAACGTCGACTTTCGTGGTCTTGGGCTGGCCCTCGGTAATTGCGCTACGGCCAGAAACGTTGCAAGTCAAAGGAAAGTTGACGGTGATGTTTGATGGCCAAAAAGTAAAGTCGTTGACTCCGCACCAAGTAGAGCGTGACATAGTCGTCGACCGTAAACTCTCGCAGATCGTCTCCCTTGCGAAGGATACCCCCGAGTCGATCCAAAATGATCTGAGCTTCCTGGGACCCGATTCGATGAGCCAAGAAAGAACGGCCGGAAAGAGGAAAGCGCGCGAGCTTAGGGCATATATCTTCGAATATTCGGGCTAGAAGGCGCCGAAACGCTAACCGACCGTCGGGCCCTAGAAATAATTGAATCGAGTCTAAATTAGCGGCGAAATTTTGGGTGAAAAACAGCCTAGACTTGGCGGCCATACCGAGCTTTGAGTTTGGCCACAGTCAGAAGTTTTCCCGCGTTAACCTCCTCAACTCCACGAACGGCGTCTTCGAGCAACGTGAGATGCACATGCTCTCGTTCCAGGCGGTGATAATAATCCAGCCGTTCCGCATCAATCAAAGCCGCGCAGCTTTCCCCGTTTTTAGTCAGAATCTTTTCCCCATGTTCGCGCTTGACCTGTGCACACAGTTTTGTCAGGGCGGCCCGCGCACGGGTCAGGGGGATAATGTCCTTTGATGAAATCGCCATTGGATGGACTCCTCGTGAAGGGAGTATAAATAACGTACAGAATGCTGTCAATAATTTCCTAACTCTCTTGGTCGGGGCGGAGGAAACCTTCAATACACGAGGACCCGTCCTAGGAATCGGTTTGGCTCCCTGGAGGCTTCCTATCGACCCGATAACTTCTGCACGAAGCCTTCTTCTTCAAGCTTCTTCAGGAAGCGGTCATTGATAAACTTTTTAGCGTCGGCTTTGGCTGCCTTCGGATCGCTCTCCGCGAGGGTGTCCACCACGGCTTGCATGGCGACCAGGGAAGGGTACGGAACGTCGGGGATGCGCGCCTTATTGTACTCGTAAGCCTCTTTGAGCAAGTCCTGGTCGGTTACCTTGCTAAACTGGGAAAGCGCCTTCAAGGTATATTCCGGCTCCGACTTGAAGATCTTGATCGCCTCCAGGTAGGCGCGGAGAAAATTCAATATCCGAGTCTCATTTTTCTGCATCATTTGAGTACTGCCGCAGATCCCCGTGTTGAAATACGGGATGTTGAGCGCGCCGGCGTCGGCGAGAACGTTAAAGTTGAACTTTTTTGCCTCGGCGCCGAAGGGGGCGTTAAAAATTGAACCGTCGATGCCGCCGGACTTGAGCGCCACCAGCCGCTGGGTTTCATTGCCGATCTGGAGAATCGATACCTCCTTGGGATCGATGCCGATCTTTTTCAGCAACACTTTCGTGCTGAAATCAGACGACGACCCAAAACGGCTGATCCCTAACCGTTTGCCCTTCAGATCGGCGGCTCTTTTGACATCCTGGCGCGTCACCAGTTGATAACCCATCTTGTCGTCGGTCATGGCGATATACACGATATCCGCGCCTTTCATGTTGGCGATAACGCCCGGCGGGCCGGTTAACTGAGCCAAGTCGATATCTCCCGAAACCAGCGCTTGAATAGATACGGAGCCGCCGGGCACATAAACCAACACAGAGGAGAGACCATACTTTGTGTAGAGTCCCCGATGTTCCGCGACCCAAGCCAGCAAGGCATGAGGATTGACCGAGCTGTAAGCGACCCGAACGTTGTCCGCAGCTCGGGCGGAGCCGCACGCGATCAAATAAAAAGCAAATAAGAACCTAACCGTATTGCGAATAAATCGTGCCATTAACCCTCCTAATACGTGTTGCTCAAAGATCGAACAGATCCCTGGCGTTTTTATAGAGAATCTTTTCCAAGGGTTGGTCTCCGGGCCAGAGCGGCGTCGGCTGTTTGTTCCAGGCCGATTCGAGATATTTCGGGATGGCCGATTGTCGTTCCAATCCATGCCCGTCCGTGTCGATGACCGGGAGTTGCGCCATAACGACCTCCTGGTTTGAGACTTTCCTCGTTCCAATAGGCTTCTACTCGTTTCGGCAGATGGCTGTCAACGCGGAACTGGAAGGGGCTTTTGGCGTGCTGGAGTTTTGAGTGATGGGTGTCCGGGCAACTCGAAACTGCGTTGGACTACGTCTTGACATACGCCGCCAGGGCAGAGCGCCAGTCTCGCATGGGCGGCAGGCCGAGCTCTTCCGACAGTAAGCAACGCATCGGCGTGTAGCGGGGGCGAGCGGCGATTCTCTGCATTTCCGTTTCTTTCATCACTTCGATCAGCGGGTCGAGCTGCTCTCGATTCAAGCCGACGAGACGTCCCGCCTCCAGGGCGAATTCATAGTACGAGCAAACACCCTCGTTAACGATATGATAGGTGCCGTAACGTCGCTTAGCGCGAATCAGCAGCAGGCGCTGGATCAGATCTTCGACGTAGGTGGTGCTGGACCAGATATCAACGATGGCGCGCGCGGGTTTGCCAGAATGGAGATCGTTATGGACCGTGCAAAGGAAGCTATTCTTGCCGCTGCCATAAACCCACGAGGTTCGGATGATATAACTTCGAGCACAAAGGTCACGTACGGCTTTCTCACTCGCAACCTTCGTTCTACCGTATATATTGACGGGTCGCGGCTCGTCGTCGATGGTATAGGGCGGCCGGCCGACGGGCTCGCCGTCAAAGGCGTATTGGGTGCTGAAGTGAACAATCTCGGCGTCCAACCGGTTGGCCGCGGCGGCGAGCAATCGCGGTCCTTCCACGTTGACCGCTTGAGCTTTGGACGGATTTTGCTCGGCCTCGTCGACCTGTATCACCGCACAATTAACGACCAACGAAGGTCTGGAAGCCGAGACGCATTGATTGACGGCGTTGGCATCGCTAATATCGAGATCGCTATGTTTCAACGCCAATACGTCGTGATCCCGTGCCAATCCACGGGCCAGATGGCTGCCTACGAGCCCCGCCGCGCCGGTGACAAGAATTTTCATTGATAGGACTCTAAAACGAACCGCTGCCGTCATCAAGTAAACGGCCGCGGAGCCGATGGGTTAGAAGGACAGCGCGCCCAAGCGAGTCATGAGATCGAGGTTGGCTTTCTTGGCTTGGTCCAACACCTCGCTTTCTTCCGCAAGCTCGAGCCGGCGATCTCTCATCAGAACCCGGCCATTGACGATGACCGTTTGCACATCGCTGGCCTTGGCGCAGTGGACGAGCTGGCTGAAGAGATCGTTCACGGGTTGGCTATGGATGGTATCCAAGCGAACCAGAATGAGATCCGCCCGCTTCCCCAAATCGATGGTTCCACAGAGCGAGGCGAGCCCCAAGGCGCGCGCGCCGCCAACAGTGGCCATACTGAGGACAGCATAAGGATCGATGATCCCCGCGTCCTGGTGATGGACCTTTTGCAGCAGCGATGCGGTCTTCATGGTTTCAAAGAGGTCCTGGGAGTGATTGCTGGCCGCGCCATCGGTCCCCAGGGCAACGTTCACCCCGTGGCGCAGCATGGCCACCACCGGGGCGACGCCATCCCCCAACATCATGTTGCTTACGGGATTATGGGAAACCGACGCACCCCGCTGCTTGAGGATCTGGATCTCCTCGTCTGAGATGTGAACGCAATGCGCAAACACGGAGGTCCTGCTCGGAATACCAAAATCGTCGAGAAATTTTACCACCCCGGATTGCCCATGCTTCTCCCGGGTGAATTCCACCACCGACTTTGACTCCGCCACGTGGGCGCTGATGCCGATGGACTTCTCGCCGGCAAAACTGCGAATGTCTCTCAGCAAGGCCGGCGTCGTATTGAGCGGAGGCGTGTTGGGACCGGTCATAAACGAGAGCAGATCATTGTCTTTGTTCGCGGCAATAATCTCGTCGATATGGCGAAAGGCTTGATCGGAGTTCTCTTTGACACAGTCCGGAACAATATCTCCGGTGTCCATGATCGTTCTGGCAAATACGGCACGCAATCCGGAATCCCGTATCGCGCGAACGGTGTCGAAAGCGCACTCGGGGTGGGGATTGAGAAAATTGTGTTCGCAAAGAGTGGTGACGCCGGTTTGAATCGCTTCCATGCAACCCAGCATCGTCCCGGCATAGAAGTGCTCCGGGCGAAGGACTTGCGCCGCGCCGTAGATCCGTTTGAGCCACGGCAAGAGCGGCAGGTTTTCCCATACGGCGCGCAGTAACACCTGGTATAGGTGGGTGTGGGCGTTAACCAAACCCGGCATCAAGACGCAGCCGGCGCCGTCTATGATTTCTTCGTCAACGGCGATGGTTACGGGAGAGCCTTCGCTGACTTCCGCGATGACCCCGTCTTTGACACGAACGTAGCCACGGAACGACTCCAGCCTTTCTGTCATTGGCACGAGAAGGGCATTCGTGAGGATCATGGGACTCAAAGGTTAGCTGGCTTTGCCGTATAGCTTGTCGATAAAGCCACTTTTCTTAATTTCCTCCATCAAACTCGTGTCCATGAAATTTTCCGCGCGGGCGCCGCGGGCTTTGGGAGTCAAGAGCGCATCGAGCGCCGTCTGAATACCCTTGGCCTCAGGAAGAGGATACGGATTCATGCTCTTTGCGAGCCGCTCATAAACCGGTCCCACGTCGGGTTCGTCGAGACTTTGCCGCAGCACGGCTTTGGCAATTTCCGGTTTGGTTTTGTACACGAAGATCCCTTCAGTCAAAGCCTCCAGGAACCGGCGGATGTTGGGCCTTTGGGTTCTGAGCAAAGAGCCGTCAACCACGACTCCGTAGTTTGCATAATCCAGCGGCAGGTCGGCCAGGTCGGCAAAAACCCGACAGCATCCGCTGGCGAGAATCTTTTGTACCTGGGTGGAGCTGACGATCGCCGCGTCCATATGGCCGCCCATCAGCGCGGCGATGCGACTAGGTGTGTTGCCGGATTGCAGGATCCGCACGTCCTTGTCGGGATCGAGTTTCCAGTAACGGAGGATGACGCGGGTGATGATGTCCGAGCCTGAACCGTAGCGGCTGATGGCGACCGTTTTCCCTTTGAGGTCCGCGGGAGTATTAATAATTTTGCGCACGACGAAGAAGGGCTCCAAACGGTTGATCATGACCGAGATGACTTTGATATCGCTGGCGCCGGAAACCCCCAGATTTAGCATCGCCGTCACATCGAAACCGGCTAAACTGATATCGCCGGCTGACAGCGTCTGAGCCATTAACGTCCCGCTCGTCAAGTAGATCGGCCTCACATCGACACCGTGCTTGCGCCAGAGGTTGGCCCGCTCCGTTACCTTGAGGAGATCGGAGCCAACCCCGCTGCCGCTAAAACCCAAATTCAGAACCGGTATATTTTGCGCAGTCGCTACGCCGGGGTAGGTCAACAATAGGGCGACAACAACCCACGCTTTGAATCGCTCGATCATGGTGCTCCTCCTTACGACTATCCTCGCCGGCCTGCGACTAAGTCATACAGCGACACGGGTAGGCTTAACAAGCAGAACATCGCCGCGCAGCAAGACATCCCCCCTGTACTTCGAGATTATCGGAGAGATCGAGAGTATCGAGCCCATCGCTGTTGGAACATCGATTCGCGATATTGCGCGGCTTCGAAAACGCTACGGACGGGTCGTTGGCGAAAACTGAAGGGAACAGCCACTGTTCGCCTGAGAAGTAGCGTGGTGCATCGTGCTGAGATACACTTAGAATGGGGAGATTGGCTAACCCTTGGGTTGAGACCGGCGCGGCAAAAGCAACGCGCCGCGCCTCTCCCCCCAAAACGTTAAACGCATGGATTCAGGGCGTACAGTGATGTGGCGGCGAGCCCGAGGAGGGATGTGAAAATGGCAGACGTTCAAGGCACTCAGACCACAGTCACGCTGCGACCGGGGCGTTCAACAGATACCACTGCGTGCGGCAGAATCTGCTACGAGGCGTTTGAAGCCATTGCGCGGCAGCATAACTTTGCTCCCGACTTCCCGTCCGTGGACGTCGCGACGGGTCTGATCAGGATGCTGTTGTCGCATCCACGGTTCTTCAGTGTTGTTGCCGAAGCGGGTGGCGAGGTTGTGGGCAGCAACTTCCTTGACGAGCGCTCTCCGATCGCTGGCGTTGGCCCGCTCACAGTGGACCCCAAGGTGCAAAATCTGAGAATTGGTCGCCGCATGATGCACGCCGTTCTCGACCGAGCCAGAGAGCGAAACTTTCCAGGGGTCCGACTGCTGCAGTCTTCATACCACAGCCGTTCTCTGGCGCTCTACGCGACGCTGGGTTTTCTGCCCCGGGAATCTATCGCTTGCATGCAAGGCCCCGCGATCGGGGTTTTGCCGGCCGGCTATCAAGTAAGGCGGGCCGTTGAGGCAGACCTTGAAGCCTGCAATGGCGTCTGCACGTTCGTCCACGGTCATGACCGCGCTGGGGAGACGCTCGACTCGATCAAGCTGGAGACGGCGACCGTCGTGGAGCACGAGGGACGCTTGACCGGCTATGCGACGGATCTGGGCTTCCTTGCTCACGCCGTCGGCGAGACCAACCGGGATCTGATGGCGCTGATCGGCGCCGCGTCCGTTTTCGCCGGCTCAGGCATTCTCGTGCCCCTCCGCAACGGGGCCCTATTTCAATGGTGCCTGGGCCACGGCTTACGCGTGGTACAGGTCATGACCTTGATGACGACCGGACTTTACAACGAACCGGCAGGAGCCTACCTGCCATCGGTACTGTATTGACGTCGCAGCGTTCAACCATCGGCTAGAGCGCTAACCGGTTGGGCGAGGCCCGGGGACGACCTAAGAAGAAGGCTGGCGTTACGATCGAAAAAGTTCTCTGACCCATTTTTAGAAAAAAACATTTATTTCCTACAGTTGGAGCTGTAGCGTTATACGACTTCAAATACGGGAGCGAAACAGGGAAAAAGATGAAACTGACGGCCCAACGCCAAATTCTTATCATGGCAATTTCGATGCTTGTAATAGCGACCGCGGTTGGTACAAAAGCGCAGCCATGTAATGAAAAGGAAGAAAGGAAGCGCGCTCAACTACGAAAGGAATGTGAAAAAAAGAAAATCAAGGCAGAAAAATACTGGAGCGCCTTCGAGGTGGCACAAAAAGACATTGGAGAGGGAGTTAGGGGTCAAATCTTTACCTTTGACTTACATAGGTTCCGGTGATAGTTGAAATCGATGGCGCGACCGCTACGGATTTCTTATCCTCATGCTTACTACCACGTCACCTGCCGGGGTAACGATCGACGAGCGATCTTTCGAGACGACCGCGACCGGACGCTGTTTTTAGAGAAGCTTAGAGTATCGATTGAGATCTACGACGTTAAGCTTCATGCCTATGTGCTGATGGGCAACCACTTTCATTTTATTGCGGAGACCCCTAAAGCGAATCTTTCCGAGTTTATGAGGCATTTCAATATTGCGTATACGGGAGGGTACAATCGCCGGCATCGAAGGGTTGGCCATCTTTATCAAGGGCGATACAAGGCTGTGTTGGTGGAGAAAGACAGTTACTTGTTGGAACTCAGCCGCTATGTTCATTTGAATCCGGTGCGGATTATGCCATGGAAGAGACGGACCGGACGGGAGCAGCTGAGATATTTGGAACGATATCACTGGAGCAGTCTAGGGGGTTATTGGGGAACTGATCGCAAGCAGTCTTGGGTTAACTATCAGGAGGTATTAGGGCAGGTTGGCGGATCGCGGAACCGATACCGACAGTTCATCGAGGAAGGATTGGAGAATGGATACGACACGCCGTGGGAAAAGGTAAAGGGTCAAGCGGTGTTGGGGGAGGACGAATTTGTTGAAAAACTCAGGGACAAGATCGTTCGGGGGAGGCCCATGCGGGAGCAACCCGCTTTGAGGCACTTGGGATCGATGGATGCGGCGGATGTATTGCAACGGGTCAGCGGATATTTCGGCATTAAGCTAGAAGAGCTGGCAAAAAAACGCACACCCCATCGGGATAGTCGAGCGGTTGCGATGGAGATGATGCATCGGCATGGCAAGATCAGTCAGGAGGAGATCGGCAAACGGTTGGGAGGTTTGGACTACAGCGCGGTGAGCCGGGAGCGAACGAGGCTCAGGGAGCGCTTGGAGAGCGATCGCAAACTGCGGCGTACGATCGAAGAGATTGACGACATTATAAATCAAAGGTAAAGATTTGACCCTATAAATGGTTTTTGAAACTGAACTGGCGAATCAACCGACTGGGGCTTCGGCTCGCCTCATGCTCAGCTGATGCGCTAGGCACCAATCCCGTCACGGAGGCTCCATGCCTGATCCAACACCGCTTGAGTTACTAAAGCGCGATGTAGGCGCCTGGAACCGATGGAGAGACAACAACCCAGCGCTCGTAGTCGATCTTAGGGGTGCCGACCTTGCTTCTGCTTATCTTGCGCACGCGAACCTCGCCGATGCATGTCTGGTTGGTGCAAACCTGACCAGGGCCGAGCTTCGGGGCTCGAACCTCGACCGGGCGGACCTTGCCGGTTCGATTCTCTGCGATGCAACTTTCGGAGATGAGTCCCTTCCTCAAGTCGCAACTTCCTGCAAATCAACGCGCTTCAACTCAGCGGACCTGACTGGGGCTGACTTCTTTCGGGTCTTGTGTCAGTCTGCTGACTTTACTGACGCTATTCTGCGTCGAACAAGCTTCAAGCAGGTTAGGCTTGATGAATCCCGCTTCTTGCGCACAGATTGGGATGGCGCGACGATTCTCGAATGCCGAGTGTTTGGGGTGTCTGTCTGGGACATGCGCGGAACACCAGCAGCACAGTCTCACCTTGTCGTTACCCCCGACTCTCAGCCGACGGTAGCCGTTGACGACCTGGAAACCGCGCAGGTTGTGTACTTGCTCCTTAACAACGAGAAGGTCCGCAACCTATTCGATGCGATTGGCAGCAAGGCTGTCTTGATTCTCGGACGATTTACTGAAGACCGAAAGGACGTGCTGGATGCACTTCATCGAGCGCTGCGTAAGCTCGGTTTCCTCCCCATAGTGTTCGACTTCGAGAAGTCGACGCAACACGACTTCACTGAGACGATCAAAATACTCGCCGGTCTAAGCAGGTTTGTGATTGCCGACATTACCAACCCGAAGTCAAGCCCATTGGAGCTGCAGGCAACAGTTCCCGACTACATGATCCCCTTCGTGCCAATCCTTCATGAAGGTGAGAAGCCGTTTTCGATGTTTGCCGACTTACAGCAGAAGTATCGAGACTGGGTGTTCGACGTTCTTGTCTACGACTCTACCGACGGCTTGTTGCAAGTACTTGACTCGGCAGTGGTGCAGCCCGCGATACGACGGGCCGATCAGTTGAGGGAACGGAAAGCGGAAGGAGTGCGCATGCGACACGTCCGGGACTACAACAGAGTCGAGTGAGGGATTTTGGCTCGCCTCACGCCTGCGTCCCAGACGTGTCGTTGGTGCCTAACCGCGGCTTGAGCGGACAACAAGAAACTGCCGCTCATCCGCAACGCGTTGACGATACGCTGAATCTAGCAGGACGCACACGAGAATCGCACGCGCAGGAGGCCACATGAAGATCGACATCACCACGACAACCGTCTTCGCGCTCTTCTACGCAATCATGTTTTGGGGAATGTTCAACCGGCTGGGCGACTGGAGCGCGTTTGCCCGGGAAGATGCGGAAGCGAAGGTAGGTTGTCGAGCCTGGAGACGCCGCGCAGATCGATAGCTTGAGAGCGTGAATGCTGGCTAAAACAGAAACCATCGCGACGATTGCGGACCATTGGCTTGCGCGGTTCGAAAGGGCTCTTGCGGAATTCAATGTCGTTCTGCTCAAGACGCTGTTTCATCCGGATAGCCATTGGCGCGATGTACTGGCCGTGACTTGGCAGATCAGGACGGTCAACGGCCTGGACGCTATTCTTCGAGAGCTGAAAGCGCATATCGGCCGAGCCCATCCGACTGGTTTCAGGACGGATCCCGATCGCACTCCGCCCCGCTATGTAACCCGCGCGGGCACTCACGCGATCGAGGCGATCTTCAGATTTGAAACCGTCGAGGGCCGCGGCACCGGAGTCCTACGGCTGACCCCCGATGCCAGTGATGGCAACACGCCGAAGGCGTGGACGCTACTCACGGCGCTCGACGAGATAAAAGGGTTCGAGGAGCAAGTCGGTAGATCGCGGCCAAAAGGTAAGTCCTATGCGCACAATTTTCGCGGCCCCAACTGGCTCGACCTCAGGAAATCCGCCGCCGAGTATATCGAGAGGGATCCGGTTGTGCTGGTCGTCGGCGGGGGGCAGGCCGGGCTTTCGATCGCCGCGCGCCTTACTCAATTGCAGGTCGATACCTTGATTGTGGACCGCGAACAGCGCATCGGTGACAACTGGCGCAATCGCTATCACGCGCTGACCCTGCACAACCAGGTGCACGTCAACCACCTTCCGTACA
>DAIRFP010000299.1:0-5521 GCA_036794995.1 Thermodesulfobacteriota bacterium | reverse complement strand
AAGGCCACCGGCATGGGCATCAATATTCCCTCAAGTTTCTTGTCGCTTGCCATAACCCCTCCTTTGAAAAATCCAACGTCAGTTATTTGTGGGTACCCATATCGCAAGCCCGAAAATAATTCCACCCTTAGCGTTTCAGCCGGGGTTGGTTGAAGCCTATAGCGTTTGTGGAGGCGTAATTCGGAGGCGTGGGTGTTGCGAGGCCATGAATTTTTCTTTTCCTTTGACGGGGAAGATTTAGATGGGATGAGATGTATGCCCCTGTCGTCTTGCCTTCACCACCTCTCTAACTCCCCGTCGATTCCCGTCGATGGAGAGCGTATTCTACCGGCTGCGAGCAACTAATTTCTCTCTTGGGGATGGTTGAAATCGCTCGCCTTCAGGCGAAGCGAAAGTTCGTCATGCCCGCCCTTCGACTACTCAGGATAAACTCCGGCGGGCATCCAGGTGAAGGACAGCGTCCGTCATACCGTTGGAAAACGGTATCCAGGTTAAGGGGGTGGGGATGGACCCCGGTTTTCACCGGGGTGACGGAGTAGGGAGAAAGTCGACTTCAAGGCGACAGGTTTGGACTGCCGCGGCTTAGAGCCGAGGGCTGTTCAATTTCTTAGCTTTCGCCCAAGACGGCGAGTTGAAGTGGTCCAGTTAGTATCAGTTCGCCGTAAAAGATGTTAAGCATGAAGGCTAATTTCATACCTCAGGAGGCAACCATGGCGGAAACTGGGAAGAACCCGGTCGTGACCATAGCGACGAACAAGGGCGATATACGTATTGAGCTCGATGCCGGCAAAGCTCCGATCAGCACGCAGAACTTTTTAGACTACGTCAACGCGGGCCACTACGATGGCCTCATCTTTCACAGGGTCATCCCCGGATTTATGATTCAGGGCGGCGGCTTCGATCCCGGCATGAGTCAGAGAAAAACCAACTCTCCGATTAAAAATGAAGCGGGCAATGGTCTCAAGAACGCTATTGGCAGCATCGCCATGGCACGGACCAATGTGGTTGACAGTGCCACGGCGCAGTTTTTTATCAACCTCAAAGACAACGATTTCCTCAACCACAAGAATACCTCGTCCGACGGTTACGGTTATGCGGTCTTTGGCCAGGTCATCGAAGGGCTGGATGTGGTGCAGGCCATCGAGAAGGTGAAGACCGCTAACCGCGGCATGCACCAGGACGTGCCGGTGGAAGCGGTGGTAATTCATTCAGTAAAAGTCGATTAATCTAAATCCAATGATTTTTTAACCTCAGAGATCGCAAAGGTCACATAGAAAATTCTTCTTCGCAGCTTGCGTAAAGTCTCTGGCAATCTGTGTCTCTTGAGCCACCGGCGCTAACTCATGTCATCGCGTTAAGACGCTAAGCGCGCAAAGAATGTCCTACTTCTCAGTGAAGTCGCCGTGCGCCTAATAAAATACTTTCTGCGATCTCTGCACTGCTATGTTTGAAGATTTTCGCGGCTTGCGCAAATTTCCTGACTGTTATTTTTCATGGATGCAGTACATGACGAAAGATATTTTCACCACGAAGGTCGCGAAGGACACGAAGACCGGATAATGGAGAGGACATCGAATCCAAAAGAAAAATGTTTTCTTCCTTCGTGCTCTTCGTGTGCTTCGTGGTGACATCCATTTTTCTTTTTGGTTGCGGCTCCGCCGCGCTAGGTTCTCTGCGGTAAAATTCTGCTCTTTTCTCTTGGCGTGAGCGGAAATTATTTTGGCTGCGCGGGTTGAGCAGGTTTCGCCGGCTGCTGCGGCGCCCCTGGTTGCCCGGACTGTGGCGGCTGTGAGGCTGCCGCCGGCTGAATGTCCAAAACCTTGACGTCGAACACGAGAGTTTTGCCGGCCATCGGATGATTCAAATCAAGTACCACGGTTTTTTCCTTGATCTCATGAACGCGCACCGGCACCTGTTGTCCCTGAGGGCCTCTGGCCGTAAGTACGGTGCCGACTTTCAAAGCCTCATTAGGGATCTTCTCCTTGGGAAATTCCTGGAATCCCTTGGGATCAACAGTACCATAGCCGTCTTCTGGCCTTACTTTGACCCGCTTTTCCTCGCCCATTTTCATCCCCGCGAGATTCTTCTCCAAACCCGGGACGATCTGTTGACTGCCGTGGGTATACTTAAGGGGGTCCTTGCCTTTATTCGATTCGATGGTTTTTCCATCCTCGCCGGAAAGGGTGTATTGCAGGCTCACCACCGCGCCGTCCTTTACGATGTTGCTGTCTTTGCTTTTGTCGGCAGCAAAAGCGCCGGTCGCTATCAGCACATTGAGCAGGGTGGCTCCAAACATGAGCCCCCGGAAATTAACTCCCATGAAGATCTCCTTTTGAATCGATGTTGTGTTTATTTTATAAGTTAAGCGACGTGAACACAACTTATGGTGCCGATAAAGCTGCGAGATTCTCAGTGTTCTGCACCCTGGCCTAGGCATTTCTGCTTCCAGAAATAGTGCAAACACCGATATTGAGGCGAAGTAAAGGTCCGTCATGCCCGCGAAGGCGGGCATCCAGGGTGTTCGCGGAAATGATCAATGGCAAAGCCTTGGATCCCCCGGCTTGCACGAAGAATAACTCGCATCGAAGCGCTGACTTCTTTTAGGAACAAAGCGGAATGACCCGGCGTCCCCAGGCTTCCATGATCGCGTCATAGTTGGTGTTGGGAGGAGTCAGCAGCAGGCGTTTGACTCCCGCCGCTTCGAGTTCCTTAACCCGCGCGGCGCACTCCGCGGGCGTGCCGGCGATAGTGAAGCGGTGCAGGAGATACTCCGTAACCAGATTCGGATCGACTCTTTCCTCGATGGGCTTGGAGATATCAAAACCCTCCATGAATCTCACCACGCCGGCGCGCTCACCTGCCGGCACGGTTTCCATGGTAAAGCGAAAATTATGGTGCGCGCGATTGGCCATCCGCGAACGCACTTGCCGGCGCGCCAGTGCGCCATCGTCGTCGACACAGATCATGCCGGCGGGCATGACGTCGATGGTCGAGATCGGGCGTCCCATTGCTTTCGCGCCTTCAGCGATGCGAGCCTGCGCCCACTCCATGACGTCAAGATCGAAGCCCGTGCCCAGAATAACGCCGTCACACACGCGACCGGCCACGGCCAGGGTCTTGGGACCTTCCGCGGAAATATAGATCGGCACGGGACGCCTGCCGGCCTTCAACGCGACGCGGCCACTGGCGCTGCGCTCCCTGGTTTTCGGCACTTCGACGCCACGGTCGTGCAACAGATCGCGAATCACACGCAACCCTTGCTCGAAGTCGACCAGCGGCGTTGCCGTTCGTCCCAGACTGTAGACCGGCCCGTCACCGGTGCCCAGACCGATGATGGCCCGGCCTTCGGAAATTTCATTCAACGTGGCGAAGGAGTTCGCGGTGACGGTGGGATCGCGATACACCATGTTGGTCACCGCCGTGCCGAAACGAATACTTTTAGTGTTCACCGCGCACATGGCCATGGCTTGATAAGGGTCGACGTTATTCATGTGGCTGTCGGCGAAAAAGATCGCCTCGAAGCCCAAGTTTTCGGCGCGCTGGGCCCGGTCAACTGCGGTTTTGACGTTGCGCGCAGAGCCATGCAGGCAAAATTTCATCGATGGACCTCCTCAAAAAATCTGTTGAAATCTAGCCAAACATGTTTGAAATTTTGGGATAAAGAGAAGATCGGAATAAACAATGTCTCGCGCAAAGACGCCAAGAACAAGAAAATTCGAAGCACGAAACCTGAAATTCGAAACAATTTCAAATGACCAAATAGATAAAATTCCAAACAAGCTTCCCTTCGGATTCGGGGTTTTAGATTTTTGCCGATTTGAGATTTATTTGTCTCTGAGTTTGTTTCGGGTTTCGATATTCGGATTTTGGATTTGTTTCGCTGGTAAGAGCCTAACCGGAACCTCCGATAGCTGTCAACTAAGCCGGCTCATGTCACGGGCCTGCCAGCGCACACAAAGGTGAATGGCAATGCCGGAGATAATGAAACACACGAGACAGAGCATGAAGGACCAGGCATAAGAACCCGTCGCATCGAAGAGATAGCCGCCGATCCACGAACCGAAGGCGCTGCCGAGTCCGAAACTAATTTCCAGAAAACCGAAGATCAGACCGATCTTACGGCCGGAGAAAATATCCCCGATCACCGCGCCGTAGGTAGGATTACCGGCGCTATGGCCGATGCCGTAGAGCGCGATGGTGAGATAAACGAGCCAGATCGGGGCGTCGACGGCCATGGCGATCATGCCGCCGACGCCGAGCACGGTGACGAAAGTAGCGACGCCGTAGGTCTGGCTACGACCCAGGCGGTCCGAGACCGAGCCCCAAAGTATCGTCGCGCCGATGCGAATGAAGCCGATGAGTCCAAAGTAGAACGAAGCAGCCAGCTTCGCGTAGCCGACGGCCACGAAGTGCGCAATCAGATGAGTATTGATCAGAAACAAAGCGGTTCCGAGGGCGAGATGGCCGACGGTGATACACCAAAAGGGAAAAGAGCGCAGAGCCTCTCTGAGCGTCCAATCCCGCTGGCCTGGGTGTTTTGTCGCATGTCGGCCCGGACTCTTCGCGGGCGGCGCGTCGTCGCCGTCGGGAAACTGTCCGACATCCTCTGGGGCGCGGCGCTGGAACAGCGCGTTCGCCGGCGCTAAAACGAGCAGCAACAAACTTCCAGTGACGACGAATGTCCAACGCCAGCCGATTTGACTGATGAGTAGCTGAGTCAGCGGCACCATCACCAATGCGCCCACGCCCTGGCCCATGGACGCGATGCCGATCGCTGTGGCGCGCCGTCGCACAAACCAAAATGAAATAAGCGCGTTGTGACCGACGAAACTGAGAGCACCTTGGCCGAGCGCGGTGATAATGCCGTAAGAAAAATACAGGCCCCAGAGAGAACTGGCGAAGGATGACATGACCAGCCCGGCTCCGACCAATAGCGCGCCGAGGGGCATCAAGATCCGCGGTCCAAATCGGTCAAAGGCCAATCCGACCAGCGGCGATGCGATGGCGTAAACGAGGAAGTTGGCCGATGCCACTGTGGCGCCGTCGCTGCGGGACCAAGAGAACTCCTCCAAGAGAGCAAGATAATAGACCCCGAACGCGCCGTTGACGCCGCGCATTACGACCATGTTAGCGAAGCATAGGGCGAGGATGACGTAGCCGTAAAAAAACTTTGGCGCCATGGATGGACTATTCCAGGTTCAATGTAAGAACAGGACGAAGCAAGGTCGAGTTACGCCCGTTGGGCAAGTCATAGAGTGTGGCGCGCTTTCTCGCTGCAACACGGAGGAGCGGGGTAAGGAAGCGGCGCCCGCTCCGACGACTTTCTTTGGCGCATTTTTAACATGGCAGGACTATGTAGGTCCAAGCGTTCGATTATTTTATTTTTGTAGGCGATGGGTGGCCAGGGCAGGAACCGTCCTCGTCCGACGAGGATTTCAAGGCTGAGGATTAGTTTCATCGGTCTTCAGCCGTTTTTGGACGGAAAGGCACCCACCACCTTTAGGGCGATGGTTCTCAGTTT
>DAIRFP010000298.1:0-5531 GCA_036794995.1 Thermodesulfobacteriota bacterium | reverse complement strand
GCCCGTGCGCACCTGCGATCTCCGCGCCGCCCCCGACCCTGCCATCCAAGACCCCAACAAGGCCGCAACTCTTACTCAACTCAGCTGCGCTTGACAGGCTCGGCGCGCCGGCGATATACCTCCGCTCAGAAAAAAGGTGGTTTAAAATTCCTATCCATAGCGATCGCGTCGACGATGAAGGTGGATGCGACGCATGCGCGCGTGCAATGGTGAGCATTTGTTCCATCCCGAACGACCTCAGCGACGACAACAATCTCGAGAGGTTGTGGGAGAATCGGCTCCGCTGAGCGAGGTGTCGCATGCGTAGCATGATCGATTCCACCGATGCGTTCGAGGCGTGGATGCGGAAGCGGACCGACGTCTCGCGGAAGCTGCTCAAAAAGAAGCACCGCAGGATGTGCGAGGGACCGTTTCCCTTCCTGCGGGCGACATTCTACCGGTGGATTGAGCAGTGGCCCCTCGTCTGCCCGCGGCTTGCCGATCGAGACGAGGACGTGGTGCTCGCCGTAGGCGACCTGCACGTGGAGAACTTCGGCGTCTGGCGGGACTCGCGCCAACGGCTCGTCTGGGGCGTGAACGACTTCGACGATGCGTGCGAGCTGCCGTTCACGAGCGACCTCGTCCGCCTCGCCACCAGTGCCATGCTGGCAGCTTCTGACGCGCGTGTGAACGTGTCACCGCGCGATGTCTGCGCGCTCTTAATCGAAGGATATAGATCAGGCCTGAAGCTTGAGGGCCGACCGATTCTGGTTGCAAGCGGTCAACATTCCGCGCTCGTGACGCTCACGAAAGACACGCAGGAAGATCCGCAGACGTTCTGGAAGAACAAGCTCGATCCGGAGAAGAACCCGTCGATCGACGGTCGCGATCTTCCAAAAGGCCTCAAGGACATGTTCGGCGCCTCGTTCCAGCCCGGCGCGCGTCCGACATTCCGGGAGCAGAAATCGCCCGGCGGCCTGGGCAGCCTCGGCCGCAGGCGCTACACCGCCGTCACCGTCCCGAGCAAAGGCGTCCGCGACGGACGCGAAGCCAAGGCGCTCGTGCCATCTGCGCTCTATTGGCTGACGGGACAGACTCACATGCCGTCGCAGACCGCGACGCTTCTTCAGCACGCGATCCGTGATCCTGATCCCTATTTCCAGGTCCACGACCGCTGGCTGATCCGTCAACTGGCGCCGGACATTGCGAAGATCGACATGCCGAAGAACCAGGACGACAAACGGCTCGTACTGGCGCCGGATCTTCTCAGGCTGATGGGACACGAGACCGCCAACATCCATCTCGGCAGCCGGAGCCGTCGGGATCTCGAGACGCGGTTGAATCGATTGAATCGCGATCGCCAGTGGTTCTCTACTGCGACGGAGCGGATGGTCGCATGCACTCGAAAGGACCACGCCGAGTGGACCTCGCGCTTCCACGAGTCGTGACCATCGACGATCGATGCAGCGGATCAATGCGAAGTTGTGCAGTAAAATCGTTCCCGCTCCGGCAGAGCAGCCCAGAGACCTCACACGAGGACGCTCACGCGCAGGGTGCGCCGGCGCGCATGAGCTGGCGCCCGGCTGCTCAAACGGGTCTTCGACATCGACATCGAACGCTACCCGAACTGCGGCGGCGCTTTGAAGATCATCGCCGCCCCTTCGACACGCTCAGGACAGGCATCGAAGATCCGCCGGTGATCGTCAAGATCCTCAGGCATCTGGGCCTACCGACCCGCGCCGCGTGCGCCGGCGCGTCGAGTCGATCTATTCCAAACGATCTGAGGAGCCGAAAACCGCCTGCCAACGCAAGCCGACGGCGCCGCTCGCTCTGAGTTCGACCGAGCGGCGCGATCTCCAGCCCGTGCGCACCTGCGATCTCCGCGCCGCCCCCGACCCTGCCATCCAAGACCCCCAACAAGGCCGCAACTCTTACTCAACTCAGCTGCGCTACAGCTTCCCATTGTTGCGTCTTGACGGATACATTGTTAACCATTATGGTTGGTATTATGCCAGAACAAACTACCATCGACGGAGCCGGGCGTATTGTCATCCCTAAGCCCCTGCGCGACCGAATGAATTTGACTCCCGGCGCGCGGCTTCACATTTTCGAAGAAGCCGGATGTCTGATTATTTCACCGGACAGGCCGGAACCCCGGTTTGTTGAGCGGGACGGCTTCTTGGCGCTGGATCTCGGAACCGAGTCATCCGTCAATACCGAGTCCGGGGCTACTCGCGAAGAGAGAATCCGTCAGCTCGTCGAGTACGCTTTGCGTCGATGAAGGTTGCGTTCGATACGTCTGTGCTCGTTGCCGGCTCGGTGGCTCGGCACGTGCATGAAGCGCGCGCTCGCATCTGGTTTCAGGCCGCCAGGGAAGGAAAATTCGACGCAATCACCACGACGCACGCATTGGCGGAAACGTGGGCTACACTGACGGCTATTCCGGTCGAGCCGCGAATCGCTCCAGCGGCTGTTGAACGAGTCATCGAGCGGCTGGTACGGCACATTAAGCCCATCGCGCTCCGGTGGGACGATTACAAATCGGCGATGCAACGCTGCGGCGAGCGCGGCTTACGGTCGGGCACAGTGTACGATGCTCTGCACTACATCAATGCAGCGCGGCAAGACGCCGACCTTTTCCTCACTTTCAACACACGACACTTCATCCCGCTGGCGGCCGACGACGGGCCGCGAATCGTGGCCCCACCCGATCCGCCGGCTCTCTTCGACGGGTAACTGGGATTCTGTTCGATTTCTTGATCGGCAGCGCCAGCATTAAACGACAAGAGCCCCACCTCATTCGAAGTTGGGGCTCTTTTTCTTAAACTCTGCGTCCCTTCGACCTTGCTCAGGACATGCTTTGCGGGAGACTATTAACGATTCCTTTGGCGCGTTAAGCTTCGGTTAGATGCCGTACAGGGCTTTCGCGTTTTCGTAGAGAATCTTGTTCTTGGTCTCGTTTGTGAGATCCTGCCGTTTTTGTATTTTCTGCAGATTCTCCGGAAACTCGGTATCCCAGTGTGGAATGTCGGTGGCGTATAAAAAATGGTTGTCCCCGACATAGCGGAAAGTTTCCGGCAGGAGAGACTCTTCGGATTCCAAACTGAAAAAAATCGGCCGTTGGCGCACACAGTCGCTGGGCCGCTGGGTCAAAAGCGGGGTTTCGATTTTACCGCGCTTCTCCCAGTGTTCGTCCATGCGATCGAGCCAATAGGGCAGCCAGGTGCAGCCGACCTCAAGAAAAGCCAGGCGCAGTTTTGGAAACCGCTCCGGCACTCCCTGAAAGATCATGTTGGAGAACTGAACAAAGATGCCCACCGGAAACGACACCATATGAACTTCGGTGAACGTTTCGAATGCGCCCGAAGCAAGCTCGTCGCCGCCATTGGTGCCGTGCACGGCAATGGCGCAATCCAAACGCTCCGCTTCGCGGTAAATCGGATCGTAGAACCGATGTCCCAGGGGCAGGCGCAGCCCCGTTGTGCGCACGACGGCAGCGCGATAACCCAGCTGTTTTACCGCGCGGCGCAATTCTATTGCCGCACGCTCGGGATCTTGGGGCGGAATGATGGCGATGGGCTTCAGGCGCTCTGAGACTTTCACATAATGGTCGTAGACATAGTCGTTGTAGGCTTCGCAAAGGGCTACGGCGTAATCCGGCTCGCGGATGCGCGACACGTTGCCCATCGATGTCGGATAAAGAAACCCGAGCTCGATGCCGTATTCGTCCATCACCCGCAGCCAATCTTCCGCGCGGGGGGCGCGCGGAAAGACGTTCTGGTGCCCGGGCAAAGTTTCTTGGAGGTCTCTATCCCAAGGTTCGGACGCGGTCAGCGGACCGCCGCGTTTGTTGAACGGCGCCTTCAAGTAGCGGCGGAGTTCGTCGCTACGCTCGATGATATGGCCATCAGCATCGATTATTTTTGCGGGACTCATGTTTCACCTCTTCCTCTGAATCAGACTTTAGATTATTAGTTGGTTCGATCCGAGAATTTGTCTCTAACAGTTTTCACTCTCGCGAAAATCCCCCTCGATCCCCCTTTTTCAAAGGGGGAAGTTGTAAGGATGGAAACTGGAAAGAAAATTCGCAAGTCTGCCATTCGAATAACTCCGGTTTTTCGTTCCCCTCTTTGAAAAAGAGGGGATAGGGGAGATTTTCCAGATGGACTTTACACAGACCGTCATGAATCCAAAAATATCGAATACCTTTGGCTAGAGTTTATAGGCCAGCATGATGCCGTCGCGAAACGGCAACAGAACGTTTTCGACCCTCGGGTCGTTATGAATCCGATCATTCAAGGCGTTGACAATGCGCGCGTCTTCTTCGGCCGGATTGAGCACCCGGCCGTAGCGGAGCATATTGTCGAGCACGATGAGCCCGCCCTTGCGCACTAACTCCACACACCGATCGTAGTAGTAATCGTAGCTTGGTTTGTCGGCGTCGATAAAACAGAGATCGAAGGGGCCTTGCAATGTTTTCAATGTTTCGGCGGCCGAGCCCTCTCTGATTTCGATCTTCTTCCCGTGCGGACTCTGGGCAAAAAAACGCCGCCCAATTTCGATGGTATGGGGATTGAGCTCGCAGGTGACGATCGAGCCGTCCGCGGGCAGCGCCTCGGCAAACGAAAGCGCGCTGTAGCCGGTAAACATGCCGACTTCGAGGATTCGTTTGGCCTGGGTCATGCGCACGAGCATCTTGAGAAACGCCCCTTCGATTTCACCGACCAGAAAATTCGCCGTGGTGGTTTTCTCTTCGGTTTCTTTTAGCAGCCGCTCGTGCAGCTCGGTGAGCGCGGTGGTGTGCCGCTCGCAGTATTCTTCGACGCCCTCGGGCAGAATTTTGACGCCCACCGCGCGCCGGTCTTTCTTTTGTTCCATGATCGTTCAAAGACTCCTTTCATGGAGTAAGTTTTTTTTGGATGCGGATCTCCTGGCCCACCACCGGGTTGGCGACGGCGGGTTCCAGCGTCCTGATCCCCTTCCATCCGCTTGCAGGCCGGACCTAGCCATGCTGACTCCGAGACTCAACGGTTTCAAACTACCACCTTCAACGCCTTCCATGCCAGATTTTATTGGCCGCGGCCGTTTACGAATCGTTAAAACCATTGTTGCAGGAACGTAACTAGTTTGAAGCGGCAAGTTGGCGTTTTTGGAAAAGAATCCAGTAAACCTTATAAGAACCATCTACGTCTAACGGTTTCAGAATCAAGCCACAACTGGCGAATTTTGTCTGTCGGAATAGGTGCTTGTTCGACTTCATCAACGGAAAGGGTATTTATTGATGATCAAGATGTTTGTGCATAGGAAGGCACTTGTGTCCCTACTGCTTGTTCTACGGCTTGTAGGACATCGTGAAGTTTACGCGCAGTCGAGAGGCCAGCGGGGAAAGTTTTAAATCAAGAACTCTTTACTCCGCGTCCTCCGCGGTGCAATCTCCGAGTCCCGCTTCACAGGAAAAACTGAAGACCGTAAAATCAAAGGTCAATGCGACGATGCGTTCGAACTTGATGATGGCTGCACCCAAAATGTGCCCGGCGTGGATTGTCCCGGTA
>DAIRFP010000297.1:0-5599 GCA_036794995.1 Thermodesulfobacteriota bacterium | reverse complement strand
CACGTAAGAAAAGGCGGAGTGTCAGTGTCAGGAGGCAAAGTTCATGATACGGATCGAACTTACTGGGGTTGGAACGCGGAAACCGCAAAGAAACTCAAGCAGCCCACTTTGATTCTCGTTGGTGAATATGACCAATTGACGGCGTCGAATAAAGAGCTTTACGAGGATCTGGGTTCGGCAAACAAAGTTTTTGTGGCGATCTCGTGTGCGTCGCATTTCGTCCTGTGGGAGAAACAGCACGGTCCGTTGCATCGAGCTTCGGGCGAATGGCTTGCGAAAGGGACGTTCAACGGTGCCGCCCGCGGCATGTTTCGCATCGATCCGCAGGGACGATTTGTTGCTAACTAGACGCTGGCGCGGAGGTTGGTACTAGTTAGTGTTTGCCCGGTAGGATGGTGTTATCGGCTGGATTGACGGCTGTAGAGCTGGTCGATGAATCCGTCTTCATCAAGCCGGCGCACGAAACGCGAATCGATCAGTTCTTCCACTTTTAGACCGGCAATCTTGGGATTTTGCAGCGCCATCAGTCTCTGGGCGTTGCGCAGACCATCGAGCGATGGGTAAGGTTTGCGGTTGAGCGTGAGCAGCTGCTCCTGGTAACCATTCTCGGCGGCAGTCTGATCATTCGTTCTGAGATTCTTCATCATGCTTTTTACAACGGTCGGTTTGTTCGCCGGCGCGTGAATGAAGGCGAGGGTTTCCGTCAAGGCAGTGACAACCTTTTCTACGGTGGGCGCCTGTTGATCGAGATAGGTTCGGGTTACGCCCAAGCCCAATCCCGGAAAAAAGACCTTGGCTTGAAAAAGGTCCAGCACAAGTGAAAAGCCTTTGCTGACAAGCCCGCGGCTCAGCACCGGGTCGAGCACCACCGCGTCGATCCTTCCCGTCTCCAATGCATGAGCCATGGTGACCGGGTCGCCAATGGGAAGGAAGGTGATATTGTCCCGCTTCGGTTCCAGCCCGAGTTGCTCCAGCGCCAGCATCGAATACATCCACGTGCTGCCGACGATACTCTGAACCGCAAATCGCTTGCCGCGCAAATCCGCGGCTTTCTTAATCTGCGGCGCCGCCATCAATTTCCAGGTCACCCGGCTGGATATGGAAGTGAGCATCTTGACGTCGATGCCCTGAGCGGCGGCGCCGAGCACGGAGACGCCCGAGGTAAAAACAACGTGAAGATCGCCGGCGACCAAACTGGCGACCAGGGTCGGCCCGCCGCGAATAAGAATCGTTTGCGCCTCGAGGCCGTGCTTGTTGAAGATGCCCTGCTCCTGGGCGATCCAGAGGCTGAGCGTGCTGGCGCTGAAGGATGCGGTGCCGATCTTGACTGGCGCCGGGGCGGACCCGCCGAAGGCGGGAGCCGGAACAGCAAGAAGGATTACAATGGCAAACACCCAGCGCAGATACCCGGGCCAGTAAGCAGCAGGAATTCTCGAAGCCATCGAGTGAGTGGTCTGCGGCATATCGACTCGGTTAGGTTGTCCACCAGATCGCCAATCACCGTGAGTTGCTACGTTTACTGGACTCATCAATGATCCGGTCGGTCGTACCCGGGAATATATCTTAGTGCAGCTAGGCGGCGCTCGATTGCCGTGGATAGAGCGCATCCACCATGGCGCGTTTGTGATAGAGCGGCGTGCCTAGATATTGATACAGCGTGTGTGCCGCTACGCTATGAGCCATCAAGGGATGTTTGTAATCCGTCCCCGGTCCCGCGAATACCATGTGCGAGAAATTGCAGGACTGATAGTAGGCTTCGGTAGCCACCGCCTTGGCCTGGTGCACGTTGGCGGCCGCTTCGATTCCCGAATCGATCTTCCACAGGGTTTCGTAGGTGATCCAGCGGGCGCCGTCCAGATGGATCGAAATATCGACGCAATGGTCCTGGACCCGCTGGAACCGCCCGATGGGCTGCCCGAAGACCACCCGCGTGCAGGTATATTCATTGGTCATTTCGAATATCTCCTGACAGGCGCCGACTTTATAAGCGCAAAGAATCGGCAGCGCCTTGATGAGCGCGCGTTCGACGACCCCCCAGTCGCCGACAAAATTGTCTGCGGTAATCGCCACATTGTCGAAGCGGACTTCGGCCGCGCCAATCATGAAGCCTAACACGGGCTTGACCGAAACACCGGGAGCGTTTCGATCCACCAGCGCAAGCACCACGCCGCCGGTCTCGGTACGGGCGGCGCAAATAAAGCTCGTCGCGGCGTCGCCGTCGTAGACGAAGCGCTTGATACCGTTCAACACGAAGCCGCTGACCGTTTTGGTCAGGCGTGTTTGTACGGACCTGGGTCCCCATTGAATCGGATCATCCGATAGCGCTGGAATCACGACGGACCGGCCATTACAGATTTCCGGCAGCAGCGTTTTTTTCTGCGCTGGAGAACTGCCGGCTAGAATGATCTCCGCCGCCAAGACCCCGGACGAGAAATACGGTCCCGGCAGCGGCCCGTGGCCAAGCTCTTCGAACACCGCGGCGCAGTCCGTGCAGGAGGCGCTACCGCCGCCGTATTCATCGGGCAACATCATTCCCAGCCAGCCCAGCTCGGCGGTCTTTTTGTATAACTCTGGAATGAAGGCGCGCTTTTCTTGGAACCATTCGGTGATGACATAGGATGGCGCTTCGGCCTTCAGGAAGTCGGCGGCGACTTTTTTTATCATGCTCTGCTCATCGCTCAGTTTGAGGTCCATGGCGTTTAGCTCCTTTCACGGCTAGACGGTCGTTGGCGCGGTCTCCTGCGAGGGCCGGCCCAAGCCGAGCCGTCGCGCGATAATCAGCCGATCGGTATCCAACGTGCCGCCGCCGTGGAGCCAACCGGGCCCGCTTCGCACGGTGTATTCGAAATCGGCTTCCTCATGCACCGATCCGTCCGGCGCCAACGCGTCGAAACCCAAGATCTGTTGCACGCGCTCCGAGTTTCTGAGCCGCACCATTCTCTGGAAATAAAGAAACTGCGGTCCGCCGTAAGGATGCGGATCGCGCACATAGCGATGCCAGAAGTTGCGCAGGCCCATGAGCCGCTGCACGTCGAGGTCGATCAACATATCGGCAAGCACGTCCCGCACATCTTGATCTTCCATCAGGCTTTTGCCGTCGAAGTCCGCCTTCTGGCAATGCGCGATCAGCCGCTTGAACAGCGGGTTTTCGGACACGCTGCCGCCGCCGCCATGCTCCAGTTCTAAATAGCTGTTCGCCACCTTCCAGCCGTTGTTCTCGCCGCCCACCAGATACTTCGCCGGCACTCGCACGTTATCAAAGAACACCGCGTTCTTGATGCCCATCATCAAGTGCAAGTGCTGAATGGTGATGCCGGGGAGGTTCGCGGGGATATAAAGCCAGCCCAGGTTTTCGTGCCGTTTTCCGGCCGGGTTGGTACAGACCAACGTCCAGACATAATCCGGCGGCAGATGGTGACCGACCATAATCTTCTGACCGTTCACGACATAGTCGTCGCCATCACGAATCGCTTTGGTCAGGCAGTTGGCCACGTCACTGCCTCCCTGGGGTTCGGTCAACACCTGCCAAACCGCGAGCTCGCCGCGCAACATCGGCGGCAAAAATTCCAGCTTTTGTTCTTCAGTGCCGAACTTGAGAACCGCCGGCGCCACCAGGCGGGCCAGAGTGTAGAAGATCGAACCCAGGGGCAGACCGTAGCGGTCGATTTCAGTCTCCAAGACAAACTGATGATCGAGAGTCAGACCGGCGCCGCCATACTGAGGCGGATAGGTCGGAAACAGCCAACGTTTCTGTCCGAGCTTGTTCGCCAACTGCCGGCGGAACTGGTACTCCTCATCGTTTTCCCGCGTCGACCAGCGCGCCGACCAGCGCAAAGGTTCGCTGCCGCGCATGTTCTCTGCCAGCCACTCGCGCACCTCTTTGCGGAAAGCGCTGATCTCGGGCGTGTCCGGTTGTAGACTAAAATCCATAATCTAAAACTCCTTTCCCGCCGCGCTGACACGGCGTTTTGATGCTTATCTTTAGTTTGTCACATAAAGCTTTAGCCGAAACAAATTCTCCGTTTGTTCAGACCTTCCATTCGCCCTCTATAAGCCGCGGAATGACAGGATGCAAGATTCGATAAGAAAACCCCCATAGGCGATAGGAGCCAACCCGATAAAACGATACCGGTTCCGGACGGTGCCAGATGGGGAAGCGCTCGATCATCTGGTCCTGGGCATCGGGTCGGACGAGATCGTTGAGTTTGACGTCGATAATCTCCGCGATCTCACGCTCGGCAAGCTGCCATCGGTCCGGCACCTGGATGCGGGCTAAGTAAGGGAACACGCGATAGCCCGTGGTTCTGGTTTCAGCTACCGGCAACTCGGCGAGCACGTCGGCTTTCTCCACTATGAGCCCAAGTTCTTCACGCGCTTCCCGAAGGGCGGTGTCCAGCATGGTCTCGTCTTCCGGGTCGCGCTTGCCACCGGGAAACGCCACCTGCCCCCCATGCACACCGCCGGGCTGCCTCAAAATCATCACGATATGCAGCTCACCGTCGCGAGCACGATACACCGGAATCACCAGCGCGGCATCGATCATTGCGACCTCTTCTTCTCGCTTGTACTACAACACAACCGGATCAGGCAAAGCGAAAATCCGCTTTCTATCCCTGACGGTCATGAACAGCCATAAGGATCGCGAAAAGCGTTTTCCATTTACAGCCATCCGAGCGCAAGAAGGCTTTACGCCCGTTCCATGAACGTGTTAGTTCTCGATCGCGTAGAAAACAATGTGAGGACCAACACCATGAAAGTTTTAAAGTGTTCTTTTAACACAAGCCCTGAGCCCAAAGTTGATGCTTAGGATGCTGCCAGTCACAGCGCTCGACCAGCGCTTCGAAGCTCTTTACGCGATTTATTGCGAATCGATCTCGCCGCGCGAGCAAAAGTCTAAAGTGGACCTCGCCGCCATGGTGTCCAAGTCGAGCTATCGACTGTGGTTGGCTCAAGACGACAGTAACGCAGTCGGGTTCAGCATAGTATTTGTCGCCAGCGGCGAATTGTTTGGTTTATTGGAATACATCGCGGTGGATAAAAGCTATCGCGGGGGCGGTGTCGGTTCAGAGCTATTCGAGGCAACCGTCGGCGCGGTGTATAGACAGCATGGCGCTATCCCGATGCTGGTAGAGGTCGACTCGGATCGACAACCGTCTCCCGATCAGGGGGAGAGACAGCGACGCCAGAATTTTTACTCCAAACTTGGCTGCCGACGCATCGCGGGCTGCGCTTACCTACTCCCTTTGCCGGGCGAGTCCGAACCGCCGGCGATGGATCTCTTGGTCTACGTTCGAGAGCCCGCACCAACTATCCGCCGCGCCGAGCTCCAGCAATGGCTTCAACTAGTGTATCAAGAAGTCTACGGCTGCTCGGCAGACGATGGCCGGATCGCAGTCATGTTGGAAGCCGTGTCGGATCCCGTCGAGTTGGTTTGAAGAAAAAGTGGAACTAATTCTAGTGTCCTGTCCCAGCAGTTCGCAAAAGAAGTCGGTGGTCTCCCCACCGTTATGCCCGCGAAAGCGGACATCCAGAAGCATTTGATTATCCTGGATTCCGGGTCGCCCCCGGCCTTCGCCGGGGTTGCCCGGAATGACGATTG
>DAIRFP010000060.1:0-24292 GCA_036794995.1 Thermodesulfobacteriota bacterium | reverse complement strand
TAGGTCCCAAGGGTTCGGCTGTTCGCCGATTAAAGTGGCACGCGAGCTGGGTTCAGAACGTCGTGAGACAGTTCGGTCCCTATCCGCCGTGGGCGCAGGATACTTGAGGGGAGTTTTCTCTAGTACGAGAGGACCGAGAAGAACGCACCGCTAGTGTTCCGGTTGTCACGCCAGTGGCAGCGCCGGGTAGCTATGTGCGGACGGGATAACCGCTGAAAGCATATAAGCGGGAAGCCCCCTCCAAGATAAGGTATCCCGGGTCGTAAGGCCCCTAAAGGCCCCTTCTAGACTAGGAGGTTGATAGGCCGGATGTGGAAGGCCAGTAATGGCTGGAGCTAACCGGTACTAATTGGCCGTGCGGCTTGACCATATTTACTAATGCCACTTTGCGTAGATGCAGAGTACTCGTATTCAGTTTGGATCGTGATTCGTGTCCGTGGCTTGTGTTCGTCTTTCGGGCATCTTCCACGGGCACGGTCATGATGAGCGATTTCCGGTGGCGATAGCGGAGGTGTAACACCCGATCCCATCCCGAACTCGGCAGTTAAGCCCTCCAGCGCCGATGGTACTATACGGTTGCCGTATGGAAGAGTAGGACGCTGCCGGATTTAGATTGAAAAGGCCCGATCTCGAAAGAGGTCGGGCCTTTTTTATTTGTTCAGCCGACGCTACCGTAGCTTACTCAGATCGTTTTGAAACTGGATCATTGATGAACGGCAAGCCGGTTGGGGGAAGGCTTCGATCAAAGCTATCCCTTCTTTAAGGTCAATATCTTTCGCACCGGAACCGGTGCCCTGCACAACAAGATCATCACCGAGGCGCTGGCTTGCGTTGACAGCCTCTTTTGCTCGGTGTTATGGCTTCAATTAGTTTGTCAGAATCGGACCGAGTGCTCCGGCGTTACCAAAGGTAATCTTAACGGTAGAGCGCGTCAACAATAATAAAAATCGGCTAAGGAGGCGGAAAATGGCTGACTATAGAGTGATCGACGCGGACGGACATGTGCGTGAGTCTGTTACAGGCTTACGGGAATTCTTGGAGCCGCGCTGGCAACGTCGTAATCTCTTTCCCAATGACGCGTGGGACCGCGATCTGCGCGGCAAGCTGGGCGCGAAGCCCGGGGGCCCGGAGGACCAGCTGGCTGCGATGGACGAGGATGGGATCGATGTGATGGTTCTGTATCCGACGGCAGGATTGCATGTCGGTAGCCTCCATGAGCTTGACTTTGCCACGGCTGTAACCAAAGCTTATAACGACTGGCTATATCACTTCTGCAAAACCAATCCGGCGCGATTGAAGTTCGTGGCGCTCTTGGCGGCGCAAGACCCAAAGGCGGCCGCACAAGAGCTCGAACGGGCCGTCACCGAGCGTGACGCGGTGGCGGGTGTTCTTCCTACTCATCTGCCGCAGAGTCCCGACTTCGGCGACGCGCGCTATGATCCGATCTACGCTGCGGCAGAGCGGTTGGGTGTGGGGCTCGGCTTTCACACCGGTACGTCTGCCGATTCTCTGGGCGGTCTCCGCTTCCGGAAGTTTCTCTCGGCCCACACCATCGACCATCCG
The DNA here is from genome assembly GCA_036794995.1 of Thermodesulfobacteriota bacterium. Classification (GTDB taxonomy): domain Bacteria; phylum Desulfobacterota; class Binatia; order UBA9968; family UBA9968; genus DAIRFP01. The sequence continues at coordinate 22,729 of DAIRFP010000060.1, read as the reverse complement.
GCTGAACAAATGATGGCCTTGATCGCGACCATCATCGGCGGGGTGTTCGAGCGATTTCCTACCCTCAGCATTGCTTATTTGGAATCGGGAATAGGTTGGGTGCCGTACATGATGGACCGCCTCGACGAGGAGGTCGAGAAGCGCGGCGCGGAGGAAGCTCCCTATTTGACCAAGCTGCCGAGTGAGTACGTGACGAGCGGGCGCATTTTCTTCGGCATCGAATGCGGCGAGAAGACTATCCCCGACGCCGTTCGTTGGGGCCTCGATCACACCTTGCTGTACTCATCCGACTATCCCCATTGGGACGGAGACTGGCCGCGTACGGTCAAAGCTGTTCGCGACCGAGGGGACCTTTCTGATGGCACCAAGCAGAAAATGCTGCACGACAATGTGGCGCGCTTCTATAGGCTTTCGCCGACGGCATGAACCAAGGGTTTTGCGAATGCCTTGATAAAAAATTTCGCGGCAGCAACTCTTTTGGAGCAGATTTGCCGGCGAACAGAGCTGAGCAGAAATCTCGGATCCTCTTTTGCCGGTTGCATGGAGATGCTGTCTAGCGGCTCAGCAGCCCGTCAAGGGAAAGCGCGCCGCCGCCGCCGATCAGCAGCGCTCCAGCCATTAGAAAGAGTGCCAGGGTATACTCGATGCCACTGGCATCTCCCGGGCGGCGCGCTAGAAAAAAACCGTGCTTCGCATGAGATTTGAGCATTGCGATACCGATGAAAAGCGCCAATCCAAGGGCAAATGGCCGGGTGAGAAATCCGATGAGGAGGGCCAGGCTGCCGCCGAATTCAATGAACAACCCCAGCGCGCCGATGGGGGTGGGTATACCCTGCCTGTCGCGCCAGTTGGCGAGGTGTGCTTTCAAACCACGCCCACCGTTCCAGCCAAAAATTTGCTGTGTTGAATGCATAAAAAACGTCACAGCGAGACCCAGGCGCAGCAACACAAATGCATAAGACGGTGATGTTTCCAGGATCCAGGTCATCGGCAACCTCCGTAAATCAGTTCGAGAGTGATTTTGGTCATTACCATATTACCGACCCAAATAAAAAGAGTGCCGGGTCCACCGACGCTTTGGATTCGATCTCTTGGTCGCTCGCGCCGAGCCGGAAGAATATTGTCGCTACGTGGAGTTCTTTCAACAAGTGCGCTTGGAACCAGGGCGCAAAAAGGGGATTCTAAGGATATGGCTACCCTAAGGAATAAAGCGCAGCTGCAGCAGGGCTATCGAACAGATTCAAGTTCTGTGGATGGGCAATGACTCAAGCGATAAGGCAATACCAAAGGCCTGACAACCTATGGTTGCCGCCAGTTCAACGTCGTGCGGTCGGGTTTGCCTTGAAGGAAGTATTAGGAAGGCGGGAAAGAAATCGATCGATGACGGATCTTTCGCTCATGTAGACTTGAGGGAACTAAGAGGGACAGTCTACTTTTCCCAGTTGAGATCGCGCGGGGAGGTTTGAATGGCGAAATGCCGGTTCACTGGGATTTTTCCTGCTCCATCCATTGAATCGCATAACGGACAAGCTCGCTGGCATCGCCCAGGGTCATTTTCTCTTTGATGTGTTCGCGGTAAGACTCCACCGTTTTTACGCTCAGGTGCAACTCTTCTGCTATGCGGCGGGTTCCATGGCCCTGGCCGATCAGTCGAAAGACCTCCAGCTCGCGGTCACTGAGACGATCGACGGGAAACTTGAGGCTGGTTCCTCCGGTGCCAACAAACTGTTGCAGCATCTTGTTGGCCATGCGATCACTCAAATAGACTTCCCCGCTCAGAACTCGGCGCACCGCGACCAGCACATTCTCGGTCGCTTCTTGCTTCATAATATAGCCGCGGGCGCCGGCGCGTAGCACGCGGGGAGCATAGATGGACTCATCATGAATGGAGAGAACCAGCACCGGCAAGCCGGGCATTCGAGTTTTCAAGTGCTTGATCAGCTCGATGCCATCGGGGCCCTTAAGGGAAATATCCGCAATGGCAATGTCAGGCTTCAAGACCTCCATTGATTTAAGCGCCGTGTAGATGTCTTCCGCCGCGCCGCAAACAAACAGATCCGGCTCCCCATTGATCAGCCGGGCGAGTCCTTCGCGCACAATCGGATGGTCATCAATAACAAAGACCGTGCGCTTCTTCTTTATCGGCTGTTTTCGCTCGCCCGACAAAACTCCTCCTTAGTCCTCAACCCTCATGGGGAGCGTGCAGATGACGACCGTGCCGCCGGCCGGATTCTTCTGAATATCCAACAAGGCGCCGATCATGTTGGCGCGATAGTTCATCGTGCGGATCCCCATGCCTTCTTTATTCTCCAGCCGACCCGTGAAACCTACCCCATCGTCTTGGATGCTGAGCAAAACTTTATCCCGATCGTGCGACAGCACGATGACTATTTGCCGGGATTGACCATGTTTGATGGCGTTCGTCACAGCTTCTTGAGCGATTCGATAGAGGTGGGTTGCGAGATCAATGTCGCGAATCAAAACATCCTGATCCACTCTGAATAGACACGAGATATGAAAAAGCTCTTCGACTTCGGATGCCAGGTGTTGGAGTGCCGACATTAACCCCTTCGATCCCGATTCGACAGGAAGCAATCCTCTCGCTAGTTCTCGGGTCTGATTAATGGCTTGGTTGACCAGCCGGGCAATCTTAGCGGCATCACTCGCATCCGGCGCTGATTTCTCAATCAGCTTGCGTTCCAGCACCTTGCTCAAGAAAGCGACACCCGTCAGATGCTGGCCTAGGCCATCATGCAGATCCTGTGCGATACGCCCTTTTTCTCTCTCACTAATCTCCAGGATAGATTTCTCCAGGCGTTTGCGCTCGATCATTTCATCCTTCAGGATATCGTTGGCGATTCCCAGTTCGGCAGTCCGTTCCTGAACCCGGATCTCCAATTCATGACGTGCCCTGACCAGGTCGTCCTGGATGCGTTTGCGCTCGGTAATATCCGTGATGGAGGCCAAAACCTGCATGTCATTGGCCGTAGCGATCGGGTTCAGTCCAATCTCTACCGGGAACTCACTTCCATCCTTACGCAGACCGTAAAGATCGCGCCCGGCCCCCATCGGCCGGACCATGGGTTTAGCGAAGAACTCGTGGAGCTGGCGGAAATGTTGACCGCGAAACCGTTGGGGCACCAGTATCTCCACCGGCTGGCCCAGTAGCTCTTCTCTTATGTAACCGAAAATTATTTCCATCTGGGAATTCGCCATCAAGATCGTCCCATCGCGTCCAACCGTGATCATCCCATTGGGAGCGCCTTCGACAGCGACGCGAAATTGCTCTTCACTCTGACGCAGCGCCGCTTCAGCCCGCGCACGCTCGGCGATTTCCGCTTGCAACAGGGTATTGGCAGCTGCAAGTTCTCTAGTCCGCTGCTCAACTCGATTTTCCAATTCATCGTGGGCCTCTTGCAGTTCGGCCTCGGCGTGTTTGAGATCGGTGATGTCAAAGGCAATCCCGTGAATGAACCACGGGCGACCCTCCTCCGTGCGTACCATCTTGACATCACAGTGGAACCAAACGGTGTGTCCATCCCGCGCGATGATCCGATACACGGATCGCAAGGGGTCGCCCGAGAGCACCATCTGAGCGGCCTCGAGGTTCCAGCGCTCCTTATCATCAGGGTGAATTTGGCGATACCATCGGATCGGATCGTCGAGCCACTCATCCTGCGAGAATCCAAGCGCGGCCTCGATGTAGGGACTGACGTAGGCCTCGCTGATGCCTCGATCTAGAAAAATCATGAAGACCACCGCGGGAACTTGCTCAACTAAGGTGTGGTACCTGGCTTCGATGTCCGGCAGGGGTCGATGGTCTTCTTGGGTCGCCCCAGCGCCGTTTTTGAATGGCTTGGAATTCGCCTCGAAAAAGACGCTGGCGAGGCCCTGGATGATGCTTTCCGCCTCTTGGGGACTCAGTGGTGTTTCAGCAGACTGGCTCACGATAGATCGTCTGATCAGAGTTCAAGGTTCAATGTTCAAAGTTCAACGTGGACGAGACTGCCGGTTTCTGGAACTTTGAACCGCGTTGGATGAAGTTTTCGGATGCCGCCATTCCGGTTCTTTGTTCAACGAGGCTTGGGTAAAACTGCGGAGCGCGCGAATCGTCTTGCCATAGGTCATAACCGCTGTCGTGGAAAGAATCGATCCCGGAGGTTGATTCATAAATGGCATGAACTTATCCGGAAATCCCGGCATCGTGCAGCCGATACAGATGCCCCCTACGTTGGGGCAGCCGCCGACCCCATTGATCCAACCTCGTTTGCCAACATTGCACTGGACCACCGGCCCCCAACAACCCAGCTTGACGATGCACTGGCGCGAGCCGTACTCTTCCGTGAACTCGGCTTGCTCATAATAACCGCCGCGATCGCAACCTTCGTGAACGGTCTGGCTAAAAAGCCAAGTGGGCCGCAGGGCTTCATCGAGGGGAATCATCGGCGCACTACCGGCGGCTTGATACAATAGATAAAGCAAGGTCTCCATGAAATTGTCCGGCTGAACCGGGCATCCAGGGACGCAGACGATGGGAATGCCCGCAGCCGATTGCCATTGCCAGCCCAGATAGTCAGCCAGCCCCATGGCGCCCGTCGGATTCCCCTCCATGGCATGGATACCGCCGTAGGTAGCGCAGGTCCCGGCCGCAATCACCGCCCAGGCGTTGGGAGTCAGACGATCAATCCATTCACAAGTCGTGATGGGCTGGCCGGTGGTTTTGTCGGTTCCCAATGCCGCCCAATAACCTTCTGCTTTGATTTTTTCGTTTGGAATGGATCCCTCAACAACTAGAATGAAAGGGGCACGCTTGCCTTCAGCGGCAAGGTGAAAGGGTGTTAAGAAGTTCTCCCCGTTTTCGTAGGAGAGAAATGGATTGTGAAAATTGACTTTGGGAATGCCGGGGAGGGCTCCAAGCAGAATATCTTCCAAACTTGGTTGGGTCGCGGCGGTAATGGCAATCGTATCCCCATCACACCCGAGCCCGGCCGTAATCCACAGAATATCGATCTCCCGGATAGCCTCGGCAGTTGAAGAAAGGCTGAGCATTTTTGCGGCAGGATCCGGCATTTTTTTGTACCTCCGCCGATCCATGGAATTGCCCAGGTAGGAGCTATCCCCTGAGTCGATATTTTTGAAGAGGACTCTTAAACCTTCACCTTCCCACTGCCCCCTCAGTAAACCAGACGAGACCAATCACGATGGGCGCTGCCGATCGAAGCGTTCTCCGTGGTAGCGCGGCCACTCCCGAGCAGCGTGCTGAAAAAAACTGGACGGAAAACGCTGAATCACTACAACTCTCTCACCGTTCGCTCTGCTAGTCATTCGCGTGCACAGCAAATGTTGCCGAATCCTCGTTGGTAATTTGCAGGCGAAAACCGCTCGGCTCCCGAAAATAAGTGCCTAGCTGCTCGGGGCGCCTTCCCTCGCGTTCTCCATGGTCGTCGCGCTCGTCAATCCCGGCTTGGTGCAGCTTGTCGACGATTGCATGAAAATCGTCGTCGGTTACGTTGAACGCGAAATGACGCCCGCGATAAGTGGTTTTGGTGACTTCGCTAAGCGCGCTGACCTGGTTCAGTATAATGCACTGATTCGAAGGAACTCCGATAACCGCAACACCGTTCTTCTGCTCCAGGAGATTGAAATTCAAGATGCTCTTGTAGAAATTGACGCTGGAATCAAGATCGGTCGTGTCGAAATGAAGGTGGTGAACTCGGGTCTTCTCGATCCCTTTTGACTTGTTGATCTCGAGAAAATTTCCCTCGGAGTCCTGAAAAACCAGCCCCTCGTTCCAACAGCACCCCAATCCGTTCTCCTCTTGAATCTCTCTCACAAATGGGCTTTCGCGCCGGATTTTTTTCTTCATTGGTTCGAATTCACCTTCAGGAACCAAGAAGGAATGGCGCGGATAAGAAGCCGCGCTCTCCCGCTTGGGAAGCGCTGTTTTGCCTTGAGAAAACAGTCCGATATGGTTCTCGCCGAGTTTCATAAAGACCCGGTCCATGTTTGGACTGTCGAACCGCTTCAGCGTTCGTGCGCCCAATACTTCCGTATAAAACTTTTCCGCTCGATCGGCATCCATCACCGCGACCACAAAATGATCCAAATGCCGGACATCGCCTTTCGCTTTCGTTTCAGCGTTCATGATCGGTTCTCCTTTCTTGTAGAAAGCTGCTTGTCAATCTCTATTCAGCGTGCGGTTTGGCCAGCGCTTCCGGAAACACCACGAGTCGCCGTTTGGGCAAATGCACCGAAACGCTTCCTGCGGGTCTTTCATCCTCGGCCAGCGCTTTCGCAATCAAGACTTTCCCCTCGATCTTCACTTCCACGGTCACCTGATCGCCGAGGAACGTCGAGCTCAACACCTTTCCCTCTATCCGATTTTCCGTTTCATTGGAAGATCGCCCCAACTTCACGTCTTCCGGCCGAATCCCCACGACGACGGCGCCGTCGAATCGCCGCGATCCATCCACCCGAAGGACCCCAAGTTCAGTTTCCACCTGCTCGCCGTTTAACATCTTGCCGCGAAGCCAATTCATGGAGCCGAAAAATTCCGCCACGAGCGCATTCGCCGGGAAACGGTAAAGCTCGAAGGGGTTGCCGACCTGCAGGATCTGTCCCTGAGACATCACGGCGACCCGATCGGCCAGCACCATCGCTTCCACCTGGTCGTGAGTGACGTACAGCACGGTAATGCCAAGCTGGCTCGTCAGCTTTTTAATATTGGCGCGCACGTCTTCTCTCAACCTCGCGTCCAAATTGCTCAGCGGTTCGTCCATCAAGAGCAACGCCGGGTTCACCGCCAGCGCCCGCGCGATGGCGACACGCTGCTGTTGTCCGCCGCTCAGCAACCGGGCGGGTCGATTTTCAAAGTTCTCCAATTGCACCAAAGCTAGACTACGGCGGACCTGCTCCGCCGCTTTTTTCTTAGACAGCCGATAGCGCCCATGAGTCAAAACCAAGCCGATGTTTTCCGCCACCGTTAAATGCGGCCAGATGGCGTAGGACTGGAACACCATGCCGATCCCGCGCTCTTCGGGAGGCGTCGAAATGCGTTGGCTGCTGGAGTACACGGTCTTGCCGTTGAGTGAGATATCCCCGCTGTCCGGTTTCTCCAGCCCCGCGACGCTACGCAGGAGCGTGGTCTTGCCGGAGCCGCTGGGGCCCAGCAGAACGAAAAATTCGCCCTGGTTGACTTCGACGTCGATGCCACGGAGCGCGGCCACGGGCTGATCGCCGGTTTGAAAGTTTTTGCGCACTCCCGTGATCGAGATCACGACGCCTCCGCAAATCGGCTCCGCCGACCGAAAGCAAGGTAGAGCACCACGGCCGGAAGCATGAACGCAAGCACGACGAGATTAGCGGCGGCGGCTTGATTGAGACTGCCGCCCAACCAGAGACTCCATACAATCATCGGCAAGGTGACGTTCTCTTGGCTGGTGACGAGCACCGAGGCCATGGTCAGCTCGCGATAGCAAAGCAACGCCATCCACAGCCACGCGTAAACCAAGGCGGGTCTTAGCAGCGGCAGCAAGATCTTTCGCATCACCTGCAACAGCGGCAGGCCGCCGACAAACGCCGCCTCTTCCAACTCCGGATGAATCTGTGCCAGGGAGTTGTTGATGATGCGCGTGGCGAAGCTGATCCGGCTGATGGTGTACACAATAATGATAATCGTCAGGCTGCCGTAAAGTGACAACGTATTGCGCAGGAGAAACAGCGCCGTGAAAACCGCGGCGATGGCGAGAATCAGGTGCGGCACGGCGTGGGGCAGAAAAGCGACGGCGTCGAAAGCGAGCCGCCACTTGAGGCCGGAGCGCAGCACGGTCCAGGAGATCGCCAGACAGAAAATCAACGCCAAGGTCGGCACGACAAGCATCAGGATCAACGTGTTCCACGCGCCGCTGAGCATCAGACTCCACGGCAGCCCATAAAAGTTAGACAAGGATACCTGCTCCAACGCGGCCCACGACGGCGGCTGAAAGAATCTCAGCAACGACGCCCAAACGAGCAGGAAGAACGGCAGCAGCTTGCCGATGAAAAAGTAGCCCCCGAGAAACAACCATGCAATCAGCCAACCCCGTTTACCCAATTCGATGAGACGCGGCCGGTAACCTTTCCCGGTGACCACGGCGTATCGATGCGAGAAGCGCAGCACGCGGAAGTATCCCCAGCTTAAGAGCAGCGCCAGCACCACCAGCAAACTGCTCACCGCGCCGGCGATGCCATAGCTCGGCAGTTCCTCCAGCGGCTGGATCTTGTAAAAGATAAAAGTGGAAAACGTGAAAATCTTGTTGGACATGCCGATAATCGCCGGCACCTCGAAGGCCGAGAGACCGATGGTGAAAACATAGATGGACGCGGCCAGGATACCGGGAAAGGTGAGCGGCAAGGTCACGTAGCGCAGCGTACGAAAAATTCCCAGGCCGTGAACCCGCGCCGCTTCTTCGAGGGCGGGGTCCATGCTTCGGTAGGTTGCAACGATCATGATGAAGGCGATGGACGACAGGCCCAACCCCTCCACCCAACCCATACCCACTAGCGAGGCTATGTTAAAGGGTGCTTGCTCGAGGCCAAACCACTCGACGACAAATTTATTGACGATGCCGATGCGCGGGTGCAGCAAAAACACCCAACCCATGGCGGTAAAAAAAGTCGGCACCAGAGCACCGATCGTCACCAGCGCGAAGACCAGATTTTTGCCCGGCAAATCGGTTCGTTCGACGAGCCACGCCGTGGGCACCGCAAACAGCAGTGAAACCAAGACCGTCGTCGACGCAAACCCGAGGGTGTTTAACAGCGTGCGGTAGGTCGTCGGATCGGTGAAAAGGGTCCGGTAGTGCTTAAGCGTGTAGACCACCGGATCGCCGGGGTTGCCCTGCCAAAATCCCATCCAGAGGATAATCAGCAGGAATGCGACCACCGGCACTAAGGCGAAAATGGAAACTGCAACGAAAAGCCAACGCCCTCTCAAGGTTGATCGCTCCGCAGAAATGTTTCGCTAAAGAATCATGTACCTCCGGTGGAGCCGGAGGTTTGACTTATGAAATTTGCAAGCAGCATTGCCCGTGCACGCTAGCAATATCCATGCTTTCGCCTCCTCTCCCACTGGGAGGATTGAGGTAAGGGTAAGGCTTACGCGGCCATGCCCTCACCCTTCCCTTATATCCCAAAGGGCGAGGGTTAGTTCTAGTTCCCCGCCAAAATCTTTTGGAACTTCTGCCGGATGCGACTATGTTCTTCGGCGTTCTTCATGACTTCCGAAACCGAATAGGAAACGAACTTGACTCCCCGCTTTTCCTGCTCGGCGACAAACTGGCTCATTTGCGTGCCCTTCACCAGATGCGAGCTGCTGCGCTCGGTCTTGTAAAGAATATCCTGTCCCTCCCTGCTCAACAGAAACGCTGCGAGCAAGGTGGCCGCGTTGGGATTGCGCGCGTTGGTGGGTACGGTAACGTACCAGTAGGACAGTATCCCCGCGTCTCGGAAAACCTGCCCATCCACCGGTCCGCCCTTTTCCTTCGCTTCCTGGGGCGCTGCAAGATCGCAGTTGAACACCAGCATGGCAAATTCTCCGGAGGCGATGCGTTCGTCTTCGCCGCAACGAATCAGGCCGGAGACTTGCTTCACAAACTTTTGCAGAAACGCCGTAGTTTTCTCCTCGCCCCAGATCATCGAAAGGCGATCGAAGGACGCCGCGTAGGGAGTCGACGCGATCTTACCCTTCCATTTGGGATTGAGGACATCCTCCACGCGCTGCGGCACCTCGTTACCCGTGACCACCTTGCTGTTGTAGGTGAAGCCTGGGGTCCGGCTCGTGACGATCAGAACTCTGTTGTCGAAATCGATCATCGGCGCCGTGATATGGGAGAATGCTTTCGACCAATCGACGCTCTTGAGCGACATGCGGGCAACGTGATTCTCCGAGCCGACAAACAGATCGCTGCTGGACGGTTGGCCGGCTTTGGCTTCCTGAATAATCCGGCTGGCGAACTGCGGCATCGCCGGGCCGGGGGTAAACTTGAACTGCAAGTTCAGCCCATAGGTCTTGTTGAAGGATTTCTCTATCGTCTGGACGCCTTCGATCCCACCCATGGTCCCCGTGCCCCAGCTGAGAACAAGACTGCCTTCCTTCTTAGCCCCCTCGATGAGTTGTGGCAGAGTCTGGGAAAAAACTGCTGATGGCTTGGTGGCCAGTCCCATAATAAGAAATAAGAGCAGCACAAAAACTAATCGTAATCCGCCATTCTTTTGATGATTGCCAGTAACATCCTCTCCCTTGACGGAAGAGGAATCAGGTGAGGGTGAGCAAACTTTGTAACGCCCCCTCACCCTGACCCTCTCCCGCGAGGGGAGAGGGAACGCTCGCTTGACAGAGGGTTCAAGAAATAAAATGTTTTGTCGAATCGAGACTAGATATTTCTGTTTGCTAAACATCACGTTCCTCCTCAGGGCTTACAGTGCCATTTCCTTTCCCAGTCCGCGGCGCACCGCTTCTTCGTACAGCCAAGTCGCGAAAGCCACATCGCCGTAGCCACCCTGGGATTCGCGAAAAATATTGATCTCGTCGCGGCTGGTTCGACCGGGCACCTGATCCATCACCAACTCGCCGAGTTCCGGAATCCGGCTCCAGGAAAGTTTGCCTTCGGCTGTAAGCTCCACCAGCGGCAACGCCGCCGACCGATCCTGATAGTTCCGTTCTTGTTCTTGGCTGCCGACGACGATCCGGTTCGCCTTCAGATGCAGGCCGCGACTGAGCTCCGTGGGTTTACCCATACTGCTCACATGGGTGCCGGGCTCGACCCAGTCCTCGGAAAAAATCGGTGTCAAGGAATTCGTGGCGGTCAGAACTACATCCATGCCGCGCACAGCCTGTTCGGGATTATCGACGCCGCGAACCTTGATGCCGAGCAGCTGGGCGCCTTCGTCGCAGAATTTTTGCCGCCGCACAGGATCGCGGCTGGAGACGAAAATTTCTTTGATGCCGCGAACGGTGAGCAGAGCTTTGAGAATGCCGAATGCGTTTCGCCCGACGCCGAACAAGCCCAGCCGCTGCGCATCTTCCCGCGCCATGTGTTTAGCGGCAATCGCCACCACCGCGGCAGTTCTCAAGGTCCCGAATGGGAAACCCATGAAGGAGAGTAGCTCGCCGGATTCCGTATCAAAAAGCAGCGCGTACATCTTGTTACCGCCGCCGAGGCTGCTATTCGGGCCCAGTCTCACACCCACGCTTCGAGATTCCAGAGCAGCCCCCGAAACGATCCGCAGACCACTCTGCCCCCCCACCGGAATATGGTAAGGCGCGTGCGGAACTATCTTACCCTGTGCTTGCTGCCTGTGGGCATCCTCGATCAGCTCGATCGCCTTCTGGAGATCCAGCAAGGGCCGAAGCTCATCGCGGCTCAAAAACAAAGGCATCTTTGGCCCCAGCGTGGCTCCTGGGTTTTCTTTTTTCTGCTCTTGACCTTGAACATTAAACTTTGAACCATTGAACCGTTTCTATTCCCCCGCCACCGCTAGATCGTGCGGCCGCTTCCCTAATCGTCGTCCGCCGTTCTTGGTTATCACCACTGTGTCACCCCACGTGCAAATGTATTGATTGTCCGCGGTAATCGCCGAGGGCTTGCAAATAAAAACCATATTTTCGCGTAGCGCCACGCCGAGCTCCTTTGGGCTGCGCGCATGGGCGGTAATGATCGGACCGTCATCACCGGCGCCACGGCCATGCATGTTGAGATCCGCTTGCGCTCCGGCGGCCGGGCCGGACTTGGGCGCGGCCTTTTGGCCGGTCTGCAGCGTCAGCTCAGCTAGCTCGCCGACGGTAACTCCCGGCTTTAGGTTCTCGAGCACCCGATTGAATACTTCTCGCTGCACTTTAATCAACTCGGCGTGGACCGGATCGATGGCATCGACAAAGACCGGCTGCACGCCCTGGGAACGGTAACCCATCCACGAAGCTTCTGTCTCATTGATAATCAGGTCGCCGCGTTCCAAAAGGCGCATACTCGGACGGGTCAATGTGCGCCGCGGATTTTTGCCAGACACCCAGTTGAAGTGCACCGGCATCTCGGAGCCGTTGTGCATGAGAGCGTATTGGTTGGCGGCCCAGACCTCCCAATCGCTCACACCCGGCCGCGCCGCTTTGATCTCAGCTTCAAACGCAAGCTCGATGATCTCCATGGACTTGTTCAGCGCATCCAGCTCTTCCTGGCTTTTGACGTAGCGAACTTCAGTAAGAATCGATGTCGCATCGATCAACTCGGCATGAGGAAATGCCTCACGGATTTGCTTCCACGTGCCGTAGAAGATGGTTCCCTCCGGCGTCCGAGTTCCCTCGACTTCACCCAGGCCCGTGATGCCGATCCGGCCGCGTTCGACGTTTAGCTCCTTCAATCGCTCCACGATAATTCGACCGTAGTTGCGTCTGGCCTCGCGCACATCAGTGGTCCAGTCCTGCACCGTGGGCCAGCGGGGAGCCGCCGAAGTTGCGATGGCGGTCACTTCACCTTCCAGAGGAAAGACAGCCGCGACGTCCGCATCTCCGCCCCCTCCCACGTGGGTTAGATAACGTGAGTTGGCCTGGTAGTCCGTCGAATGACCGCTGTTTTGCGGGGTGACGATGACGTCGAAGCGCTGCTGGCGCATGAGCTCGCGCACCGCTTTCCAGCGCCGATCTCTCTCGGCCAGCGAAAACCGTGGATAAGGATAAAGTTCAGGCATAAAACGACTCCGCCTTGCGGGTAGTATCGGTTGATTTCGTTGACTACAACCGTTTTTGCACGGCCAGTAACTATCACCAAAAAAGTCTAGAAGCTAGGGTATTGGAACGGTGAAATAAACTACCCCGCAACAAGCTGCCGGGGTATCAGAACGTAGCGATGAGGATTTATTCTAAAGGCGTCACCCCCGAATGTTTTAATCGGGGGTCCAGTCAGAGTTTCGCCTGGATTCCCGCTAAAAGCATGCGGGAATGACGGACTTTGAGAGGACCAGGAATTGCTATTACGCAGCAAGCTGCGGGGAATTGACCCCAAAGAGATTAAATTGCGGGACGCCCATCCAGCATGGGCGAGCAGACACTTTAGGGTTAATTCTTCACGATCAACTGAAGCTCTCGCTTCCCCAACCGTCGCGCGCCGCTTTCGGTGACCGTGACGGTATCGCCGAGGCTGGCGCGGCCTTTGCCTTCGACGGGTCTCACTTGGGGCTTGAGAATGAACGTCATGCCTGTTTGCAGCTGAATCCTAGAGAACCGCTCCAGGTCTTTATCTCCTAGCAGCGCGGGTCCGTCGTCACCCAGGCCGCGCGCGTGCATCATCGGATGATTCCAAAGATATTTCCCCTTGCCCTGCTCTTCGACGGTTCTCTTGTAAACGTCGAATAGGGCGCCGAAGGTGACGCCCGGTTTCATCGCGCCGAGAATCGCATCGAAGCAGGCGCGAGAGATATCGATCATCTTTTGATACGCGTCGTCCTGCGTTCCAATGACCACCGGACACACCGCCTGCGCAGCGTAGCCGCCATACTTGGCTTCGATCTCGTCGATGATCCGGTCGTCTTTTTGGATGCGATAATCGGTCGGGACAAAAGAGCTGTTGCTCAGCCCCGGGCCCGCGCTCAAGAAAAACAACGTCGGTAGCTCGCCGCCGTTGGCAAGCATCGCATTCACCATGGCGCCGTAAAGTTCCTTTTCGCTCACGCCGGGATTGGCATTCTCCACCATCGCCTCGATGGTCTTCTCGACGATCGCCGCGGACCGTTCAAGCATCGACACTTCCTCCGCGCTTTTGACGGCGCGGATTTCCTGCATCATCTCCGTGGCGTTGACGATCTTCGCTGTAGGAAAGGCGTCCTGAATCGCTTTCACTGAAGAGTAAGGAATGATTCCTTCCGGCGCGCGAAAGAGACCGGCAAGCCCGGAAATCCCGATGGTACCTTTTTGCAGGGCGAGTTCGTTAATCCGCTCGATCGCGTTCTGTCCCCAACGGTTGCGCCCGTCGCGCACGTCGGCAACCCATTGCTGCGCTTGTTTCCACCACGCCGCGCGATTGAAAATGTACGCGGTCACTTCACCCTCGCGGGGAAAAACCGTGAACACTTCCGTGCCGAAGCCGCCGATAGAGGAGACATAGCGGGAGTCGGCTTGCATCTGCTCCCAACGCCCGGTGTTCGCCGGCAGTAGCAGGCAGTCGATACCGTGTTGTGCCATCTCCGCGCGGACAACCTTGTAGCGCCGATCACGTTCTTGAATTGACAATTGTGGAATCATTTTGTCCTCTCGCGTTGCCTGGAATCTCATTTCTTACAGCAAAATTGGAATCGTTCTCGCAGGCTGCTCAAAAAGATCTCAGAGGCGAGGCGCGCGAAGATCGATGAGCGGAGGCGTACTCTTCTTGTACGTTGACGCGAAATCGGTCGAGCGCAACGAAGCATATGAGTCTTTTTCAGCAGTCTGCTAGTGACCGCTGCGTTCGAACCGATGCCCAATCTGTATCCGGTTGCCGAAGGGATCATAGCCATAGACCGTGTGACCACCCTGTTCGTGCCAGGGAATTTTCGTGGGATCAGGCCCCCAGTAGTATTCTTTTCGGTTGAACCGTTCAAGGATAGGCGGGTACAGCTCCGGCGCGATCCGAAAATCGATGTGGGGTCCTTTGACCGCACGCGTGCTGCGCTCGGCGATTTGATCGACACGGCGGAGAATTACCAATTGCCCAGTATTCGGAACCGTTAATGTAATCTGTTCGTCGCCCGGAACTTGCTTTTCTTCCGTTAGGCCGAAGGTATCGCGATACCAAACTTTTCCCTGCTCCAGGTCCGTCACCTCGACGCGCACGTGGCTAATTCTTCTGAGCGGAACGATCTTGCCCTGTGGTTGGTCGCTGACAGGATCACGTCGGATCGAAAGCTCCACGGTGTTGCCATCTGGATCAAGGACGAAAAGCGACTCTTTGACCGGACAGGGCGCAGCGTATTCTACCGGGCCATGCAATCTGAGTTTCCGCTCTTCAGCGGCGCGCGCGACGGCGGTCAAATCCTCCGCCGCGACTTCGAAACCGTAAACCACGCCTTCCAAGGGTCGCGCGGGATTCGGCGAGATGGGGAAATCTTGCAGCGCGACGCCCCAACCCTTGTGATTCGCCAGAGTGTAGAACACGATCTGCGGCACTTCTCGGTTGAGCCCGCGAATATTCAAGTTGGTAAGATGATCGATCTCACCGCCCATGAAACCACCCCAGAAACGGTGCGCCCGTCCCAAGTCGTTGCTCGGAACCACGCCGTGATCGATCCTTTCTATCGTTACCTTTTCAGTTGTTGCCATCTTAACTCCTCCATCGACGCTGCCTCTTAACTTCCACCCATCGATTCTTGGTCCTGATTTCCTTGATCCAAAATTCTTACTATTGCATAGTGCCTGATGTCGAATCGTTCGCTGAAGAGGTCAGGAGAGTGCCAGTTCACGAGCAGCTCGCAGCTGGTTATTTCCTTGCAAGTGAGAAGCCGTATTGCTTGCTCGCCTCTGTGAAGTGTCGGTCGAACGCGAAGACCTGTTGGCAACCGGTTTCTTCCATAACCCGAAGACTGGCACAATCAACTACACCCCAGTCTTTATCTTGATAACTCCAGAAAAGCTCCAACGCCCCTACCTCAATCCTCTCGTCGACTTTAATAAGAGTCACAACTGAAGGCCGCAGCATGCGCTGCCACAGCTTTTCTGCCTGGCTATAACCCAGTTTCGTCTTCACAATGGTCAAGGCCTCATAGGCCGTCCATGTGGATGTTATCAAAGGGGTCTGTGACCGGATGGTAAACTCGAAGGGCTTCGTCGTGAACTTCGATCCGTTCTATTGGTAATAGCCACCCATGCGGATGCATCCACAAAAACCGGCTCGCTCATTTTTCCCGCCGCAAGTAAGCTCGCATATTCTCGGAAAGATCTTTCGGCCCTTTTCCTATACCCACAATCCCCATGGCCCACCGGATCTCTTTCGCGGTTCTCTTAGCTGGCTTGCTGAGTCTCTTTTTTGCCTGTGTGAGATTAATTCCTATGCTAAGCGTGGCTTTGTAAGACATTTGACGAGCATATCGGCCACCGTCTTCCTTTATTAGGTGCTCATTCCTCTTTGAGACCTCTTTACCGGAAGAATATTTTTTTGCTTTCATCATCCGCCTCCCTAATGCAATTTCGATCGCTTCGTCTTCACACCTAGCCCATTCCTTTGCTATCAGTTTCCATTTTACTTAGGTTGATGCACCGTCAAATCGATTGTGCTAGCGATTGCCAACCCAAGCAGTCGCTCTGCGTTGCGGCCGAAAAATGGCGGTTTCCTCCCCGACCGAAAATAGGCTCAGCCCAAGGCTGATCAGTCTCAGCCAAACAATTTGGGGCTGATCCGTCCTTTGGCGGACTTCGGTTGAAATCGAAAATCCCAAATTTATTTTATGACTTTCTCCGCCCGCATGAGCACTATCGGGGGAATCGTCAGGCCAAGTGCCTTGGCGGTCTTTAAATTAATCATCAGCTCGAACTTCGTCGGCTGCTCGACCGGCAGATCGGCGGGCTTGGCGCCCTTCAGGATCTTGTCAACCATCAGCGCCGCGCGCCGATACGGTTCAACATCGTCGGGGCCGTAGGACATCAAGCCGCCATTAGCAACGTAGCTTTGCCGACTATATATCGCGGGCAGTCGATTTTTTGCTGCCAAGTTAATTGTTTGTTTTTGAACCGACGCGAGCAACGCGCCAGCCGTCCCAGCAAGAGCGCCGCTACCCGCCTTAACTGCATCCTTGAAACCGCCCTCCAGTGCAGCCGCGCTGTTAATTCTTAAAGAATGGAGCTGCAAACCCAGCTCTTTTGCTTGCCGTTGGCTTTCTTCCCAAATCTCCTTCGAGCCGGCATTCTGTGGATCCCACAGCACGGCAACCCGAGAGAGTTTGGGAATGGTTTCTTTGAGTAGCTCCAGTCGCTTACCGGCCAAAAGGGAGGAAATTTGCGCGAAGCCTGTGACGTTTCCTCCAGGCCGAGCTAGACTCTCGACAAAGCCAAGAGTAACAGGATCGGACCCAGCTCCGGTAAAAACAATGGGGATCGTTTTCGTCGCGTTTTTAGCGGCCCGAGTGTCATTGGAACCGGGCGTGACGATCACATCAACTTTGAGACGAACCAGCTCATCGGCCAGGAAGGGAAGCCGATCATACTTCGTATTCGCATTTCGAAATTCGAAAGCTACGGTCTTATTTTCGACGTAGCCGAGTTGTCCGAACTCGCGCATGAACGAATCACGCCAACCGGAACCGCGGCCGTCGCCGAAACCGGAACTAAGAAAGCCGATCTTCGGTATCTTTGCCGGCTGCTGGGCCTCGGCCACCGCCCCGCACAACACGAATGCGAGAACGATGGCGAGACCCCAGCCCCATTTTGGATTTTTGATTTTGGATTTTCGATTGTCGGAATAACAATCGGAAACTCGCTTCGAAGAAATTAGCTTCATGCGTCTTCTCCCCTAATCTAAAATCGGCTCAGCCCAAGGCTGATCAGTCCTTCGGCTGAAATCGAAAATCCAAAATCTAAAATCAGAGTCTACCGTCACTTGCCCGACTTCTGCCGCGCAGCGTTGATGAGATCGCCGACCGGTTTCCACTCCATCCAGTCGTGTCGGCTGATATCAATGTAGTCGACCTCTTTGCGCCGGCGCGCCGCTTCCGGGACAACGTTCAACGGCAAATCCTCGCGCATCGAAGTCGTGGTTTCGTCCTCGATCGTATTGTTCGCGTTTCTAAATGCGATCTGGCCCTCGCGCGACAAATACCAGTTGATGAAAACCTTTGCGCCGTTTGGATGCGGTGCCGAATTCATCAGGCCGATGGCGCCGTTGTTCGAGCCGATGCCCGGTGCTTCTTTGAAGTGATAGGGACTGATTTCCGCAACTGGTAATCCTTGTTCCATCGCTCTCCTGAGCCTGCACAAAAAACAAAGCGGATATTTCCCCGCAGCGAGCCAGTCGGTTCCCTGGCGGAAGTCACTGAAGTACGTGAGATCCATCTCGCCGCCGTAGAAGCGTTCGAGAAACTTCGGTCCCACCTGCGGATGGTGGTACATGAAGAGTAGCGCCGTCGAAACATAGTTGGCGCGCGGCCAAAGAGCCACGATCTTCCCTTTCCACTTCGGGTCCAGCAGATCCCAAACGGACCGGATCGATTCCAAACCTATCATCTTCGTGTTGTAGTAAACCGGCGGTCCATAAAGCGAGCTCTGATAAACAAAGACGTATTGACCTTCCTGATCGACGTAGCGGTGCTTGCCCTTCCACCATTTGGATAGATCCGTGACCTCCGGGAGCAACAACGCCGGAGGCAAAGGGTCCAGCACTTTCCCGCGGTAAAAGCTGTTATACGTCGCGCCCGGCGCTCCGAGAACGACATCCGCTAAAAACTGGCTGGCTCTACGCTCCGCCATGACTTTGGTGACAATCTCGGCCGTGGTGCTTATGGGCATGGCATTTAGTTTGATCTTGGGGAATTTTTTTCGAAAGGCGTCCCAAATTACCTGCAAATCACCCACGGAGTTGGTCGCGTAGACCGTTACCTCCCCTTCTTTCTCCGCCGCCTTGACAACTTCTTCCCAGCCTGGCTGCGCGGCAATCGCCGCACCATCAACAGCAACATTCGCTAAAAACAAAAAACCAACGACGAGCCAATGATGCATCGGTCTCATAACCATCTCCGTTTTCTTCTTCCCTTACTCCTTACGCCTAACTCCTCACCGCTTCACGCCTTACTCCGTAGTAATTTCCTGTCCCAAACCCCTGCTCCGTGCCTCCTCATACGTCCATGCCGCCAGCGCCAGATCTCCGTATCCGCCCTGGGAGTCGCGAAACACGACAATACAGTTGGAAAGATCCGGCACGGCGACTTTACCGGCTAAAAGATCTCCAAACTCCGCGACGCCATTCCAAGAAACCCGCCCTTGCTGCGCCAACCTAATCAGCGGCTGATCCAACTTGGTATCATAATAACCAAGCTCATGAGTCTTGCTCGTGACACTGATCAAATCCGCCCGCAGATAAACCTCATCGTCAAGCTCATTGGGCCGGCCGACTCCGAAGACTGAAAGCCCCGGCCGGAGCCATTGACCAAGCAGCGCAGCCACCGGCGAATTGGTGCTCACCAGCACGATTTCAGCCTCATCGATCGCTTCTTGAGCTGAGGCAACGGCGGCAACCGGTAGTTTGAGTTTTTCGCTTGCCTTTCGCGCGAACGATTCGCGGTTTTCTGGACTTGTGCTGTAGACGAACACCCGCGCTATCGAGCGCACCGCAACCGCCGGCTCGAGAATCGGCATGGCCAGCCGCCCGCTCCCAATGAGCGCAATCGACTTTGCCGTTTTGCTGGACAATCGATCGATCGCGAGCCCCACGGTGGCGCTGATGCGGAGATTGCTGAAGGGATAGCCCATCACCGAAATAAGATCGCCTGAGCCGATCTCGAACAAGAGCGCAATACTTTCCCCGCCCGTGACGCTTACTCGAAGACCGTTCTTATTCTGCGCCTCCAGCCCGCCGACAACCATGCGCATACCGCGATTCATAAAGCGCAGCGGCGGCACTTGTTTGACCTTGCCGGCTGCTTGCTCGCGGAAGGTCTCTTCCAGCACGCTCATCGCCTGGCGCAGGTCGAGGAAACCGGCAACTTCGGATCGCCGCAGTAGCAGAGTCATGACAGAGCTACTTCAATAAAGGTTATCGCGCCAAGCATGTCCTGAGCCCTTCGGCTGCGCTCAGGATAAACTCCGTCGAAGGGACGCTAGCGAAACAAATCCGAATATCGAAATCCGAAACAAACCCAAAGACTTAAATTCCAATTACGAAATCCGAAACGAGCTTGTTTGGAGCTTTCTGATTTTTGATCATTTGAAATTGTTTCGAATTTCGGATTTCGAGCTTCGAATTTGCAGTTTTTGTTCACTGTGCCAGAATCTTCTTGATCCGCTCGACGACGTCCGGCGGCTGGTTGATCACGTCCCTGGCGATCTTTGCCAGCTCCTCGCCGCTGACCGCGGTGATCTCCAGGTTCTGCTTGGCCGCCTCGGCGAGCAGCTGCGGATCGGCCATGCTTTTCATGAACGCGTCGCGCAGCGTCTTGGTTACCTCCGGTGGCGTCGCCGGATGGGTAACGACGGGCCGGCCGAGCTCGCCGGATCCTAGCATGACCGTCGCCACCCGTCGTCCCAAGTCGGGCGTTTTGAATTCATCCATGAGATCGCCATACAGGGGCGATTCCGGCAACCGCGGGTCGCGCGTTTTGCCGGTCTGCAAGAGAATCCGCACAAAGTTTTTTTTGCGCCACGTATGGTACGGCTCGCGGCCAAAATAGGCGGCCGTGGTAAATGACCGGCAGACGACTTCATTGCGTTCGGTGGCCAGGTCTATCTCGTTGCCTCCCGCATAGCCGGTGACAATGGTGAATTTCGTGCCGAGAGTCTCTTCAAGCATCCTTGGAATGTAATGACCGCTGGTTCCCGTGCCGGTGGCGCCGCATTTGGGCGGCTCCTTCGCAGTGCGAATATCCTGGATCGTCTTGTAAGGCGCGTCGGCTCGCATGTAGAGCATATGCTCCGATTTATCGGAGCTTGCGAGCCAGGTAAATTTCGGCCAATCGAACTTTATTTCCTTGTTACCTTGAATTTGATTGAAGTAATGCGCCGGATTGATCGAGGCGACCGTAAGGCCATCGGGCTTGGCCACGCCGTAGACAAAGTTTGCCGCCACGATGCCGCCGGCCGCCGGCATGTTTTGCATGATGACCGAGGGATTCCCCGGCAGATACTTGCCGATGTGATTGCCCAGCAGCCGGGCGTACATATCATAGGCGGTTCCGGCGCCCGAGCCCACGATGAAGGTGATCGTTTTGCCTTGATAGTACGGCGCTTGGGCGTAAAGCGCCGGACTTGGTAACAAAAAAAACAGCAATAGAAAAGCGATTCGTTTCATTAGCATCCTCCTGTGTATTCGATCATTGATTCATTGCAAGCGAGCGCACGCCGACCGATGGGCGGCACTCGCGCGCGGGCCATACCAATTGGAAGCATTTATAGCATCACGGCAAACCCCTTTGAAAAATGGCTCATGCAAGTCCTCCGCGTTCGCCGGAACGATTTCACAGAACGCGCAGCAGGTCAAACGCGGCGCGAGCTGCCGGCGACGTTTGAAGATAGATCACTAAGTTGCCCCCAACGCTGTGAAAATCCTGTCAATGATAGCCAAGCAATTTATCAAAATTGAATCCTTCCGAGGCCGATCTCTCGGTTGCATAGACAACGAACCGGGAAGAGTTCGTAAACCGTTACCCTCCGGCGAAAATTGTACGTAGAAACAGGGCAAACCTTGACACCTTCCCAAGAGGGCAGTAAAAACGAAGTAAATTTCTTGACTGTCTTGGCCATGAAACGATTGTCAATTTGAGACAAATTTATCCACTGACCGACAGGAATATTATCCTAAAACGTGGTTTTTTCTAGAGGGAAGGTGCCTAAGGGCGGTATAGGAATTGCTCTCGATTTGCCCTTCAACGAACCACGGAGGATTTGATGGACAACAAGGTAGAAAACACAGGACGATCTGGAACTCGTCGGACTGTGATAGCACTCATCAGTTGTGCTTTCGGCGCGGTATTGATTCTGTTCGCATTGCAACTGAACTCCACGTCGCCGGACAAAACCGTCACGGCGGGAAAAGAATCCTCCGTAGCAGCAAAAAAGAAAACCCAACGTGCCTGGAACATCGCGCTGGGCAATGTCGTGGTCGTCGCGCCGGATCTGGGCCTGAATGCCAAGTCTCTAAAGGGCGGGCAGATTGAAAATTCCAAGATCATGGCCAGACTCGAAAGTCAGCTGCAGAGTTTACGTGAGTTCTATCGCCAGGAGAGCGAGAGAGATTCAGCCCTCATGGGTGGAATGCTGCTTCAATTGACCGTCAATCCCGCAGGCGATGTGACTCATGTAAAGGAACTCGTCTCGCGCCTCGCGGAGAGTGAATTCAAGAAAATAGTGCTTGCCGAGGTATCCAAGTGGACGTTTCCGGAGATCATATCGGATAACACGACCATCAACTGTCCGATTCTCTTTGTCAGGGAAGGCATGGACATCACCACAGTCGTTCAGTGGGAGAAAACCCTCGGACAATTCAGCGAGAAATCCACTATGGCCAAAGTGAATACGCAAGCGACTCAAGAAGGCCAACTCGCTGAAGCAAAAAAACGCGCCGCCGCAACTGTGGCCAGACCCGCGGCGGCGGCTAACAAAGTTAAAAGCGAGCAAAGCTCTGAACCAAAGGCGCTCCCTCGCATGTACCAAATCAAGCATCCAACCGCGATTCGTGAAGAACCAACCTTCGCATCGGCCTCGATAGGCAAATTCTCGGTGGGCACCAAAGTCACCGTCATTTCCACACGCGGCGACTGGGTCGAAGTGCGAGGTGATGATGCCGGCGTAACCGGTTTCATCCGCAGAGAGTTTGTCACCGCCGTCGAATTAAGCCAGAAAAAGTAAGAGCGTTTCGTCACACCCCCGAGCCTCCTGACACATTTTGATCGCCTGCAGCGAAAACTCTAACTTACGTATAGCAATGCAAATGACTCAGAGGAAAACATCTTTGCGCACTTTGCACTGCTATGTATAAGAGTTTTCTCCGTCTGCGCAAATTTTCTGACTGTTATTCCTCACGGATGCAGC
>DAIRFP010000059.1:0-24373 GCA_036794995.1 Thermodesulfobacteriota bacterium | reverse complement strand
GAGCGATCGAGCGGCGAGCCCTCCGGAGTGAAGGCAATAAGCCTGTGGCTTGGAGAGGCCGACAAACTGACGTTGTGGAGCGAACGCCTGGAGAAACGCGCGTGCCGCATCAAGCACCAAAGACGGCATTGAGGCTGTTCGTCCGTGTGCCTTCACTCCTTCGGGCTCACCCCTCGATCGACACAGTGTCGCAGTTTTGCTTTTGCGCATGAATAATCCGGACTAGGAAAGGAAATAATTTCATTTGAAGGCACCTTCTCGATCCAATTCTTTCAAGGCGCGTAGATCGACGAAGTCTTCGAACTTGCTGGACTTCGCCTTCGGCTCTTTGCCGAGCTCATCCAACACCGTCTGGATTCCGGCCGGGGTGGGAAAGGGGCGGCGCGCGAGCACTTGGATGCTGCGCATGGTGGCGTAGTCCGCGGTTTCGATATCATCGGTTCGCAGCACCGATCGGACGACGGCTTTGGCCGCGTTGGTATCCGTCTGTAAGACGGTGATCGATTCGGCCATTCCCTTGATGAGCGCTTTCACCATTTTTGGATTGCGGTCGATATAGCTGCCCATCATGTTCAACGAAAGAAACGGATAATCGATCTTGGAGTCGGCAAGGTCCGCGACAATGTTAAATCCTTCTTTCTTTGCCCGGGGAACGAAGTCGGCGGCTATGATGGTGCCGTCCACAGTCCCACTCAGGATGGCCGCCATGCGGGCGCCGGAATTGCCGATCTGCAGCACGGTTACATCTTTGTCGGGGTCCAGGCCGCCTTCCTTGAGGGCGAGGTTACTTTGAAAGTGCGAGCCGGAACCGAAGCGGCTGACCGCAACCTTCTTGCCTTTCAGTTGCTTGATCGAAGTGATCGTCGGGGCGGTCAGATAAACATGGTTGAAACGATTCGCGATCACTGCCGTGATGCGCATATCTGCGCCCCGAAGTTTCGCTAGCATCGACTCGGATCCCTGGGAAAACGACACGTCGAAGGTGCCGGCGATAAGCGCCTGGTTCAGTAACGATCCGCTGTTCACATAGACGACTTCGAGGTCAAGCCCGTTCTTGCGAAATATCCCCGCTCGGCGGCCCATTTCGAGGACGTAATTGTTGAGGCCTGTGCCGCTATAACCGAGGCGCATCTTGTCCAGCGTCTGGGCTGAAAGAGGACCGACCGCTGCCATGGCTGCCAGCGACGCAGCAACTAACACAGCAATGTGACGGGCAACAAAAGTTTTCATGAGGATCTCCTAATCTATTTCGGCCATGGTTTGATTGAGGGTATCATGGGAGGTCCCGGCTGTCTTTCAGCCGCGCGATGATGGCGAAGCCATCAATGAGAGCTCGACATCGACGTTTTCTTCCCTTTGGATAGCTGCGAAGCGCTCCCGCAAAGCATTGATATTAGTCTTTGTGGGAACCGCAATATTGGCTTCCAGCCGGAAAATCGGTGTGCCGCTCACCGGAGCTGCGTAGGTTGTGGTTTCCATGGATTCGATGTTGATGCCGAGGCCGCTCAAAATACCGCTTATCTGGTAGACGATTCCGGGATGGTCCATACAGGACACCGTAAGTGCATAGGGTAGAAATGATTCCGGCGGTTTCCGGGAAGAGGGAGTCTTGATTGAAATGGCTAAGCCGGTGTCGATCTCGAGATCGCGGTAATGATTGGCAATCTTGAAGAGGTTACTCCCGTCCCCGCTAATCAGCAGAATCAACGCGAATTCGCCGCAGAAGACGGCCATCTTGCTGTCTTCTATATTACAGCCGTGCCGGGCAATGAACTCGGAAATCTTTTCTACCAGCCCGATCTGGTCCGGTCCGACGGCGGTGATGATCAGGTGATCCTTATCTGCCATCGTCTTCTCCTCGGTTAGAGCAGCTTATAGGTAAAACCCGTTCATGATCGCATCGACCCAGCACTTGGCCACCACCGGGGCTACGCCTTCGGGCAACTCCGGTTCCGTGTACGACCATGTGTGCACGCCGGCGCCGATGGAGACACAACGCACTTTGGGTGCCGGCTTCAGTCGAGCAAACAACGAAAGAGACGCATGGCAGCGCGCCAGGGTAACGGTGTCGTCGTCGATCCCATGAATCGACAAAAAGGGCGGCATCGACTTGACCCCCGGGCCTGAAAGCTCCCGCGTATAGCCGAGATATCTCTGAACCAGCGCGCCGGTTTCCTGATCAGACATCTTCAAGCGCGCGGCGGAAACCCGGGCGGCCGCTTCCAGGGCCGGGGTCGAGTTCTTGTGAACAAAGTCTTCAGCTTTGAAGTTTGGCCGCTTTTTCCCGGTCTCCCAGCGTTCAAAGGTCAGCTCCATAAGCATCGGCAGCCCGATCTTCTTGGCTTTCATTCCCTCGTAAAGATAACGGGCCGTGTCCCGCCAGGTACGGAGACGGAGCCAGTTGAAAGGAAAGCTCCACTGGTCGCCCGTGGTTTGGGTATACATGTAGCCGAAGGGCGAAGTGCCATAGCCAAGGATGCCGGCAACGTTGGCTATGCGCTGGCTCGCCATCATGGCGAAGGGCCCGCCGGTGGAGTGCCCGTGAATATAGATCGAAAACCGGTCTTCCGGGAAGTGCCGGCGGGCCGTCTCTTTCAGCGCCGCTTCGAAGGCCGATGGCCACGCCGCCATACGATAGTAGAATTCAGTTCCCTCTCGAGCGGATAGCGATAGGAGGGTGCCGTAGCTTTCCCGCTTAGAGGCGTCCTGGACGATTTCGTACTGATCCCTCGTGATGCGGGTTGCCTTGGTCCAGAGCGGAGTCCGGGCGGTGCCGTCAGGATTTTCCACGTCGGCGGGCCAATCTCGGCTAGGATCGAGCAAGTAGAATCTGCCGGGGAAAGTCATGCTGGCGACTTTGATGCCGAATTTTTCGGCCAGGGCGCGCGCAACGCGGTCCAACGATTTATAGTCGGAAACACCGCCGTGAAGCAGAAAAACGCCAACTTTTTTGCCGTCGGGGCCGGTGGGGACGCCGGCTGAATTTTGCGGTTCGTAGATCACCACGCCGATGTCCCAGTCCATGGCGAGAGCTTCAATACGAAAGATATCTTCATGGATTCGTAGGGGCAAGTTGGGCGTCGACGCGACGTCGCTATGCAGAGCGAGAACTTCTTCTCTCGATAGGATAGGGGTGGGTTCCCAGACAGTCTTGGCTGGCATTACTGCATATCCTTTTTTTATGAACCGTGACCGGTCGACGGTTGGAGACTAGGCGACGGGCGCGGTTCCTGTCCACGCGGGTCCGCGAACACTTCGTGCAATACCCGTCCGGTCGCGTTTTTGGGAATGGGAATGCCTAGTAGTTCGGCCAGGGTCGGCGCGAAATCGATAAGCCGCACGTCGCGCAGCCGCTCTCCGCTCCGGACCCCAGGTCCGTTGAGTACCATGAGCGTACGCATTGAGGGCTTGTGGGGATTAAAGCCATGCATGCCGTGGGGCTCCCGTTTCGCGATCAGCTCCACGGCGCCAAGTCTCGAATCCGCCTCGTACCCAGGCAGAAGATCGAGGTAGAGGTCTCCCCCGGATTCTCCACCGATGCCCTTGGAGTCGCCTTCGGTCTGGGCGTCGTACACGGCGGTCACGACTTGACGGTCGCCATCGTGAAACTCCAAAAGCAACTCGCGTAGGCGCCGCACCACGTCGCTGCGCTCCTCTGGGGGAACGATACCGTCTTTACGGTCCGTGGAATTGATCAGCAGGTAGCCGTTGTTTATCGTCGCATAGATCGCTTTCGTCCTCGCAAGGTCGACGCGACCCCGCTGGTCCGTAGCCAGGAGCCCGCTTGCTTGCAGGAGCTTGTTGATGGCGACGAGCTTATAGGTTCCCTCCATGCCGTGATCGGAGATCAACGCGACCACCGTTCTTTCCGTTCGATAAGTCATCAAGCAACCGAGCAATTCGTCCGACATGCGGTAAACCTCTTGCAGATAGGGCCGCAAGCGATCCGCTACGTCGGCGCGAAAACCGGGTAGGCTCGGCTCAAGGAAACCCCGCCACATGTGCTCCGCTTCGTCGGGGAAGGGTGTATAGGCGACAAACAGGTCCCAGGAAAGATGCTCGAGTGCCCATCGGTTGGTTTCCGTGAGTTGGCGCTGGGCGAAAGAAATCGTTTCAAGATAACGCGATTCGGCGGCGCCGGCGCCGCCATTCGGCAAGGTGGGGCCTAGAGCCCCCTGGCTATAGATGGCACTGGCCCCGTTTCCGATAAAAGCTTTAACCGTGCGGCTTGCACCGTGCACCAAATCAGGACGAGATATTATTTCACGGGTCGGCCGCGTGAAGAAAAGCAGAAAATCACTGCCGTCGGGCTTCAGCTCGAACAACCTGAGATAAGTAGTTGCCTCCCGACCATCATTGGCTTTGACCTGGATCGGTTGACTCCAATAAGGTTCGCCACCCGAACCGCCGGGTCGCGGCTTTTGCTGCGCTTTGATTTCTCTTCCATCACGAGCACTGGCCACGACCAGGGTGTCGTACCCTTGCTGTGGGTCTGATGGGTCGTCGACGAGCAGGCCATAGAGAGTGGACGCGGCGATGTTAAAAGTGATTTCCAACGGTGGAATGACACTCGCAGGGACGTTTTCCCAAGACCTCGCCGGTTGTGGCTTGGCGGCGCGGCCGTTGACTATCCCGTCGCGTCCAACGATGCCGCGGTAGCCTTGAAAATGCACGCCGTGCTCCGATTTGTCGCCCCCGAAGGGAACATGGGTAACCACGACCCTCCGGCCGGCGTGATCGGCGGATGCCCAAAGCGGTTCCGCTCTTAGCAGAGCGTTATTAAACCCGTCGCGATTTTCTAGTATGGTAAATTGGCTGCGCGGCAGTCGCGGCACACGATTGCCGCTGATGCCGGTTATCCTCGGCGGGGCCCCGGTCCACAGGGATGCAAACCCTGGCGCGGTGAGGGATGGAAAAGCCGGAGTTGCGTCATCGGCAAAAGCTCCTCCCTCGATAAGTTTCGCCAGGTTGGGAAGTTTGCCCAAGCGCAACATCTCATGGACGAAAGCGGGGACGGCGCCGTCCCAGGCGAGGACGATGGCTTTGACCGGCCCCTGGGCAAAAACGCCGGACGGAACGCTCCACGCGATAACCAGGAATAGCAACAGCGATGCGGTAATTCGGCGATACCAGAGCTTCATAGGCCCTTTGCGTTGAGCAAATTGACAGTAGCCGATGATCAATGAAGCTGTCAACGCACGATTGCTTCGCCGCCGGGCGGCGTTTTTCCCAAGGCCCCTCTGGAGAAGCCGCCCAAAATTATCTAAACTTTGGCCTCTTGGCGCCTGAGCTTTTGCGCCCGGTATGGAGGGCTCCGAATGGTGAAAAGAATTTCCACCCGACTCGAAACACACGGCCATGAGCGGATCGACGATTACTACTGGTTAAGAGAGCGTGACAATCCGGAGGTCCTTGCCTATCTCAGGGCGGAGAATGAGCGAGCGGAGAAGTCGATGGCGCTTACCCAGCCGTCGGAGCAGCAGCTTTTCGACGAGATCAAGGCCAGGTTCAAGCAGACGGACATGTCGGTGCCGTATCGCAGAGACGGTTACCACTACTACACCCGCTATGAAGAGGGCAGGGAGTATCCGATCTTCGCGCGCAAACAAGGCGCTTTGGATCGGCCGGAAGAGATCATGCTCGATGCCAACTTGTTGGCGGCGGGGCAGGAGTTCTTCGCCATCGGCGGGTGGGCGGTGAGTGCGGAACGAAACCTGCTGGCCTATACCGTGGATACGCAGGGACGGCAGATCTATACAACTTATTTCAAGAACCTCGCGACGGGTGAAATGCTCGCGGATGTGATACCCGAAGTGAGCGAAAATCTTGCCTGGGCGAACGATAACCGGACACTTTTCTATGCCAAACAGGATCCGACGACGTTACGCGCCTACCAGATTTATCGCCACGTACTCGGGAACGATCCGGCACGGGACGAAATCGTTTTTGAGGAAACTGATGAGACGTTTGCGGCCTACGTTTTCAAGACCAAGTCGAAGAAGTATCTGTTGATCGTCTCGACGCATACCTTGAGTCAAGAATATTGGTATCTAGAGGCGGACAATCCGACTGGAGCTTTTCGCGTTTTTTGGCCTCGGGAGCGGGATCACGAATACCACATGGACCACTTCGAGGATCGGTTCCTTATTCGTACTAACGATCAAGCAAAGAACTTTCGTCTCATGGTGACGGCCGTCGATAAACCTCAGAAGCAGCATTGGCGGGAAGTAATTCCCCATCGGGAAGACGTCTTCCTCGGCGACTTCGAAATCTTCAAAGATCACTTTGTCCTCGAAGAGCGGAAACGTGGTTTGGTTGAACTTCGAGTCGTGCCTTGGGCGGGCGACGGTGAGCACTACCTGGCGTTCCAGGAACCGGCGTACCGCGTGAATCTTGGGACGAATCTCGAATTCGACACGACGACTTTACGTTTCGACTACACCTCCATGAGGACGCCGCTATCGGTTTACGACTACGACATGGTAACGCGAGCGAAGACACTGCTGAAGCAGGAAGAAGTTCTCGGCGGCTTCCATTTGGCTAACTACGTCACCGAACGTTTCTACGCTCCGGCGGCGGATGGAACGGAGATTCCAGTGTCGATTGTCTATCGCAAGGGCATCGAGAGGGATGGGCAAAATCCGCTGTTGCTTTATGGTTACGGCGCTTATGGTCTCAGTATCGACCCGGCGTTTGCTTCGCCACGTCTGAGCTTGATCGACCGCGGCTTCGTGTACGCCATCGCGCACGTCCGCGGCGGCCAAGAGCTTGGGCGCCAGTGGTATGAAGACGGCAGGCTTTTAAGCAAAAAAAACACCTTCAACGATTTCATCGCTTGCGCGGAGTACTTGATTCGCGAAAAATTTACCAATCCCGGCAAGTTGTTTGCCATGGGACGAAGCGCCGGCGGTTTGCTCATGGGGGCGATTGCAAACATGCGACCCGATTTGTTCAAGGGGGTGGTGGCCGAGGTGCCCTTCGTTGACGTGATCACGACCATGCTTGATCCATCGATTCCTCTCACAACCGGAGAGTATGACGAATGGGGAGACCCGAGTCAGAAAGAGTGCTACGACTACATGTTGTCCTATTCGCCCTATGACAACGTTGAGGCCAAGAACTATCCGAACCTTTTGATCACGGCTGGACTCCACGATTCACAAGTTCAGTACTGGGAGCCCGCCAAATGGGCGGCCAAACTGCGCGCGCTAAAGACGGACAAAAATCGCCTGGTGTTGAAGACGAACATGGACGCGGGACACGGCGGTACCTCCGGCCGCTTCAAGAGACATCATGAGACGGCCTTCGCTTATGCGTTTTTATTGGATCTGGCAACAACGAAACACTAGCTTCACTGCGGAGTATCCGCGGATGATGCCAGGCTGCCGCAACTGCGGTCGGATAGCAGGCCGGATTATCGCACCGATTTTTTCTTTAAAGCTTCCCAGTTTTTGAGTCGTTCCTTAATTTGTTGCTCGTGCCCTGAGTCAGACGGCAGATAGTACTTGCGTTCCTTGATCTCGGCGGGCAAATGATCCTGCTCGACAATGTGGTCGGGAAAATTATGCGCGTATTTGTAGTCTTTGCCGTAGCCGAATTTTTCCATCAATGGGGTCGGGGCGTTACGTAG
Source organism: Thermodesulfobacteriota bacterium (assembly GCA_036794995.1). Lineage (GTDB taxonomy): Bacteria > Desulfobacterota > Binatia > UBA9968 > UBA9968 > DAIRFP01. The sequence goes on along the minus strand of DAIRFP010000059.1, from coordinate 16,743 downwards.
ATGGAGTGGAACGGGTAATGCCCCCCGCTCTTCTACATCTTTCGCGGCGGCGAGCATGGCTATATAGGAGGCGTTGGATTTCGGCGCGGTTGCTAGATAGGTCACGGCCTGTGCCAGCGGTATTTTCCCTTCAGGGAGGCCGATAAAATGAAACGCATCCTTGGCCGCTACGGCGACCTGGAGCGCCTGGGGGTCGGCGTTACCGATGTCTTCCGACGCAAAAATGACCATGCGGCGCGCAAGGAAAAGCGGATCTTCGCCCGCTTCGATCATTCGCATCAACCAGTAGAGCGCCGCGTCGGGATCGCTGCCCCGGAGACTCTTGATGAAGGCAGAGATGACGTTGTAGTGTTCTTCCCCGCTCTTGTCGTATTGGAGGGGCCTTTGCTGCAGGGCTTCTTGCAAGCGGCTGAGATCGACTTTCCCCTTCCCTTTGTCTTTGCGCGCCAAGGTCGCGGCGGTTTCCAGAGCGTTTAGCGCGACGCGGCAATCGCCGTGACAGTGTTGGACGAGAAACTCACGGGCCTCCGCGCTGATCTCTAGCTGCCATGTTCCAAGTCCGAGCTCAGTATCTTGCAGTGCACGATCAACGATTTTGCCAATGTCATCGGTGGAGAGGGGATGAAGCAGCAAGACCTGGCAGCGCGAGAGTAGCGGCGAAATCACTTCGAAGGAGGGGTTTTCCGTCGTAGCGCCGATCAAGATAAGGGTTCCGCGTTCCACATGGGGCAGGAAATTATCCTGTTGTGACTTATTGAAGTGATGAATTTCGTCGACGAAGAGAACGGTGCGTTTACCGCGACGATAGAGATCTTCCGCCTCTTGGATGATCTTCTTCAAGTCTTTGACGCCGGAGTTGACGGCTGAGAAATGGACGCACGTGGCGCCCGCGGCGCCCGCCAGGAGCCGCGCCAACGTGGTCTTGCCGCTTCCGGGCGGGCCCCACAAGATGAGGGAGCGAATCTCCCCCGCCTCGGTCACGTCACGAAGCAGCTTGCCGGCGCCAAGCAAATGCTCTTGGCCGACGAATTCATCGAGTGTTCTTGGTCGCATGCGTTCGGCCAGTGGTTGCATTGCGCTGGAGTGTAGGGGCGGCTTTAATTCGAAGAGATCCATAGTTTTATGCTATCATACGCCACGGGTTACCGTGCAACAGCGTCGCTGCAGGGCCGATGGGGGCTCTTTGGGCGACCCCTTCGAGGTTGAGAGATATGGCGGAAAAATCACATAACGGCAAGCCGTCTTCGGTTCAGGGAGCGCCCCGGACTGTCCTTTTTCCCGACTCCTCGGTGTCAGGAAAATTGAGTTACAATCTGCCGGTAAAGATCGATAGCCGCTTCAGCGGGGAGATCAAGGCCAATGATCTTTTGGTGGTCGGCTCCAACGCGCAGGTCGACGCTCATATCTCCGCCCGCCAACTCCAAGTAGAGGGGCGCCTGGTGGGCAATGTGCAGGTTGTCGGGTGTTTCGAAATTTTGCCCGGCGGCCGATTCCAGGGGGAATTCAAAGCCGGAGAGCTAAAAGTTCACCCCGGCGCCGTCTTCGAAGGGAACGGCAAGGTCGTGGGCCCGCCTGAGTAAGAGCTGCTTAGTTGCGGCCTGGTCCGTCCTCGCCGTAGAGACGCGCCGCTTTTCCGGATCGCTGTCGCAGATAGTAGAGTTTTGCCCGGCGCACCTTGCCGCGGGAAACTATTTCGACCTTATCAATGCGAGGCGAATGAATCGGGAAAATACGTTCCACGCCAACTCCGTAGGAAACTTTCCGCACGGTGAAGTTCGCGCGGTTTCCTCTGCCGGAAAGACCGATGATCGTTCCCTCGAAAACCTGGGTTCGTTCTTTTTCGCCCTCCACGACTTTAACGTGGACCCGGACGGTTTCCCCGGATCGTAGGTCAGGGATCTCTTTTTTAGATTGTTCTGCTTCAAGCTGACTTACGATATTCATGGTGACTCCTGTGAATTTTGCTGCCGCGCTAGAAGGCGATCCAGCAGGATCGCTGCGGCCGATCTTACCGACAGATGGTTATAGTCAGTGGGCCCCTCAATCGCTTCAAGAACGTAATCCGACTGTGAAAAGACAGCTTCGGTTAGTCCCCATCCGGTGCCTAGAATTAGCAGGAACGGGTCACTCCTCTTTATTAACATGTCGCGAAGTGCCGCGAAAGAGGTCCGATTGCCGCCGCGTTTGGCGGAGGTCACGACCACCAAGGGTTTCTGGGCGCATTCCTGTTCGATGTCGATCAGAACATCGTCGAGATTATCTTTGATGCGGGCCAGCGCCAGCGCCTCTTTGCGGGTGGCGTTGTACTGACTCCCGTAACCTTGTTCCCAATGGTCGATTATCTTGAGCGCGAGCTTTTGCAAAGCCTTTACGGGTGTCACCACATAGAAGCCACGAATGCCGTAGGTTTTCCCCGAGCGGGCAATGTCGTGGATGTCCATGTTAGTCACCGCCGTGGTTACGACTTGGCCGTTCTTATCATAGACGGGGTGATGCAGCAGAGCGATATACACGGGTGCCTTGGTTCCGCGGGCTGCGGTCTTCTCTGCTGGAGTTAGCGGCGCTTTTGAAAGCAGATCGGGACGCCGATTTAGGGTCAGTTGGAGACTCATCTGGCGTCGCCATCGCCGGATGCGTACATGATCGCCTGACAGTAGGACCTCCGGAACCTTCATGCCGCGAAAATCTTCCGGGCGCGTATACTGCGGATACTCCAAAAGCCCGTCACTGAAGGATTCCTCTGCCGCAGACTTTTCATTTCCCAGGACTCCCGGGATTAATCGCGCTACCGCATCGATCACGACCATAGCGGCGGGCTCGCCACCGCTCAAGGTGAAGTCACCCACCGAAATTTCGTCGTCGACAAAGGACTTGACCCGTTCATCGACACCCTCGTAGCGGCCGCAAACCAAAACCAAGTCTTGTTGTTGGGCGAGTCCGGCGGCTTCCTCCTGAGTGAACATCCGTCCCTGGGGCGAAAGCAATATGATTTTTGCTTTGGGGCTTTGCGCGCGGACGTTCTCGATCGCCCCCACGAGAGGCTCGGGCTTCATCACCATACCCTGGCCACCGCCGTAGGGATAATCATCCGTGACGTGATGTCGGTCGGACGTGTACTCTCGCGGATCGACCAGGCGAATAGAGATAAAACCATTCTGCTGGGCTTTTTTAAGGATGCTGTGGCCCAGCGGCGAGTCGAACATTTGTGGAAATAAGGTGATGACGGTGAAGTTAAGCATCGACTTGGCTACAGCAAGGAGAATCCGCGGGCTAGAGGTCTAAAAGACCTTCGGGGGGATTAATGACAATCGTCCCGGCAGCGAAGTCAACCTTCTCGATGATTTCCTTTGTTGCGGGAATCAGATGCTCTTTTGACGCGCCATTGACAATGTAAAGCTCGCCCCCCGGTGTCGACCATGTTCGAGCAACCACGCCGATTCGCTGTCCTTGAGTATCGAAAACCTCCAAGCCAACAACTTGGTAGTGGTAGTACTCACCCGCTCGCAAAGGCTCGAGTTCCTGTTCCGTGACATAGAGGATGGAACCGACCCATCTTTTGGCCGCATCAATCCCCAGGACCCGGGCTATCTTCACTAGAAATTGACCCCTGTGAGGCCGGCTTGCTTCGATTTCATGCGCCGACCGTGTCCCATCCTTCTCCAACCAAATAGCAACGTTTGGGGCAAGGCGGGTGGTTTGAGGATTGTATAATTTAACCTTCAACCACCCATCGAGACCATGAGTGGTAACTATCTCTCCAAGAGGGACGAGTTGCTCGGACACCGGTCTAGCGCAGATGAAACATTATTCTTCTTCGATGATTTCCAGGACAATCTTACGGTTGGTTCTCGAGGCTGCGGCGTTGAGAATTGTCCGGATGGATTTTGCGGTTCGGCCTTGCTTCCCGATAATCCGCCCGAGGTCCTCTTTAGCTACCCTTAATTCCAGCACAGAAGCGGTGTCTCCCTCGGTTTCTTTGACCTCGACCGCATCGGGATTGTTGACCAAAGACTTTGCCAGGTATTGAACGAGCTCCTTCATGAAGGAGGTCACCTCCCGCCCGCGAGGCTAGCTGGCTTTTTTCTGGTGCGCAATCAGCTCCAACACGGTCTGCGTGGGTTGTGCACCACGTTTGATCCAGGTATCGATTTTTTCCTGGTTCAGTTTGACCGCTCCGGCGCTGCCTTTGGGATCGTAAGTGCCAACCTGCTCGATGTAACGGCCGTCACGGGGAAACCGCTGGTCGCATACGACAATACGATAGAAGGGCTTTTTCTTTGCTCCGTGTCTGCTTAGACGAATTCTAACGCTCATAGGTGTGCTTCCTTATCCTTTAGTGAAAAGGGTTGGGCATACGACTGAATAGCGACCGTACTCCCATTTTACTAACCCTTTGCATCATTTTTTTCATTTCCATAAACTGTTTCATCAATCTATTGACGTCGGTGACTGTGGTGCCGCTCCCCTGGGCAATACGCTGGCGGCGGCGGCCGTTCAGAATGGCGGGGTTGCGCCGCTCTTCAAGGGTCATCGAGTTGATGATGGCCTCCACGCGTTTCATCTCTTGTTCAGCTTTGTCGGCGTCGACTTGAGACGCAAGTTTATTTCCCCCGGGAATGAGTTCAAGCAAACTCCCCACCGACCCCATCTTCTTGATCTGTTGGAGTTGCAGTTGAAATTCCTCCAAAGTGAATTGCTGCTTTTGAAAGGCCTTCTGTAAACGGACGGCTTCTTTTTGCTCGACGTTCTGCTGCACCTTATCGATCAGTGACAGGACATCGCCCATACCGAGAATTCTGGACGCCAACCGATCGGGGTAGAAAGGCTCCAGCGCGTCAAGCTTCTCGCCGACGCCGGAGAAGAGAATCGGCTTTCCGACCATCTCGCGAATCGACAGCGCGGCCCCGCCGCGGGCATCACCGTCCAGTTTGGTTAGAATGATTCCCGTTAGCCCCAGCTTACTATCAAAACCCATAGCCTGATTCACCGCGTCTTGACCGGTCATGGCATCGGCCACGAAAAGAATCTGATGGGGGCGAACGGTGTTCTTCATCGACAACAACTCTTCCATAAGCTCGTCGTCGATGTGCAAACGGCCCGCCGTATCGATCAAAAGGACATCACAAAAGCGCTTTCTTGCCTCTTCCAGCGCCTCTTGGCAAAGCACCACAGGTGAAACTCCAGGGTCGGAATCGTGAACCGGCAACTCGATCTCTCGCCCGAGGATTTTGAGCTGCTCAATGGCAGCGGGTCGATGAATGTCGGCCGGCACCAAGTAAGGACTTCTTTTTTTATCCTTGCGCAGATGCCGCGCAAGCTTCGCCAAGGTCGTGGTTTTGCCTGACCCCTGCAAGCCGACCAGCATGATCACAGCCGGGGGCGCGGTTTTGAGGTCGATCTCGTGGTGCTCGCCGCCCAGGAGACCTACCAGTTCATCTCGAACGATCTTGATGAATTGCTGCTCGGGCGTAAGACTCTGAAGAACCTCCTGACCTAAAGACTTGCTTTTAACGGTTTCGAGAAAGTTTTTGACAACCTTGACGTGAACATCTGCCTCAAGCAGGGCAAGTCGTACCTCCCGCAAGGCTTCATCGATATTTTTCTCCGTGATCTTTCCCTGACCCCTAAGCTTTTTAAAGGTCAGCTCAAGTTTCTCGGTTAATGATTCGAACATGCTCAAAGCCGGCTAAGCTATTATATTTTCAGGGAAAAGTAATTAGGAAGACTAATATGAAAAAAATCTAGTGTCAAGCAGAGGGCAAAAAGAAAGGCCCGTTATACCTACTCTAATCGGCATAACGGGCCTCGCTTAGTCTAAAACTGAACTTTACATCATGCCGCCCATTCCACCCATACCGCCCATGCCGCCCATTCCTCCCATGCCCCCACCCGGAGGCATTGCAGGCATGCTTGATTTGTCTTCAGGTTTTTCCGCGACCATCGCTTCCGTGGTGAGCATCAATCCGGCGATTGACGAGGCATTTTGTAAGGCCGTACGGACGACCTTAGCGGCGTCGATGATGCCGGCCTTCATGAGATCTTCGTACTCCTCGGTAGCAGCGTTGAAGCCGAAAGCGCCTTTACCGTCTTTGACCTTTTGTAGGGCGATGGAGCCTTCGACGCCCGCATTCATCGCGATCCGCCGGAGCGGCTCTTCGATCGCCCGTCGAATGATACTGACTCCCGACTTCTCCTCTTCGGAGACCCTGATTCTGTCCAATGCTGCGGATGCCCTAAGCAAAGCGACGCCTCCGCCGGGAACGATTCCTTCCTCCACTGCCGCTCGGGTAGCATGCAGCGCATCTTCGACACGGGCCTTTTTCTCCTTCATTTCCACTTCGGTCGCGGCCCCGACATTGATGACGGCGACGCCACCGATCAACTTGGCTAAGCGTTCTTGCAGCTTCTCGCGATCGTAGTCCGAGGTGGTCTCTTCGATTTGCGCGCGTATCTGCTTGATACGGCCCTCGAGATCGGCTTTCTTACCGGCTCCGTCTACGATGGTCGTGTTGTCTTTGTCGACCACAACTCTTTTCGCGCGGCCGAGATCCTGCAGAGTGATATTTTCAAGCTTGATGCCCAATTCTTCCGCTATGAGCTTGCCGCCGGTGAGGATCGCTACATCCTCGAGCATGGCTTTCCGTCGGTCTCCGAAACCTGGAGCCTTAACGGCGACGCAGTGGAGAGTCCCGCGGATCTTATTCACCACCAGTGTAGCCAGCGCCTCGCCTTCGAGGTCCTCGGAGATAATGATGAAGGGCTTACCCGACTTGGCGATTTGCTCAAGAATCGGCAGCAAATCCTTCATCGTGGCGATCTTCTTCTCGTGCAGAAGCAGATAAACGTCTTCTAACACGCATTCCATTCTTTCGGGATCGGTGACGAAATAGGGGGAGAGATAGCCGCGATCGAATTGCATACCTTCGACGACATCCAACGTGGTCTCCAGACCCTTGGCCTCTTCCACCGTGATTACGCCTTCTTTGCCGACCTTGTTCATGGCTTCGGCGATGACGTCTCCAATGGTGGAATCGTTGTTGGCGGCAATGGTGCCCACCTGGGCAATTTCCTTAGGATCCTTGGTCGGTTTCGAGAGATTCTTGAGCTCCGCGACCATTGCGGCAACGGCCTTATCAATTCCCCGTTTGAGGGACATTGGATCATGGCCGGCGGCAACCAGTTTTACGCCTTCGGAAAATATCTGACGCGCCAACACCGTCGCGGTGGTTGTGCCGTCGCCCGCGACATCGGAGGTCTTGCTCGCCACTTCCTTGACCATTTGAGCGCCCATATTCTCAAACTTGTCTTCGAGCTCTACCTCTTTCGCAACCGTAACGCCGTCTTTTGTTACGTTGGGCGCGCCGAAGGACTTGTCCAATACGACGTTTCTTCCCTTGGGCCCCAGCGTGACTGTCACTGCGTCCGCGAGTATGTTGACCCCTTTAAGAATCGCGTCTCGCGCATCTCGATTAAACTTCACCATCTTGGCTGCCATAAGAATTCCTCCTCGGTTCGCTTGAAAATTTATTTCTCGATTACGCCGAGGATGTCTTCCTCGCGCATGATCAGATGCTCTTGGCCGTCCATGTTAATCTCTGTTCCCGAGTACTTGCCGAAAAGCACACGATCGTTGACTTTGACGTCGAGTGGGGTAATCTTGCCGTCCTCGTTCAGCTTGCCTTTGCCGACTGCGACGACTTTTCCCTCTTGCGGTTTCTCTTTCGCGGTGTCGGGAATAATGATTCCTCCCTTACTCTTTTCCTCCTCCTCGATCCGCTTAACTATGACCCGATCCTGCAAAGGTCTAATCTTCACCTCTAATCTCCTTTCAGATTGCTTGAGTTAACTGACTGATTTTAAAGGGATTTGCTTGAAGTCAATGCATCACTTGCACGGCTACTTCAAAAACCAAAGGCAATCTAAGCATCAATCTCCAACTGTCAAGCCTTTAGCGGGTAAATTCTGAGTTCAACAGGAGGAAGACCCATGCAAGGCGGAAACTTCACCGAGCGGAATTATTTCCTTTGTTTTCTCTTCTCCTCTTCAGAATATTTTCGGTATAGAACGTCCCATTCGCGGCTGCCTGGCGGGATATGGCGAGCAAGCGAGGTAATCTTTTTGCGGACGATCTCGTCAATATGATCTTCTTGCTGAAAAAACTCGTGCAAAACCCGCTTGGTTTCGGTTAAAGCACGGCCTTCGTGGGGCAAGCCCGCAAGATTTCCTTTGCGGAGACCCTCGACGATTAAATGGGCCAGGTGTGAGATGCGACTTTCCGATAGGCGAATCACAAGATAAACCCCTTTTTCGCCGCGAGTTTTTGCTTGGCCAGCAGAAACATCTTGTAAGGATCCATATCCTTTGCAACACGAGCATAGGAAGCCAGCATTTTCCGCGCTTCTTCTTCGATGGCATCTTCTTCGGCGAAGTTCTGGCTGATGATCGCGGCGACTTTGGCTCTGATCTCAGCTGCGCTCGTCTTGGTGATAATTAGTTCCTTGGCCTGATAATTTGCCAAAAGCGAATTTACCAATCGTTCGAGTTGTTCCGGTTTTATCTTCATTACACCTGTGGAAATGGTTGTGGATAACTTGCGAAGAATCAGTGAGCAAAACGGACAAAAGGTGTTGACTCTTGTTTACTTTAATCTGCGTTGCGGGGCGAAGTCAACTCCAAGAATCCTGGCGGCGTTCCTGACAGAACTGGGCCAGTATGATGGAAAGTAATTGTAATATTGGCGTTTTTTTGGCACTATAACAGTTCCAAACTAGCCGAGCCTTTGACTCAGAATGTCAATCTATGGGTTATCCACAAGGTTCAATTTCGATGCTCGTTGCTTCGCTAAAACAGGTTGTGGAGAAGTCGGTTGGCGGCTAAAAAGCCGGCGCCCTTAAAGAAGGGTGGAAGAATTGGGGTGGTAGCGCCCGCCGGCTGTGTCGACGATGATTTGCTCTCTGCCGGCGTTGAGGCGGTGCGCAAGCGCGGATTTGAAGTTGAACTTGCTCCCGGGATTCATGATCGAAAGGGGTATCTGGCCGGTGAAGACGCGAAGCGGGCCCATGACCTTGAAAGTTTTTTTTGGCGCGAAGACCTAGACGCAATCTTCTGCGCCCGTGGCGGCTTCGGATCGGTCCAGCTACTGCCGCATTTAAAGCTTGACGTCCGATTGCCGGCAAAGATTTTCGTTGGCTACAGTGATGTCACGATACTGCTCAACTGGCTGTTGCAGCATTGCGAAATCGTAACCTTTCATGGGCCAATGGTAGCGATGGATTTTGCCCGGGGACTCACCCAACGGAGCATAGATCATTTTTGGGGAATACTGACCGGTGAACAATGGAGGTGCAAGCTGGATCTCGGCGAGATTATTCGCCCCGGCAAGGTGGAAGCCGAGATGTTGGGGGGATGTTTGTCGGTTGTGGTTACGACTTTGGGAACGCCGTATGAAATCGATACAGCGGGTAAATTACTTTTTTTGGAGGACGTAGGCGAGAAACCTTACCGCATCGAACGCATGTTGATCCATTTAAGAATGGCTGGGAAGCTGGAAGGGTTGGCTGGGCTGGTGTTTGGTGATTTTACCGACTGTGAAGGACCGGGGTCGAGGAATGTCCGTGAAATCATTACCGAGTTTTTTCATGGTGCGCGCTACCCGGTGGTCATGGGAATGCCTGCAGGACACGGCCGGGAAAGTCTTATCTTACCTTTTGGCGTTAGAATGGCGCTCGACGCAGATGCTGGGACGTTGTCTCTGATTGAGTCGCCGGTGGCTTAATCGGAGGTCAGTCTTCCAGCGGACCGACGTGCTATGCATTTCTTTCAGGAGGCGGCGGGCTGAAAGTGGATCATGGATTTCGGTGCCGTTGAAAATGCATTTGAAGAAGCTCTTGCCCAAGGAGTATTTCCCGGAGCCGTGCTCCTGGTCGGGAGGGAAGATGAAATTACCTACGAGCAGGCATTTGGCGCGCGTTCTCTGGTTCCTGCTAAGGCTCCCATGCAGGCGAGCACCATCTTTGATCTCGCTTCGTTGACCAAGCCTCTGGCCACCACCGTCGCCATCATGTTGCTTGTCCGCGAGAAAAAGATGCAGCTCGATGATCGGGTGACGCATTTTTTCCCCACATTTGGCGTCTTCGGTAAGAACGCCGTGACCTGCCGCCATCTGCTCAACCATTCCTCCGGCTTGCCCGATTGGAAACCGTATTTCGAGGAGATTGTTAAGGAGGCGAAAACGGGAAAGATCAACTGTGTCGCCAGCCGAGCTGCGAAGCATTACGTTTATCAACAGGTTCATCGTGAGAAGCCATTAAGCCCCCCAGGGGCGCAGAGCCTGTACAGCGATCTAGGTTTCATGATCCTGGGTGAGATGGTGGAGACGATTAGTGGGAGTACATTAGACCGCTTTTGCCAAGATCGAATTTTTCGTCCCCTGGACCTCAACTGCACCTCATTCAATGATTTGACGCAATTGAGAACGCGACCTGTCCAGTCCTCTGAGGGCGGGATTGCGCCCACCGAGAACTGTCCATGGCGCAATAAAGTTCTTTGTGGGGAAGTGCACGACGACAATGCCTATGCCATGGGGGGAGTCGCGGGTCATGCGGGACTTTTCTCATCGGCACGGGATATTCATCATCTCTTGGCCCGTCTGAACGGTTGCTTGGGTGGCAAAGACCCATTTCTGCCGGAGGCATTGGTCCGAGAATTTTTCTCGAAGGACGAAACCGTGAAAAATTCTCATTTTGCTCTAGGTTGGGATACGCCATCGGAAAACAAATCTGCGAGCGGGACGTGTTTTTCCCGCCGTTCAGTGGGTCATCTCGGTTTCACCGGCACTTCGATCTGGTGGGATCTGGAAAAAAACTGCCACATTGTCCTGCTTTCCAACCGTGTCCACCCCACACGCAAGAATGAAAAGATCCGAGCGTTTCGCCCGCACATTCATGATTTGATCATGAAGACGTTGAAGCCATGAATGACCTTCCGGCCGCAGGCAGTCATATTCACTTGATCGCCGTTTGCGGGGTCGGCATGGCCTCTCTCGCCGGTCTCTTACAGTCCCTGGAATATCGCGTCACCGGCTCCGATCAAAACGTCTACCCGCCGATGAGCCATTACTTGCAAGGCATCGGGATACCGATTCTCTCGGGCTATCGAGAAGAACATTTGTCCCCACGACCTGATCTTGTGATCATCGGTAATGCGGTATCGCGAAACAATCCTGAAGCCGCGGCCGTTCTGAAGCAGGATCTTCCTTACCTTTCGTTTCCACAGGCCATCGGTCGATTCCTGATCCGATCGAGGACATCGTTGGTGGTCACGGGTACCCACGGTAAAACCACAACTTCCGCGCTGGCCGCATGGGCGCTTACGCGAGCGGGCTTAGAGCCAGGGTTTTTTATCGGCGGCGTTCCGCTCAATTTCGGCAGCGGCTGGCATCCTGGAAGCGGGGACTATGTGGTTTTAGAAGGCGACGAGTACGACAGCGCCTTTTTCGATAAAGGGCCCAAGTTTCTGCACTATCGTCCGTACAACGTTATTCTCACCAGCGTGGAATTTGATCATGCGGATATTTATCGCGATCTCGATCACCTAAAGGACGCATTTCGGCGTCTGGTGGATCTCATTCCGTCGAGCGGCCGTCTGGTTGTGTGTCAGGACTATGCCGCTGCGAGAGAGGTTGTCGGAACGGCGGGCTGCCCGGTCGTCTACTATGGCAGCGAGGCATCGGCAGATTGGACGGCAAAAAACATCGAAATACGGGAAGGAAGAAGCCTCTTCGAGCCCTGTTACCGAGGTCGGTCTGACGGCGGTGTAGAGCTCGGGCTTATGGGTCAACACAACGTGCAAAACGCCCTTGCCGTCTACGTTATGGGCAGGGAGCTAGGAATTGATCGAGAAGATTTGCGCGAGGGTCTGGCCACTTTCGCCGGTATTAAGCGGCGGCAGGAGATCAAAGGCAACGTTCGCGGCGTATTGGTGATCGATGACTTCGCGCACCATCCCACGGCGGTCAAGGAAACCATCAGTGCCGTCAGGGCCGCTTATCCTGGCCGGAGGCTGTGGGCAATCTTCGAGCCGCGAAGCAACACGAGCAGAAGGAGTATCTTTGAGCAGGAATTTGCTCAGACGTTGGCCTTGGCGGATCGTATCGTGCTCGCCGGGCTCCACCAACCGGAAAAAATTCCCGAGCCTGAGCGTCTGTCGGTTAACAGACTTGTCGACGCAATCAACGGCCTCGGCGAGGAGCGGGCTGTGGTTATTGAAAAAGTGGAGAATATCGCCTTTTACGTGGCACAGAACGCCGTTCCTCGGGATATTGTCATAGTGATGTCGAACGGCGGTTTTGGCGGGGTACAGGATAAGATCTTGCAGGCTCTAGCGGGATAGAAAAAGCTTGGCGCATTCGCGGCTGCAAAAATACTTGCCTTGCTGCCGGAAGGCTTCCCCTTTGGGCACATAGGTCTGGCACTGCGGATCGAGAACCATTTCATCATTGCTGCTCGCGTTGGGAAAGCCAGCCGTGGGGGTGTCGGTTTTTCGGCCGCGGCGATAGGCTTTAATCGCAAGATAAAAAATGTAAACGAGGAAGAAGAAAAGCAGCAGACGGAGCAACAATGTTTTGGCCCTGGAGGTCCCAGCGGATCAGTCCACTTAGGCGTGATATAGATGCACCTTCTTATCGTCTTTGACGCTGACAAGAAGTTCAGAAATGGTCACGCCGAGCTCTGGATGTATGACTTGAGGAGCGATCTCGCTTAGGGGGACGAGGACAAACTTGCGGTTCGGCATCTCCGGATGAGGAATACGCAAGTTCTTTTTCTTTATGACAATAGCATCATATAACAGTATATCCAGGTCGATAATCCGTGCTCCCCAGCGTTTCTTAACTTTCTTGCGACCCATGGCCCGCTCGATATTCTTGAATTTCTTGAGGAGCATGTCGGGCTTAAACTTCGTCTCGATCTCGATCGCGCCGTTAACATACCAATCCTTCGAGTCGCCGAGGGGCTCACTCTCATAGAGTGAGGACTCCTTGATAATCTTGGTGTCCGGAAGTTTGGCTAATCGGCTAAGGGCTTCGAAGAAGTTTTCCTTCTTGTTGCCTATATTAGATCCGATGCCCATGTAAACTTGATGGGCCACAGCGTTTGTCATTACGCCCTCGCGGGAAAGAAACCTAGCAGGCTGCGGCAGAAGATTCATTGGCTGCGTCGTGCACCATCGCTGGCTTTCCGAACTGCCTGAGTGAGCCTCGCGTAGCTTGTCATGAGCGAAAACCACAGGATCGGTTTTCCAGGTCCTTGCACCAGCGATTTTTTGCCTAGCCTCTGATTAGAACTGGTCAATACGCTGCTAAAACTTAACCTGTCGGATTCTTTCCGCAACCTCCTTCAGCTTGGATTTGTCCACACAGACCGTAAAGCGAACGTATCCCTCTCCGGCTTCTCCAAATCCGTTCCCAGGGGTCGTAACCACACCGGCTTCGTCGAGTAACTTGGCCGTGAATGCGGCGGACGAAAGCCCCTTTGGAGTAGAGGCCCAGACGTAAAAGGTTGCCCGGGGCTTTTCGCATTCAAGACCAACGGCACGAAGACCGTCTACCAAGATGTCGCGGCGCTCCTGGTATATTTTTCGGGATGGCTCGACGATCGTATCGCCGAGCTTCAGGGCTTCGATGCCGGCCTCTTGGACAGCTTGGAAGATACCGGAGTCCAGGTTGGATTTGGCTTGCGCGAGGCCGCCCACGAGGTCGGGGTTACCCACGGCCATGCCGATGCGCCAGCCGGTCATGTTAAAGGTCTTTGATAGTGAGTGAAACTCGATACTGACTTCCTTTGCCCCATCCACCTCGAGAAAACTCATCGGCCGGTAGCCATCGTAACCCATCTCGGTATAGGCGGCGTCGTGGCAGACAATCACGTTATACTCATTGGCGAAATCGACGACCCGCTTGAAGAAATCCTTATCCGCCACCGCGGCGGTCGGGTTGTTTGGATAGTTGATCCAGAGAAGTTTTGCCTGTCTGGCAATTTCAGGCGGAATCGAATCCAAGTCGGGGAGAAAGTTATTCTCCTTCTTCAGCGGCAGGAAGTAGCTTTTCCCCCCGCTGAATGCAGTTCCAATGTGGTAGACCGGATAGCAGGGGCTCGCGACCAGAACAATGTCACCCGGATCCACGAAGGCTACAGCCATATTGCCGATGGCTTCCTTGGAACCAATTAAGGAGACGACTTCCCGTCCCGGATCAAGCCTGACGTTGAATCGTCGCTGATACCAGTCTGCCACCGCCTGGCGAAACTCAGCTAGCCCGGAACTGTTGGGATAGCGGTGATTCACCGGTTTGCTGGCGCTCTCGATTAGTGCTTCTACCACCGGGGCTGGAGTGGGAATGTCGGGATCGCCGATTCCGAGGTCAATCAGATCGACGCCACGGGCTAACGCTGCGCGTTTTCGGCGATCGATTTCGGCGAAAAGATAAGGCGGCAACTGATTGATTCTTTTGGCTTTTTTTATGGTGATCCCCAAGTCTCCTGAACCTCCTGGTAAAATCGCTCAGTATTTACCTGGTTTTTTCGATTTTGACAACCACTTAGGGAAGGTTCCATTTTGATCGGGTGCCGGGTAAGCTCTGAATTCGCCATGGATATCATCGTCGATGGCTACAATTTGATCGGTAGCCAAACCGGATTGAGCGGCAATCTAGAGCATAAACGGAGTTGGCTTGTCCAGCAGCTTGCAAGCTACCAAAGACGCAAGGGCCATAGCGTCACGGTCGTTTTTGATGGTTGGCGAGCGGGTTGGTCCCACGAAACGAAAGACAAAAGTGATGGGGTCTCCATAATTTACTCCCGTGTGGGAGAGAAAGCCGACAGCGTGGTTGTCCGGCTCGCACGGCAACTCGGCGGCGGCTGTGTTGTGGTGACATCGGATCGGGAGGTACGCAACGCGGTGGAGCGCTTCGGCGCAGTCGCTTTATTTGCTGCCGAGTTCAGCGATATGTTGCGTGATCCCGCGGTCTCTTTCGCAGATGATGAACCAGAAAATTTGGCGAGGGCAGCGCCTAAAAAGGGAAATCCAAGACGGCTCTCCAAGAAAGAACGGAAACGGCGCGAGAAACTCCATAAGCTCAAATCGTGAATGTTCGAGAGGTGCTCCCTGTTCTTCGATGCCAATGCCGACCGTTTCGCGTCCGCCGTAGAAATCGGATTTGATCGCCGCAATCTCGTCGATTCCGCGCCGCAACAACAGGCGCGAAGTCGTGAAAGGGGTTACCTACGCGCCACAGAGTGCTTGCGGGTTGGTTTGGGGAGGGATTCAAACCCGGGATGGATGTACTGGCGCGAGCCGCCGTCAAACACGCTCGGATGAATATACTGCCGGTCGGCGAAATTCGGACGAAACGCCGGTTTGCAGTTGCCGCCGAACTTACAGGAGTGAGCCTGCGACCGCCGCGCGTCGGGGTTGCCGACCACCACTATGTTCACTTCCTGAGGAGCATAGGTCACCACGGCGGTCCCGATTTGATGGGTCCCGTCTTCCGGCTGGGTTAAAGCGCTCGGGGTTGCCGGCGCGGACAGAGACGCAGGTGTTGCTTCTCGAGATTGACTCTTAACATCCAAGTCGTTGCGAATAATGAGAGCCGCGGAATTTCGAATCGATTCGGGGATCCAATGCGGATTGTTGGTAAAATGCAAGGTGCCCTTCACGTCGGTCCATTGAAAGATCTGGGCGCTCGCACCACTGGTTGCCATCAACAGACACAATGCGGCCAGTCCGATTAATTTGCTGACGGTGATCCACATCATTTTTTCTCCGTGCTTGGCTGAGGTTCGATAGTACGCTTGGGTTCAATGCGGTTCAAAAGTCCGTTGTAGAAAACAGCGGTTGATCCGTCCGCATAGAGCCAGTGTTCTTCGGCGACATTGATCTGGCCTTTCACTCTGCTCACACGAACGGGGTTACCCAAGATTTTTTTGACCTCTCCTGAGTTCATGCCGCCTATAACCTGACGGCTCATAGCCGCCTCCTTGATGCCGCGTGACCAAGGCTGAGCTTGGATCCACTCAACTCTCTTCTTTTCTTCCTCCGCTGCCTCCGCGCCTTTTTTCTTCTGATCGGCTTGGGGGTCGACAGAGGCGATGGTCACGTTTAATTCGTCGAGAAACATGTCCGGTTGAATGTAAGCTTCTTTGCCGGAATCAAACTTTACTTTGTAATAGGGGTTTTTGTGTTCACGACCCGTCAATTCTGTGATTTCAAAGGATTCATTTGCCTTAGGATGAAAGGCCGACGCGTGAGCCGCAGGCGCAGAAAGAAAAGACGGCGTACGGTTGTTGACCGCGGCGATCCAATAAGTCTTGCCCACGCGAGTTGCCAGGAAATCGAGCTGGCGATCGGTATAATGATGGGAGGCATTCAAGGGAAAACCGGTTGCGGTCAGCCAAAGCAAAATAACCGTGCAATACCAATGGCGCAACGACGGCCGGAGCTGCCAACGCAATCTCTGGGGACCTCTAGGCTCCATTGAGAATCATATTATAGAAAAGGAAGTTTCAAACCAAGTCCCGTCAGCTTGACCGGTTGCGTGCAAAAGATTCATTGGCGGATTTTGAATTGCGAAGCCGCAATCCAGAGAATCGGCGAGCGGGAGAAATGACAAAAGGGGCCGTCGGGCCCCTTTCTGGTGGTTGCGGGGCCGGGATTTGAACCCGGGACCTCAAGGTTATGAGCCTTGCGAGC
>DAIRFP010000296.1:1570-5648 GCA_036794995.1 Thermodesulfobacteriota bacterium | reverse complement strand
AGATAAAAACCTTCTACATCCAATGCGGCGACCGATCTTGCCTTCCAATTGGACAACAGCGCGAGAGTTTCATGATATAGGGTCGGCACCCGACCGTGTTTGGTTTGGTCGTGAACAGTAACCTGGTTTGACAGTTCTGCGCGATAGCCCTGCGCCAGATTTCTCTGAAACGACACGGCGACATTGTTGTTATCGATAAACTCATTGGGCGTCACCACATCGCCGACTTGATAATTCGCGATCGCCCCTGCCGTACCCAAATAAATCACCTGACGGACGCCCTTCTTATAAAAGGTATCCATAATGATATTCGCATCGTCGCCATAGACATTGCGCGCAATCACGAGCTTTTGCTTGATCGTCGGATGGGTAAACAGATCAATATCTAATCCTTCTTTTACCAGCGGACGGCGTTGCCAATTTTGTTCCAGTAAGACTTTTTCCCATTTTCCTTTGAAGCCAAAAAGCAGCCAATCCTTATCACTGAGCTTCAAAGAGATCCCGCGTGGATTGAATACAAATAACGGCAGCTCGCGCTTGGAATGAACCGAACGCATACTTGAAAAAGTGCCGGAATGGGAAATTTGACAATAAACATCGGCTTCCTGGTCAAGGCCCCGAAGGTTGGTGAAAACTACTCGATAGGCGTGGGGTTTCGCTCTCACCACGAGATAAATATTGCGATGGAGTTGACCGCGCCGGGTTTGTAAAAAATAGAAAGTGCTGTAGCCATCGCGCCGATGAAATTCATAGGCGTCTTCGACGGTCTGGTTGTGCGTATAAAGGTCGGCGGGCAAGATTGAGCGGGTGGGAAACTGTTCTTGCAGGAAAACTGCAAAAGCCGTCGGAAAGCGATCGGCAGTGTACTGAACGATGTCCATATTATATGTACCAGGGGGCGCGGAACAGCGCACGGGTTTTTGGCTGACCTTGGGAGATTCCCCGGATGGGCGCTTGCTTTGAACGGCGACCTTTCTCAGGTGAAAAAGTTTCCCTTCAGGGTAGCCCAGGTACATTTTCGAGCTCATATCCACCGCGACGGGCTTGAGTTTGTCGTAGCTGGCAGACCCTTGCAATGATCTTAGCGCCGTGTCGGTAAATTTCTCTGCCCAACGATCCTCGGATTGCGCTCTTTTATAAACCAGAAAATTGGCTGAAGCATCTTTTCGATCCGCTGGGTTTATCGGGTCGGCGTTGATGATAGCAACGGCCTCCCAGCTTGATGCCAGCCCAGCGCAGGCTTGCTGGTCTAAAGTACTGGGGCAAGCGGATTTGAGGTCCTTCAAAAACCCTTTCCAACTTTCCTCAAACAATGACTTTTGCAACTTCGCCAGGTCCTCGCTGACCTCCTGGTACAGGCTCAACCTCTCGATAATGGAGTTCACGGCAGGGTCGATGAGGCCCGCCGTTGCACCGCCCGATTGAATAACCTTTTGGACCGCGCCCGAAGAGCTGCCCGGGGGCTGGTCGATTTCAACAAAGAGTTTCACATTGGCCGGCAAGATCCGGGGATCAAGCGCCGGCGTTGAACTCCCTCCCGGCTTCAGAGAAAAAACCATCCACAGGAGCCTTGGATCTTGACTGGCTGGAGCCGATTTCAGCGCGCCATAAGCATCGCTGTCAATGAACTGGACCAGCCGTTCAATGTTTTTATCCTCGAGGAGGCCGCGGATTTTTTCCTCTCTGGTTCCCGGCGCGGTCACGACTTCAACCCGATCACCATAGTTTCTGAGCGCGCTCCGAACCATCAATGCTCGTTCTCTAGTGGAAGCCAGAGTATCCTCGTCATGACTTTGATTCACCGACACCACCAGCCGGGCGATCGTCTTACCGATCTCTGCGCATTCTTTCCCAACGCTGATATCTCCCAAAGCGCAGCGAAGCATTCCGATCTCTGCCTGAGTGGGTGGATCAAAAGTCCCCGCATAAAAACCCACGGAGGCAGCCATAGCCATCGGCGCAAACCAAACCGCAACGGTGAGAAACGTCACTAGAAAATATTTCATCAGATAATTCTATAATCGTGTCTGTCAATTGGCGTCGATTGGCTTCGGGTTTCCGTCGTTACCGCGCAAGCGGGAATGACGATTCGAAACTCAACCTACCTCTGAGCCGAAGTTCCTTATGCCGGAAGCGATTGTCGGTGAAATAAAGCGCGTCGATATCCCCGTTTCAACATGCGCTCTAAGTTGAGTTGATAAATAGCTGTCGAAAGGTTTCTTCTTGCTGCTCCACGCCGAGACCCACCGACTCTCCAGTGGCGATAAGTCTGGGCCACTCGACCTTGCCGCTGGAAATCATGGCAAGAGCGTCTTTAATGCCGCCCTGGATCCTCCCGCCCGGGTCCCAGCCTTCGCCGGGAAAATTCCCGTTTAAATAATTGAGCCAAGCACTGATGCGTTTCATGCTGGCTTCGATATTATTCAGCCCCGCCTGATTGTCTCCTAAACGAGCCTGGGTGAGGCCAAGATATAGCCGCGCGAGATTGTCGGTCTTGTTCTGGCGAAGCGCTTTTTCCAGAGTCTGGCGCGCCTGGGTATAGTCCTTGTTGAGGTATTGGGCTCTGCCCAGATAGCTCAACACTCCCTGATTGAGTTGTCCACTGTAAATATAATTGGGGTTTTGTTGCGCGGCGGCTTGAAAATAAGCCAGGGCGGTTTGATTGTTGCCCGCCAGCAACGCTTGTACTCCCGACTGAACGTCCCCTCCCGCCTGGTAGCTCGCGCAGCCAAAGAGCACAACACTTAACCAGAGGATCGCCAACAGATCCTTTGCCTTCATTTTCTCTCCCCTGACCCTCCCGTCTTGATCCGAACAGGAAGTCATCACGATTTTGTCCCTTTCTATCGAAGCGCTAAAAAGCTGTATATTGGACTTTAGTCCAATACGAGCTTAAGCAGAAATCCGAACGAGCGAGGGTCGGAGAAGTGTCGAGTGTGGAGTCAAAGACAACGGCTCTTCCTTTGTCATCTCCGACACTCGCCACTGTTTTGTCCCTCGACACTCGAGGCGAAGCCTCTATGCCGGCAGCGGCGCGCCATCAGCGATCATCCGCACGGTGCCGTCGCCCTCGCTTTTCAGCTCCCACAATTTGCCATGGAAGTCGGTGAGCGCCGAGCGATGCGCGATGCTGATGATCGTTGCGTCCTTCAACCGTTCGGTGAGCAGCTGGTAAACGCGTTCCTGGCTCGGTTCGTCCAGCGCGGAGGTGGCTTCGTCCAAAAACAACCAAGCAGGCTTTTGCAGGAGCGCGCGGGCTATCGCCACCCGCTGCTGCTCGCCGCCGGACAGTTGCTGCGCCCAGTTTTCCTGTTCATCAAGCCGGTCGCCAAAATGTGCCAGCCCGGCGGCTGCCAGCGCGTCGCGCAACTGCGCATCGCTAAAGGTCTCGGCCGCAGCGGGATAGCTCACCACGTGACGCAGGGTGCCGATGGGAAAGTAAGGACGCTGCGGCAAAAAGAGCGAGTGAAACCCGCGCGGCTGTCTGACCTGCCCCGTGCCGAAGGGCCAGATCCCAGCGATGGCGCGGAAGAGCGTGCTCTTGCCCGAACCGGAAGGACCCTTGATCAGCACACGCTCGCCGGGCTCGATGCGAGTGTTGATTCCCGAAACCAAAACGCGCCCCGTGGGCAGCCCGAGTTCCAGATTGCGCAACACCAGATCGTCGATGGTAGGGTCGGCCACCACCGCCGGCCCCGCACCGGCGCGGCTCTCTTCCTGGGTTGAGAAGACCGCCTTGTGGAAGCCGCTCAAACGGTCCACCGTGGCTTTCCAGGCAGCGAAATCGGTGTAGGCGCCGATGAACCAGGAAAGCGCCCCTTGCACTTGACCGAAGGCATTGGAGATTTGAACCAAGCCACCAAGTTGGATTGCGCCCGAGAAATAGCGCGGCGCACCCACGACGAAGGGAAACACCACGGCCGCCTGGTTGTAGCCAACAGTGAAAAAGGTCAGGAGTTTTTGCCGCTTCATGATCTGCCACCAGTTGTCCACCACCGACGCGAAACGAGTGCGGAAACCGCGCAGTTCGTCTTCCTCGCCGTGATACAGGGCCACGCCCTCGCTGTTCTCACGGAAG
>DAIRFP010000296.1:0-1560 GCA_036794995.1 Thermodesulfobacteriota bacterium | reverse complement strand
CTGGCGCGGCGACGTCGTGGCCCCGCTGATCCGGGATCTCGGAGTCGCCCTCGCTGTTCTCACGGAAGCGCACCAGATTGAAGCGAAAGTCCGCTTCGTATCTCTGCTGGTTGAAGTTGAGCGGGATCAGCGGCTTGCCGATTTTGTGGGTGAGCCAGGTGCCTATGATAGCGTAGCCAATGGCCACCCAAACCATATAACCGTAGATGACATAGGTCGCGCCGCCGAACGGAATCTCGAGGGGCCCGGAAAGCGACCAGAGAATCCCGATGAAAGAGCCCAATGTAACGGCGGCGTTGAGAAATCCCAAACCCAGGGAAAGGCTTTCGTCGACGAACAATCTGAAATCCTCGGCGATGCGCTGGTCGGGGTTCTCGGTGGCGGCCGCTTCGAGTTACATACGGTAGTAGTTGCGGTCGGCGAGCCAGTCTTTGAGATACTTGTCCGTAAGCCAGCGCCGCCAGCGGATCTGCAACATCTGGTTCAGGTAGATGCGGTACACCGCGATCACGATAAGAATGGTCGCCAGTACGCAAAATCGCCCAATTTGACGGAAGAACTCATCCTGGGCTTTGTCCTGCAGCGAGTTGTAGAAAAGATTGTACCACTGGTTGAACAGCACGGTCATATAGACCATGGCGAGGGTGAGCACGATATTAGCGATGAGCAGCAGCCACGCCGCACGCCGTTCCTCCGACATCCAGTAGGGGCGCAGCAACGTCCACAGATCGCGGATAAAGTTTTTTAGCTGGATCATGCAATTACTCCGAAATTAATCATCCTAGATTTCCGAAGCCTTCGTGACTTCGTGTTCTTGGTGTCGTTTAAGCCAAAGTGTATAGTGGCTTCTGGATTCCCATGCGGGCTGCTCAAAAAACTCAGAGGCGAGGCGCGCGAAGATCGATGAGGGTCGGCGTGGCCATAGGGTACGTTGACGCGAAATCGGTCGAGCGCAACGAAGCATATGAGTTTTCTCAGCGGCCTGCTGCTCACTTCACCCAGTGCAGCAAGTTGCGGATCACCGACCACCGCGGCTGCTTGGGGCGCGCATCCCGTCCCAGAATCCAGTGGTCGTAGAACGCCGCGATCGTGCCGTTCTTTCGCTGCAGGTCGATCCAGATGCCGAGGAACCGCGCGAATTCCAGGTCGCGACGCCCCACCGGGTAGGCGAGGGGGAAGCGAATCGCCAGCGGGTGCGGCACCGCCACCGAAAAAGCCGGATAGAGTAGCGTGAAGTAAGAGCCCCTTTCGGCCGGGAAAACGACTCCGTCGAGCCGCTCGCCACGACCGGCAAAGAAGTCCGCTACCCGATCAACCGATATCGGCACGATCTCCAGCCGCGGAAACTCCCGCTGTACGATCTCCTCGAGATAGGGCAGGTTGGGAACCCCAACCCTTAATCCTGAAGCAGCACGGACCCACTCCGCGCTGGAGAAATCTGCCCGGCGATGGTCCGGAACCACGAAACTCAGGGTCTCGTCAACGTAGGGCGGCGAGAAAACCATCGCGCTCGCACGTCCGGTCGTGACCACGATACCGCCCATGATGACGTCACAAATA
>DAIRFP010000295.1:0-5667 GCA_036794995.1 Thermodesulfobacteriota bacterium | reverse complement strand
ACGCTCATCATGACCGAAGCCCCGCGTCATCGCATAGTTCAACGAACGCAGGGAGGTGTCCCCCCTTGGATTTCCGAAGGGCCCACGGTCACGAACCGGCCCGGTGTCACGCTCTGCTTTACGATATCGGCGAGAGCTTTAGTCTCATTGCGCTCCTCCAGGATAAAGCCCTTGGGCGCAAAGAATTTAATCATCGCTTCGCATTCCAGGGTGCTCCAATGGTAATCATAAGGGACGGCGATGGCGCCGATTTTCGCGAGAGCAAAAAGCGCTTCCAAGTGTTCGGCGCGGTTGCCGCAGGCGAGACCGACCCTATCTCCCTTCCCGATCCCTTGGTTCAGCAGATAATTGCCGAGCCGGTTCGTCCTCAGGTGAAGCTCCAGAAAGGTCAAAGACGTCCGGGAATCCACCAGCGCTCTGGTATGGGGAAAGTGCTGAGCGTTGCGCGGCAGAGATTCGCATGCTCGCTCGAACTCCCTCCTACAGACGGGTTGCCTTGCGACCTGGCGCCAAGACAAAACTACCACACATGGATTTTGTGAGTCATGGCCGTTGAACGGGAAATATATGAGATGCCTGCAAGGTTCAAGTCTAAAGTGAAGTCGTTAAACTTGGCTTGCGCCTTTTGAGTGTGAAACGTGCGCGCTAGGAGAGGGAGAAAGTCTGACGCGGATCATTTTTGGCGCGGAAAGTAGTGCGCTAAGGTCGCGAAACACTGTCTCTTGAGCGAAAAAATTCTAAAACAGTGGTATCAATTTGGGGAAACGGCTTTCCGACGCCCCTCCCGCCCACATATGCGTATTGACTACACGTGGCAGTCAGGGCCATTGTCCTCGGATCGCTGCTGTCGCACTATCACAATGACCCTGACTGTATTTCCCCGAAGTAAATGCGGGATGAAGCTCATCTCTGCTTTGGTCCTGCTCAGCGAGGGTGCCCTATTTTATTAATAGGGCTGTGGCTCGCCGTAGATAAAGTCATCCATCATGACAATGTCCACTTCCCCATCATCCGGCCCCGGAGCTACATTGCCGGTTGTGATCCGGACCCGCGCGATGCGCGCAGCATCAAAGAGGATGCCGAAGAAGGAAAGGCTCGCATCGCCTGGCGAAGCCGGGACGAAACTGCTGAATATCAGCTTGCCGTCGCGGTCGAAATATTCCATCAGCGTGCTGGCCCCACGAGGGTTCGCGCCCCTCCCTCTAGGCGCGATCCCATCCGACTCGTCAACATCTGTGAAAACTGCGCCGAAGCCACGGACCGTTGCTGGCTCAGCTCCATTGGTGCCGGGTATGAAAAACGAAGCTTCGGTGAGGTTGCTGCCTACCGGCGTGAACAGGCGCAAAGGGCTGAAGGTGGCGAAGGTTTCACCGTAGGTGGGGTTGTTGAAGAGCACTTCAAGGCCACCCTCAGGCCCGCCCGCTGGGGGAGCCTGAGTAAGGCCTATTCCCAGCGTGGTGAACTGACCGCCCCGCGTGTTTAAGAACACGTTGAACGGCGTTACCGGGGGTAGGGGTGTAGTGTTGTCCACGGGGGGGCCGCCGCCGTCCCAGTTGATCTCCCGGCGACCGCTTGCGAGCGGCCCTGGGTTATTGGCGTTATTGGGATCGCCCAGAGCAGCACGGTACGCATCGACCGTGCTCTGAATCGAGTCGGCGGTTGGTCCAGCCGCCTGGAATATGATCGGTGGAACCAAGTCCTTTGAATTTTTGTCTTGCGCCTCGGCGACCTGGCCAAATCGGACCAGCACCATAGCAGACAACAAGCCAAAAGCGACTACGCGTGTCAAAAGCATATGCTTCTTCATGCTTACGTGTCCTTTCTATATTCTATATTCTTCGAATTTGTGAACAGGACAAGTTTATTTCTGACGCCGTCACCTCCGGTGACGGTACGAAGAGATATCTTAGGGTCCGGGGGGGCGCGGCAATTACGCCCGCGCTCGGCGTGGAGTTTAGGCCTTGCCATACTCTGCTCCTTCCATGGAACAGCATGTAAACCTCTTACTACCACGCTATCATTGAACGGAGATGGATCAAGTTAGGAAAATGCCTGATTTGTGTTTCGATATTTCTTAGGAGCCTAAGGAAGATTTCGTAGAGGAATCTACGCGATCACCGGAACTGCTTCTGCCGCAACTCGACATCGGCCAGGCTGTCGAACAGATTCATGGTCATTCGTGGAAAATGATGCCGACCGTATGACCGTGTCCTGACCGGATGCGGCTGACGCCGTGCCGGAGATTCACGCGATACGCGCGCGAGTGCCCTGCACGGGGCGGTTATGAACCCAAACACAACACCATGACCCTGGCGAAGCGGCACAACAATCGGCCGCGAATGCATACGCGGCCGCTGCTCCGTCATCACGAATTCGCCACCGGTAAAGTCTTTGTCGGGGTTAGACAACAGAATGGTGAGCTGGAGCGGGAACACATGCTCGCCATGGAGGTCCTGGTGCCGGCAGTTTTAGTCGTCGGTCCTGTACTGGAGCAGAAGCGGTGTCGGCTTGGGCTGGCCGGCCCGATGGCAACGCTCAATGAAGTCAACGTGCTTCTCCGGGTAGCGCACATCCATACCCAAGGCCTTATTCCAGCGATTGGCGATCGGGACAAGATGCGAATAGATAGCTTTCCGAAGACCGGCAATAAGATCAGGCAGCGGATAGCAAAAATACTTATACTCGCCACGTCCGAAACCATGGCGCTCCATCACGACCCGGCTGCGGAACATGTCGTCTTTCGGATACAGCACGGCCAATGCCTGGCATTCGTCCGGCGAAAGAAAATCCTCGATCACGGCGCTCCCTTGCGCGTCGAGATCCTGCGACACACGCTCCCAATCGAACGTCCTCACCCGCGCCGCAGCGCTTTTCGACGAAGCGATGGGCATTACGGTCTTTGCCATTGCGCTCATGCTCCTGCCTCCCGTTCAATCTTGCCCAACAACGGATTTAGCTGCACCGCTGGAGCTAAGCGTTGTAGATGTCATCTTCAGCACCCCCCAAAAAGCTAGTGTAAAACCGTCGAATGAAGAACCCCGAAGCAAGCTGCGGAGTATCATGAGTTCCTCGAAATGAGACTCCCCATGTCGTCACCCCGAATCGAACCAGCGATAGGACATGCGGGAAGGACTGTGGAAGGCTTAAGTCCGGTAGGCTTGTTCGAACATGAAGGCGGGTAACTCTCGGCCTAGGCTGCGCTCTTTCGCTCGCTTCATCACTGCGGCGCCCACGCCGGCGAATTGGACGCTGAGGCCGTTGTTCTTGAGGATGGTAATTTCTTTGTCGTCGGTTCGCCGCGGCGATTTGCCGCACACGAGTTCGCCGATTTCCCAGATGCGATCCCAACTGACGGCTCCGTGTGTCAGGCCTTCGGTGAGCCAGAGGGGTTCGTCGTTTTTGATCTGGTCTCGCGTGCTGACGATGATCAGCGATGCGCGGCGAAAACTTTCGTTGTCGAGATCGCGGCGGCGGAGCACCTTGTCGCTGTTGACGATGGAGCTTATGAATGTTCCGGGCTCGATCCAACCGCCGTTGAAGACCGGATCGTTGGAGTTGGTTGCAACCACCACGATGTCGCAACCGGCGACGGCATCCTTCGGCGCCTTCACCGGAACCACTTCGGTGTGTAGGGCGCTGCTCATTCTCGTCGCGAAGGCCTCGCGATTGGCTTGTGTTGGGCTGTAGACTTTTATGCGGCGGAGTTTCATTACGGCACCCAACGCTTCGATCTGCGGACCGGCTTGAGAGCCGGAGCCGAATATGCCGACCGTGTGGCTGTCCTGCCGGGCCAGATACTTTGCCGCGATACCGGTCATCGCGCCCACCCGCATCCGCTGCAAGGCGCGGTCTTCGATGATAGCTTCGAGCTGACCATTCTCCACCGAAAATAGCAGCAACCAGCCGACATTTCGGTTGCCGATCTTGCGGCTGGTTTCATGGCTGCTCTCGTTTCTTTCCATCGTCGAGTCTAGCCGCAAGATCGAATAGCCCAGCGCCGGCACGGTCCCGGTAAACACTTTCAGAAAATGCGTCGCGCCATTTTGGGCCTGGCCGTAGGTGTGAATGCGCGGATTATTCCACGCTCGTCCCATGCCGAGTTCATGATAGGCTTGCTCCACGGTCTCGATATAATCGTCCATGCTTAGCAGTTGCTGGACATCTTCGTTGGATAGAAAAATAGCCATCAATTAACGCCCTACGCTTTCACCGAAGGCGATTCTTCTGTTCTGGCGCGAGCAAGATCTCCGCTGGGATCGGGCTAGCTGTTTACAGCTGCCCGCTCGAGATCTGGGGCGAACTTGATGTTTTCGGACCGAGTGACGCTAACATTGAAATCATAGGCGGGCGAACGGAACTGACTGAGCGCAAATTGCTGACCTTCCGCCCGGCTGGCATGGATACAATCCTCTGGCACGTGGACAAGGTAGTTTCTGATGTGAAAGCCTATCACGGCGTGATACACGCAATTGTTGGAACCGATTCCCGTGACAACGATGTGGTCTCTGCAAGGGCGGAGATCCAACTTCTTCAGCTGTTCTTCCATGGAAGTTTTATAGAAGCAGTCGTGGGAGTACTTCTTTACGACTATCTCGTCAGGAGAGGGCTTAAGCTCCTCAACAAACTCCACCGCCGGGCTGTCCTCGATGAGGGAGTACTCCTTACCAAAGAACGTGAATTCGGGATGATCTTTCGGTCTCACTGATTGAACGTGGATTATTTTTCCATTGGCCTGCCGGAATCGGTCCAACAAAGTTCTGATGTTTCGAATGACGGGCTTAACTCCGGGACCATGCCTTTCACAGCCTTCAGCCTGCATGTCGACAATGATGAGACCAGACCCTTGTGGCGAAAGCTCGATTACCCGTTCAGCGTCCATGAGAACCTCCGAAAAATGAGATCATACTGCCGTATTCTTTACCGAAGCCCGGTGGCTCGCGTCAAGTAGGTATCATCGAAATATTTCCCCGGCGCGTCTGGCACATCGATTTGTTTCAGAAGCGCCGCGATGTTTTCTTTTTTGAGGCGGATGTCGAGATCCTCCACGTAATAGTCCAATGCTTTTCTCTCCGTGCCAATGTCGCCGCGGAGTCCGTGCCGTACTCCAAGCGCAATTGCTTTTTCCTTGTCGCGGCGGATAAGGTTCATAGCTCTATCAAGGGCACTTAAGAATCTCACCATTTTATCGGGACTCGCGTTTGCGAAATCTCGAGTCGAGGCGACGATCGTCGACGGAAGCTCGGTCAGTGTTTCTCGAGTGTCCAACAACACCGTAAATCCGTCGTTCTCGGCCTGCACGCGTTGTCCCGGGGTTAGCGGAACGGCCTGTACCTTCCCGGTTTTGAGCGCAGCCATGCGCGCCGCCGGTCCGCCCTCGATGTTCAGCACGGAAAAATCCCGATCCTTAACCAGGCCCTTTCGCCGCAAAGATTCTACGACCGTAAATTCTCCCATCCCGCCGATCCCCGTTATCCCAATCGTCTTTCCCTTCAAGTCCGCCACCGTCTTCAATCCCTTGGCCGTCATCAGAGCGTAGCTCATTCTGTTGAGGTGGCCGCTAACGACCACCACGGGAGCGCCGCGGTGGATTCCACGTAAGATGGCAACCGCGCCCGCGATGACGATGTCTGCCTGCCCGCTCATGAGCAGCGCCATCATGATCGGGCC
>DAIRFP010000294.1:0-5716 GCA_036794995.1 Thermodesulfobacteriota bacterium | reverse complement strand
ATCGGCGCCGTAAAGAAACTCGTAACCGCCTTGAGGACGCTGTCCTTTACGCCAAAAAACCTGAGCATGGCTTCCAACGAAATAACCAATGCCGCGAGGGTCAAAAGACGAAAGCTCCCCTGGGAGAGCACTCCGCCGTATTGCCTGACCACCGCCAGGGACCGGGCCAAATCCGTATCGAGAAAAACTGCGAAGCTAACGGAAAGAACCTGTGCCGCCCCGAAAATCGCGAAGAAGGCGTAGGCACTGTAAAGCGTCCCCGTGGCGATAACCCGGGCGAGATCGAAGAAGCCCAGTGTATTTGCCACCAAAGAGATCAAGTTGAGCACCAGAACGATCCTCGAAGCGAGGATGAGGTAAACCGGCGTGGGCACGGTCCCGGCGGAATGCTGCAGCCGTGAGGGTCTGAAAAGCCAGATCAGAATTCCGATGGCGACAAGATCCGTGACCACAAATGAAAGACGGTCCAACAGCGGGATCGGCAACAAGACCGCCCGGAAGCTATCCAAAATATAGAAGCCGGCCAGGACGACGAGCAGCGGCCGCGCGGCGGGATGGACCAAAGGCGGCAGCAGCCTTAGTATCGGCAGCAGCAACATGAGCGCCGCCACCGCGTTAATCAGTCGCGGGGTGTTGATACTGAAGAAAACCAGGAACAGAACCAGGGTGAGCAACAGCGCGAGGGAAACCGGCCGCTTCAGAAAATGGGTAGCCTCCTGGAAATGAGGATGCTCCTGGGTCCACTGGGCCACCCTTCGGCTCAGCCAAGACGCGCCGATCAGCACGATGAAAAAGAAAAATACCAATAAGACCACGCCCAGACGATGGGCACTCAGAAAGTCGAGCCCGTCGGAGAGTTGCTGATAGAGCAACCCGGCAACGCCGCCCGCGGGGAGCGTCATCTTCTGCCATTCCAAGCCGATCTTCCAGAGCGGCACCCGCTCCGCCACGATGAGGCTCTCGCGGAAACGATCTTTGGCGAGGGTTACGTTCTCCATCAGCTCGGTGAGAGCGGTCTCCCTCTGGTAGAGTTGATTCTCGAGCACCAGCGCCGCATCGAGCCGCTTGCGCGCGGCCGATTTGATTTTCGCCACCTCGACGAGCAGATCGCGCACCGCCCGCTCCACCTCCCGGGGCATCGCTCCCGCAGCGTAAGCCTTGAGGGTCTGCTGCCAAATCTTTTCTTCTTGCTCCACGGCGGCAAGGTCTTTGTAGAGCTGGTCCGCCGCATCGGCCACCGCTAGCTGCGATTTCGCGATCCTCGCGGTGCGACTCTTCAGGGACACCTCGATATCCCAGACCTCGTCCGGCCGAAGCGACTTGCCGATGGCGGCCTCTTCGCTTTTTGCCTGCTCGGCGAACTTGGTCCGCGTGGCCTCCACTTCTTTCGCAACCTCGGCCAGCTCCGGATCTTCGGGCCGCTCGCCGATCTCCCTCAGCAACCGTCTCGATGCCTCCAACCGCTTGGCCAGGTCGCTGAGGGGGACCGCTTCAGGATTGGCAACGGTAGCCGTGGCGGGAGGTGTAGGCGGGGAGGTCGGCGGCTGGGCAGGTGTAGTTCCTGGAATAGCCGGAAATTGAGCTGTCGCTCCCCACGCGATGGCAAACAACAACGAGCAGAGAACGGCCATGAGCAATAACCTTGGGGTCACAGCAAAGAGTGGACACTTTCGAAGGTGGGAGCTGCGGAACACGGCGTGAAGCATTTCAAGCATGAGCGGGGAAACCCGTTTCGAAGAGCTTTTATATCTAACGATCCACTGGAACGATAATCGGATTCTATCGATCGGCGCGCCGAGGTCAACTGTGCGCTTACTTAGAACATCACCTGCATCAGATCGGCTAGGACTTCGTCGAGAGGAATTTCAAATAGCAAGGCCGGCAGGAATGGCAGCAGTGTCACGACGATCAAGGCGATCAGATCCTGAGTATGGATCGGGAAAGTTTTCATCTGATAGACGTTGGAAACAACCTGGTAGAGATCGGTAGTGGCGGAGAAATGCGGAACGTCCAACGCTCCCTCATCGACCTTGGTGCGGTAATCGAGCCATCGCTTTTCCAATTGGCGTCCCACCGCTCCTCCCAGCCCGCCGTAATCGAGTATCCCCCGGCGTCGGGTCTCAACCAGCTTGCCGCCGAACACCAGCACCGGGCCGACGAATAACACAAGACTCAGGACGACAACTGCGGCGATGACATACTTGAATGAAAAAAAAGATGTTCCCGTGTATAGAACACGATAGGCAACCCCACCGGCGGCGATCGTGCTGATGGTAAAGCTCAGCAGTACAAAGGCGCGGAGGGACAAACCGACAAATTGCAGCCCGCCGGCAAGATCAGGGTGGGTCGCAACCAGTTGCAAATCCAGACGCGAGACCCGAAAAAGAAAGAGCCCCCACAGAAAGACCCGCCACAACCACCCCAGGAGCAGCACGAGGGCGACTGGAGCGCTCACCAGTAGGTGCCACCAACCCGCCCAGGAATAGCCCGTGGCGCCACCGACTGCCTTGTGCCAAAGCGGAATGTCTTGATCCGGAAAGACCAGCATCACGATGATCATCGCCACATAGGCGATAACGACGACCAGTACCTCGACAGTGGCGGAATTCAGGAGTCTGCGAGCCTGGGCAACTATCCCATCGAATCGCGGACGGTCCGCAGCGGTTATAACTTCGGCGGCGATAAAATGGCGGGCGATCTGCCCGAGCCGAAAAATCGTACCGTCCTCTGCCAGGATGAAAAGCGGTACTACGATCAGATAACGAAAGAGAACGGTCAAATCGCCGATCAACGAACTTAGCTTATCTTCTCCCAAGGTCAGGCTCTCAATCGCGGAAAGGACAAAAAGCGGCGCCCAAACGATCAGCACGGCGAGCAGAGCGCGCCGAACGCTCCTTCGCTCATTCGGTTTGATAAGACCCAGGGACTTCTCCAACCCGAGCGGCGGACCGCCATCGAAGATTTCAGGTTCGTCGCGATTTGTCTCAGCCATTTTCGGTAAATCTATTGTCAAAATAGTACTGCGAACAAAGCTACGATCCCGAGCACAGAGACCAGAAGAGCGACTCCGGCAGCCAACGAATAGGGAACTTCGGGGTCCTGCGTTCTTAACTTGTGCATTGCTGTGACGTGCTGGAAGGTGGCCAGTAATACCGCAAAGACACCGATGCTGATCATGATAATCCCGAACTCCCGGGCGCCGATCCGGCCACCGGTTTGGGCGACTTGCCCCCCCTTGTGGAACTCCTCGAAGAACTTGTAGATGGTGAAGCCGAAGGTGATCAGTGACGTCCCGGTTCTCACCCACGCCATCAACGTGCGCTCATAGGCGAGACGAGTTCGGTCGTAGGCCAACCTGGTGGAATTATCCAAGGTAATATTCTGATTTGCCATCAAAACCTCTGGGAAGAATGGATTGTTATTGTGCTCTCTCTGTTAGGTTGCAACGGAGTTGTGTTCTTCAACCGTTTGAACGTCTTGAACAACTTGAACGGTTTGAACTCCCCCAAATCGTTTGAACCATATGTCTGTTATTCTTTGGTACGGCCCTGTGACGCTTGCCACGGCCAGCGTTCTTCGATTTCGAGGACCAGGGACCAGCTTAGGAAAGTCCGAATCAGCACGAGCAATCCCAAAACCAACACGTTAGACAACGTAGGCTCCAGCACGACGGTTCGAATGATGTCAGCCGCCACCAAAATTTCAAGGCCCAACAGCAAAGCGCGGCCGACACGGTGCCGAAAGTCGGTGTATGTACTGTGGTCCGCCTGGCGCGCCAGGATCTTCAGCGCATAGGATGCCGTCGCGAAAACGATCACCAAAACGATGACCGCCACGGCGAGCAGTTCGATCCCCGTCGCGGCATAGGCCACCCAATACAACATTCCTTCGAGGGGAGCGTCCGGCTTCGGTGTGAACGTAGTTTCCATCATGGTCTCTGGTTCATAAACCGATCATCTTCGGACTCATTCTCCCGCCAAGCATGTCCTGAGCAACGTCGAAGGGGCGCCAATCTCGCTAAGGCCCCGCTCCATCCAACCGTTTTTTCTTCGCGGCCCCTACTTTTATTTTCCGAACTCGGCGCCCTTTGCGCCTTTACGGGAGGTAATCTTGGGAGTTCCGCCAAGCATCTAATCAGCGACGTCGAAGGGACGCCAAGCTCGCCAAGGCCGGTGATTTTTTTCCATTCCAAAGGCTTCTACTTATTGACCCTAAGGATGCAGCGAAAGCCCAGATGGCAAGTCGACGTATCGATGGGCTGGGGCATACGCGCCGCCGGCCGATAGCGCCGGCAATAGTTCGGGGCGCACAAATGGGACCCGCCCTTCATCACTTTGCGCGGGATCTTGATATCGGTCATGTGGGGATCGTAGCTTTTGTCTCGCTCTCCGCCCCTCGGGTTGAAGTTTGCGCAGCAGGATTGCGGAATATCCTTGTGCTCCTGATACCAGTCGGTGGTCCACTCCCAGACGTTGCCGGCCATTTCAAAAAGTCCGTAGCCGTTGGGCGGGAAACTCCCCACCGGCGCGGTTCCCTCGAAACCATCTTCTTTAAGATTCTGCCAGGGAAATTCGCCTTGCCAGGTATTCGCCATCTGTTTGCCGCCCTGCGTGAATGCATCGCCCCAAACGAACTCCGCGCCGTTCAACCCTCCACGGGCGGCGAATTCCCACTCGGCCTCCGTCGGCAGCTCTTTGCCGATCCATTTGGCATAGGCTTCAACGTCTTCGAAAGCGACGTGAACAACAGGATGCTTCGCCTTTCCCTTCAAAGAGCTCGCGGGTCCCTCGGGATGGCGCCAATTCGCCCCGGGCACGTAGATCCACCAGTTGTAACAGTCTCGCAGATCGACTCGCTGCCGCGGTTTGTTGAAAACCACCGAGGCCGGCACGAGCAACTCCGGCTTGGCGCCGGGGTAGTCCTCAGCTTTCGGCGCCCGCTCAGCGAATGTTACATGCTTGGTCGCGTCGACGAACTTCCGAAACTCTTCGTTGGTAACCGTGTGCCGATCCATCCAAAAACCCTCGACGGTCACTTCGTGGGCCGGCGCTTCCTCTGGATAGTGCTTGTCGGACCCCATGAGAAAAGTCCCGCCGGGAATCCACACCATATTTTGGAACGGTGGCTTGCCCGCTTCCGACTGTGCCTGTTTGGCCGAGGTCATGGTCATGGTATCGCTCATAACTTCTTCCTCTCGGTAATTTATTCGACCTTGGCAATCCCTTTGTTAATTGAATTTCGCTGGCTTGCTCCGATTTCCGATAGTTACGCTTTAGCTTGGAAATTTCAACCTAACCAACCATCAAAAGCCTGAGAGTAGAGACTTCAGATCGCTACAAGATGAGTAGGATTGAAAAGGAACCTTACCGGGGCTCATCGGATCTAGTTAGTCTCTTACGCCCCTACCTCTGCACGAGCTAATCTTTGGACCGTTTCTCCCGCCAAGCATGTCCTGAGCAAGGTCGAAGGAGCGCCAAGCGCGCAAAGGCCACGCCACCTCCCCACTTTTTCTTCGCAGCCCCTATCTTGATTTTCCGAACTTTGCGAACTTTGCGCCTTTGCGAGAGACAATTTCTTCGATTCGCTTTGTTGTTCCAGCCGAAACGCTAAGTATGCCAAGGCCCAGTCCTCTTCCCGCTTAGATTCTTACTTACCTTTTGATCGACAAAACCAGTGCAACAAATCCCCCTCTTTCCCCCTTTGCCAAAGGGGGATG
>DAIRFP010000293.1:0-5735 GCA_036794995.1 Thermodesulfobacteriota bacterium | reverse complement strand
CATAATCCTCTATAAGGTTCACCACGGCGTCGCCCAGGGCATCGCGCTGAACATCCCAATTGCTTTCCCGCAGATGATAGGGTGCCGACTGCATCCATACCGACATGACGTGCTTGCCGGTTGGCGCGAGGGACGGATCGGCAACCGAGGGAATGGTGATTTCCAAAAACGGCTGCCGTGAGAAGCGATCGTACTTGGCGTCGTCGGCCGCGCGCTCCAGGTAGTCGATCGTCGGTCCGATGTGGATCACGCCACTGAGGGCCCGCTCGGGCGCGGATTTAAACTTGGGCAGTCCATCCAGCGCCAAGTTGATTTTAGCGACCGTGCCGCGCGAGCGAATGTTCTTGACCTGCAGCAGAAACTCGGGATCGAGGTAGGTGGCTTCGACCAGTCGCAGAAAAGTTGTCTTAACGTCGGCGCTGGAGATTATCGCCGTTGCAAGAATTTCCTCGCCGTTCTGCAACACCACACCGGTGGCGGTTCCGCCTCGGGTCGATACGCGCGCGGCCGACACGAGCGACCTCGGCGCCGGTCTGGATTTTCGCTCCGGAAGCTTCGGCCGCGCGGGCAATCGCCTGCGGGAGATTGCCGATGCCGCCGCGCACCAATCCGGGTGTGCGCAGCGCCCCGTTCGATGCGCCAAGCTGGTGATGGAGGAAACTGAAAGCAGTTCCCTGCTGGCGCGGCCCGACGAAGGAGCCAAGCATGCTTGTGCCAGCCAGAGCCGCTTTGAGTAAATCGTTCTCGAACCATTCGTTGAGCAGATCGGCCATGCTCATCGGCAGAATGCGCAAGAACTCATACATTTCCTTTTCGCCAAGGCGGTGGAACTTCCAGCCGATTTTTAGCAGATGGACGGGGTTGTAGCCGTCGGGATTGGCTTTGTCGGGAAGCGGGACGCCATACAGAGTGCGAAGAAAGGCCGAGAGACGCTTGGCGAGGGCGCAAAAGCGCGGGTAATTGTTAGCGTCGGACTTGGAATACCGCTCGATCTCCGCTTGGACCTTGGTGGGGTCCTGGGGGATCTGCAACGAAATTCCTTGGAGGCCGGGCGCAAACAGCAAAGCATCGGCAGGTATAAACTCAAAGCCAAGTTTCTTAAGATTGAGATCAGCGATGATTTCACCGGCAAAGGATCCCGCCAGGTGAGCGAGCGTGGAGAGCTGAAATCCAGGAAGGATCTCCTCCGTGACAGCTATGCCTCCGACGACGTGACGACGTTCCAGGACCAGAACTTTCTTCCCCGCCTTGGCTAGATAGGCCGCGGTTACGAGTCCATTGTGTCCGGCCCCGATGATAATTGCGTCGTAATTTGGCACGGTCGGTTAAATCAAACTCCTGTTCAAGTCCTTGAGGATTTCCAATGCGGCCAGGCGTCCGGAAGCCGCCATCACGCCACCGCCCGGGTGAGTGCAGGCGCCGCACATGTAGAGATTTTTTATCGGCGTGCGGTACTTGGCCCAGCCCGGCACGGGACGGAGAAAGAAGAGTTGGTCCAAAGTAAGCTCACCCTGAAAGATATTTCCTTCGGTGAGGCCGAATTCCTGCTCTAAATCCCACGGCGTGACGACTTGCCGGTGGAGAATAATATCTTTCAAGTTTGGCGCGTATTCGCTGAGGGTGTCGATGACGGTATCACCCAGGGCCTCCCGTTGATCCGGCCAGGTGCCATTTCTCAAGTGATAGGGCGCGTATTGCACGAAGATCGACATGACATGCTTGCCGGGCGGTGCCATGGACGGGTCGAGCATTGACGGCAGGATGATGTCCATGTACGGCCGGCGGGAAAAAGCCCCGTACTTGGCGTCGTCGTAGGCCCGCTCGATGTAGTCCAGGCTCGGGCTGATGGAAACCGCTCCCGCCAAGTGCGGCCCGGTACCTGGGAGGCAGGTAAAATTGGGCAACCTATCCAGGGCCAGATTCACCTTTGCCGACGAACCGCGGATCTTGAAATCGCTTACTTGTTTCACGAACTCCGCGTCGAGATGAATCGGATCGACCATCTTCAGGAAAGTGCGTTTGGGGTCGACGCCGGAAACTATGACCTTCGCCTCGAATTCTTCGCCCGATGCGAGGGCGACGCCATAGGCCCGGCCATTTTTTACGAGCACTCGATCCACCGTCGCTTGAGTTCGGATTTCGGCGCCATGGTGGCGCGCGGCGTCGGCGATGACCCGGCTGATCGTGCCCATGCCGCCGCGGGCAAAACCCCAGGAGCGAAAGGCGCCGTCGAGCTCGCCCATGTAGTGGTGTAGCAGAACGTAGGCCGTGCCCGGCGACCGTGGGCCCATGAAGGTGCCGATGATGCCGCTGGCAGACATAGTCGCTTTAAGCACATCGGTTTCGAACCACTCGTCGAGAAAATCCGCCGAGCTCATGGTCATGAGCTTGGTCAGGGCGTAAAGCAGCTTCTCGCCGAGACTGCGAAAATGGTTGCCAACCCTGGCGAGTCCAAGAAGGTCTCTCGGATTCCACGTCGTCGGCTCCGGCGGAATCATGCCGAGCAGCGGCTTCACTGCCATGGCCATTTGCACCATCAATTGGCCGTAATGCTCGTAGGCTTCCGCATCGGTGGGCGAATGGCGCGCGATCTCGCGGCGCGTCTGGCCGTGATCGCCGGAGCGAAACAGATAGTCCCCGTTGGGCATCGGCGTGAGGGTGCTGTCCAGGGGAATAATTTCGAGATCGTATTTGGGCAGCTCGAGATCGCGGATGACTTCGGGGCGGAGCAAACTCACGACATAGGAGCAAACGGAGTACTTGAATCCGGGATAGATTTCTTCGGTCACGGCGGCGCCGCCCACCAGATGGCGCCGCTCCAGGACAAGGACTTTCTTTCCGGCCTTTGCCAGGTAAGCAGCACTCGTTAGACCATTGTGGCCGGCACCGATGATGATCGCGTCGTATCGGGTCATACTTTGATTTGCTTAAGTGAGCATATTTGGTAATTTTGTGTTCCAAGTCAATGCGCTGAGCGGGATTTTGCGTTTAATCTAAAATCAGTAAAAATCGAAAATAAGACGATGCCCATCGGAACGCCCTTTCATTCGCGCACCGCGGCCCTCTGTGTGAGTCAGAATTGGCGAACCTGGTCTGGTTACCTGGTGGCCAGCTCCTATGACGTGATGCATGACTACGAGTACCATGCGATTCGCAATTCGGCAGCGCTAATCGACGTCTCGCCGCTCTTCAAATACGACGTCCGCGGCAAGGATGCCTTAAAGCTCGTCAACCGGGTGATCAGCCGCGACGCTATGAAGTGCGCGCTGGGTCAGGCGATTTATACTTGTGTGTGCGACGCGGAGGGAAAGGTTATCCAGGACGGCACGGTTTTCCGGCTGGGGGAGAATCACTATCGTTTTCATCTGGCCGACCCCGGTCTCAGGTGGCTGAGGCTCAATGCCGTCGGCATGGAAGTAGCGATTCAGGAGGTTTCGGAACAGGTCGCCGCCTTGGCTCTTCAGGGGCCCAACTCGCTACGAATTCTCCAGCAGGCCGTCGACGTCAAATTAGACCAGCTGCGATTTTTTCGCCTCACTTTTGGTAATATCGACGGCATTCCCGTGATGGTCTCTCGGACCGGCTATACCGGCGATCTCGGATACGAAATTTGGCTTCCTTCGGAGCATGCGGAGCAGATATGGGACATCCTGATGGAGGCCGGCCGGGGCTTTGGCATCAAACCGGCGGGGATGCTGGCCCTCGACGTGGCACGGCTTGAGGCGGGGTTTATTCTGTTGGAAGTCGATTATATCGGCGTGGAAAAGGCGCTGATCCCGTCGCAGAAGTATACGCCCTTTGAGATCGGTCTAGGTTGGACTGTGGATTTGAAGAAAGAGCATTTCGTTGGCTCGCGGCAGTTGCGCCAGGAACATGAGCGAGGGCCATCCAGGCAAGTTCTAGGGCTGGAGATCGATTTGCGCGACTACGAAAAGTTATATCAGCAGGTTGGATTGCCGCCGCAGATTCCCCTGACAGCTTGGCGTGGCGGCGTGCCTTTATATAAAGAACAGCGGCAGGTGGGACATGCGACCACCGGCGCTTGGTCGCCGACCTTGAAGAAGTACATCGCGTTGGCTACCGTGGGAAAACAATACGCGGAACCCGGTACCCGGCTCGAGCTTGAAGTTACCGTCGAATACAAGCGCAAGACCGTCGGTGCAATCGTCGTGAAGCTGCCGTTTTTCGACCCGCCGCGAAAACGGGCGGTGTTCTCTGCTACCTCACCATAGCTCCGGACTGGAAAAATCCGAGTCTTAGATCTGGGCCCCGGCCTTCGCCGGGGTGACGCTGAAGAAGGTGTAGCTGGTCCCGTTGCGTAATTCAAAGCAGGCAATGGGACGATGTTAGGGCCGTCATTCCGGCGCATGCCGGAATCCAGGTTGTCTCTGTTTTGTTCGTCTTTCCCGATCGCGCTGTCGTTTTAGCGAACCAGGCGCACTGGAATTCCACGGCCGCGAAGATAGTTCTTACATTCCGCGATTGAATATTCCTGATAGTGGAAGATGGATGCGGCAAGAGCGGCACTGGCTTTGCCTTGGGTGAGTCCGTCGTAGATATGCTCGAGGTTGCCGACACCACCGGAAGCGATGACCGGGATGCCGACCCGCTCTGAGATCGATCGAGTGAGATCTATGTCGTAGCCCATCTTCGTGCCGTCCCGATCCATGCTTGTGAGTAGGATCTCTCCGGCGCCGTATTGCTCCATCTTCTCAGCCCAATTACAGGCGTCAATTCCCGTAGCATTCCTGCCGCCGTGGGTGAACACTTCCCAGTGGTCGTTGATTCGCTTGGCGTCGATGGCGACGACGATGCACTGGCTCCCGAAACGTTCGGCCGCCTCGCGGACGAATTCCGGACGAAGGACGGCTCCGGTGTTGATGGAAACTTTATCGGCCCCGGCTTTGAGCAGGTTGCGGATGTCTTCGACCTTGTTGATCCCTCCGCCCACCGTGAGCGGCATAAAAACTTGATCGGCGGTACGGGCTACGACGTCGAGAATTATTTCACGGTTCTCGTGGGACGCGGTGATGTCGAGAAAACAGAGTTCGTCCGCGCCCGCGCGATCATAGACACAGGCAATCTCGACCGGGTCCCCTGCATCCTGAAGTTCTAGAAATTTTACACCTTTGACGACGCGCCCGGCCTTCACGTCAAGACACGGTATGATTCGTTTCGCGAGCATGGACACTTCAAGTTTTAGCCAAAACCGACGGTGATCTCAAGGTGAGAAATTTGCTACTTAGTCTCAACGGGCCGAGGCTGAGGGTTGCTTGCAGGTTTTTTTCTGTCGCTATACGACCCTGTTCCACCAAAGCGCTTTAGGCCTAGGCCCTTCCGACATATAGAAGGGCGTTGAGACCAAAAATGACCCTAACTTGGCAATTTTAGTCCAAAACTATTGTCTCATAAATACACCTTTAGGCTTGACAGATTGGCTATTATTCGGCTAAAAAAGCGCCATAAGACATCTAATTACCTATGACTAAATGCGTAAAGTAATGACAGTACTACAACTTTAGGCTTGACAGAATTTATGGATTGGGCTAAAACCCGGCGATAGTATTACCAATGATGTATTTAAAAATTAAGGAGGCCGAAAGGAGGCAAAGATGAAGAAAGGATTCTGGGGGTTTGCAGCAGGTGCGATGCTGGCAGCTTCCCTGCTCGCAGTGCCGGCGGGGGCGCAGAGTGTGGATGATAAGATCAAGGCACTGGAGCAGGAGTTGGGACAG
>DAIRFP010000058.1:0-24853 GCA_036794995.1 Thermodesulfobacteriota bacterium | reverse complement strand
AATAATCCGGGCTTAGGGAAAGGCAAACGAGATGTTTAGATTGACCGTGATTGCGATTTTGGCGGCGGCTCTTTGCGGCGGATGCGGCAAAGGAAACGATTCATCCGGCGGTGAAAAGCGCGCCAAAGTGACGTTGCAGCTCAACTGGAAACCCGAGCCGCAGTTCGGCGGATTTTATGCCGCTGAGGTTGATGGCATTTACACGCGCCATGGGCTGGATGTAACGATCACAGCGGGGGGGGCAGGAGCGCCCACGGTCGATATGATCGGCGCCGGCACTGTGCCCTTCGCCATCGTCAGCGGAGATGAGGTCGTTCGCGCCCGGGCCATGGGCAATTTAGTGGTCGCGCTGTTTGCCGTCTACCAGACCAATCCGCAGGGGATCATGACCCGCGCCTCGCGGGGATTTAAGACTCTGGCAGACGTCTTCAGCCATCCCGGCATACTGGCCATGGAGCGTGGCCTCCCCTATTCCGATTTGCTCCAGAAAAAGTACGGCTTCGGCAAGTTGAAGATCGTCCCTTCGCCCTTCGGCGACTTGAGCCTCTATCGCGCTGAGGAAAATTATGCCATGCAATGCTTCATCCCTTCCGAACCCCTGGCGGCAAAAAAAACCGGCATCGAGCCACAGACCTTTCTGATTGCCGAATCGGGCTACAACCCGTACACGACGGTGCTTGCCACGAGCGAGAGTTACCTGAAAGCGAATCCTCAGATCGTCAAATCGATGATCGATGCGGTACGCGAAGGGTGGCAAGCCTATCTCACCGATCCGGCCAAAGCCAACGAATACATGGGCAAGCTCAATCCAACGATGGATGCGCAAACGTTTAAAGACAGCGCCGCGGCCCAGAAACCGCTGATCGAGGGCGCCGACACAAAGCGGTTGGGCCTGGGCGTCATGACCCTCGATCGTTGGCAGACACTGGTGCAACAGCTTGTTGATTTAAAGGTAATCGACAAACCGGTGGATGCCCAGTCCTGTTTTGCCGAAATATCAAAAGCAAAGTGATGAATCAGTGATCCTAGCGAGAATTGGGGATATGTGCCGTTTTCATTTTTACCAAAAGGGAAAAATTCTTCCCGAAGCCCCCACCGCTAGCCGTTTTCCCATCCAAAATTGGATGTGTGAAAAATCCACTTTTGTGGTAAGAGCATCGGCAACAACCACAGAGAGGAGTTGAATGATGTGCCGAGCGCGCTCAAGATATTCTTCTTTTGCTCTATCTTCCGTTATCCTTTCTTTTTTCCTCCTGGGCGATGTCAAAGCCGCCAGCCCACTGCTCATAGCCTACGGCGGGCATAACGAAACTATGGCCCCGCTATGGGTGGGCATTGCAAAGGGATCCTTCAGAAAGCACGGACTGGATCCCCAGGTACTACAAACCCGCAGCGGACAGATCATGATGGCGACTCTCGCGACCGGCGGGGCGTCGTTAGTTTGGGCGGCGCCCAGCAGCGCTCTCAGCGCCACGGTTGGCGGCATGAAAATCGGCTGTTTTGCTGCCGGCAGCAGCAAGATGGCTCGCGAATTGATCGTCAGGAAGGGAATCGGATCGATTGAGGATTTACGTGGCAAGACATTTGGCGTGCAGAGCATCGGCGGAGGCGGCTGGTTGTCCATGATGGTTGCCCTGGACGGTCTCGGTGTCGAGCCCGACAAATACAAGCTCAATTTGCGCGTTATCGGCGACACCGCCACCCAGACACAGGCATTGATCTCGGGAAACACCGATGCGGCCATCCTTCCCTACAGTTTCGCCGATATCGCCAAAAGAGCCGGAGCCCGTTCGTTGGCGGATCTCGGAACCGTAAAAATCACCTATCAAGCCACAGTATTTTGTTATCAAAAAAACTCCGCTATCCCTTTCGAGACCATCGTCGGTCTCACCAAGGGGCTAATCGAAGCGCTGGTCTACATCGAAGACCAGAGTCACAAACGCGAGGTCATCGAAGTTTTGAAGAAGAATCTTCGCTTGAGCAGGGAAGAAGACGGTGAAGCTTCCTA
The DNA here is from genome assembly GCA_036794995.1 of Thermodesulfobacteriota bacterium. Lineage (GTDB taxonomy): Bacteria > Desulfobacterota > Binatia > UBA9968 > UBA9968 > DAIRFP01. The sequence goes on along the minus strand of DAIRFP010000058.1, from coordinate 22,845 downwards.
TAGAGTCGCGCGCCAGCAAATGCCGAGTCTGGATGTGGCTTTGAACCCCGAAGTTTGGAGACTGATTCAGCGTATCGTCGCGCGGCTCAATCCGAAGGTTCAGGAAGTTGACCTGGAGCAGTTGATCATGAACAACACTGTAAAAAGTCTCGAGGAGAGCGGCTTCTTACCCGAGATGAGAAAGAAGTTCGGCCAATAGCTTGACGCACATAGCGGTCGCGCTGCGTGTCCTTTCCAAGGATTTCGACCTGTCAGGCGTTTATTACACCCGCTCCTTCTTGGGCAAGGGCCTGATAATGACCCCCTTTTGAGATCGGCGCCAACCCACTGATGATGCGTGACCAATGCTCGCCTGCGTCGTCGCTACAGTATACGTCCCCTCCGGTCGTTGCGGCGAACAACGAGACGGATTCCCCGTAATCCTCCAGACATAACGCTTCGATGCTGGCTTGCATTCGCTCCGGAAGCCCGTTACGGAGGATCTCCCAGGTCCGCCCGCCGTCTGTGCTGCGGGAGATTTTTGCCCCCGCAAAGTGCGTCTTGGGCCATTTTCCCGGACCCTCGTCTGCAGCGCTTAAGAACATCAGCTCCGGGCGTCGCGGGTGAAGCACCAGTCCATCGGGGTACCCGGCAATCGGCGAGGGCCGCGCAACCCATTGTTCGAAGGTTCCCCCTCGGTCGGAGCTCACGTACAAACCATGGCCCGTCACCACGAACAAACGCTCTGGATCCTCCGGGTGAATACCTAACCGGTGGACGTCCTCGTACACACCGTCTAACTGCTCCCACGTCTCTCCGCCATCCGTGCTTCGCAGCAGGCCACCGACTTCGATGCAGGCATAAACGGTTTTGGGATTGCTGGGATCAAAACTAATGTGCTTTGTGTGTGCGATATGGGGCGGCACCGGAAACTTCCATTTCGATACGCTCGGCACCGAGCGCAGCCCCGGCAATTCGCTCCAGTGCATGCCAAGGTCGTCGCTGTAAAAAATATGGGCGGGTTCCGTGCCCAAATAGAGGCGGGCTCGACCGTTGACCTGCGCGCACGCGAGACTATAAACATCGTGTTCGGTCAAGCCGGCGTTGCGAGTTTGCCACGTCCGACCACCGTCACCGGTTGCCTGCAACGAGCCGTGAAAGGCGCCGACGAACGTAAGCCCACTGCCGGGCTCCGTGAGGATTGCGCTGATATGCTTGTCCGTGAGCAGCCGGCGGGTCACTTGCCATCCCGCGCCATTCGCATCCCGCTCGATAACCACCAGACCTTCAGTCGTGCCGACCCATACCTCGTTGGAACGGGAAGGTGTCGAGTAAATCGTCGTGCCGCCGTGAGAAAGTCCTAAGGCCATGAGCTTACCTCCATACAAAAGGATTGAACGTCACAGGCTCAAAGATGCAGATGCCAAAGCGGGTATCACTTCGAGTCCACCGTGTCAAATCGCTCGGGTACCTGGAGTCCCAATAAAGACACGCCAGATTTGATTCCAATCCCAAGGCTTGACACGAAATGGCCTCACGGCCTAACGTTCTTGCAAAGCGAAACCGGAAAGGAGCGGTCATGCAAAATCCTAAAGTCATCGATGCCGACGGACATATTTACGAAAACCATGAGGAAATCGAGGAATACTTCGAAGGCAAATATCGGGGCATGCGGCGGGCGCGGGCCTATTCCCTCTTTCCTTCGCTGGATGGCTGGCCGCGGGGCTTGGGCGCCGGGCGCCCCGACAAGGTCACCGAGACGAGACCGGAAGATGTGATCACGTTCGTCGATCAAATGGGGCTCGAAAGCACTGTACTTTATCCCACCGCCGGCCTGGCCATCGGACTCGTGCAAAGCCCCGAGTGGGCCTGCGCCATTGCGCGGGCCTACAACAATTGGTTTCACGCCCGCTACATCAAACAAGACTCGCGTTTGAAAGGAGTCGCGGTCCTTCCCGTTCAGGACCCCCAGGGCGCAGTGGAGGAATTGCGCTACGCGGTGGAAAAGCTCGACATGGTCGGCGCCTTTCTGCCTTCGGCGACGGTAATGAACAAGGCCTTCGGCCACCCGGACTTTCATCCGATCTTTCGTGAGGCGGAAGCTCTTGGAGTTCCTCTCGGAGTTCACGGTGCACCCAGCCGCGGATTCGGCTTCGACTACTTTGAAGATCAAGGCCAGGTCCACGCTTTGGAGCATCCGTTTCCGCTCATGATCCAATTCACCAGCATCGTCTGCGATGGAGTGCTGGAAAAGTTTCCGCGCCTGAAGATCGCTTTCCTTGAAGCCGGTTGCGGTTGGCTCCCTTACATGATGGACCGGCTCGACTACGAATACGAAACCCGCGGCGGGCGCTCGTTCTCCAACATGAAGAAAAAGCCCAGCGCCTATATCAAAGATTGCCCCGTTTATGTCACCTGTGAGCCGGAAGAAACATCATTGAGTCACGTGACCCAGGTCATCGGCGAAGACCGAGTGATGTTTCCTTCAGACTACCCCCATGAACGGGTCTATGGAGAGTTTTTGAAGGACATACCCGAGCTGATCGCCCGTACCGACCTTTCCGATCAAGCAAAACAAAAAATCCTTTACCATAATGCCAAGGAGTTTTATCGGATATAGCGAATAACGGATCGACCGAAGAAATGGAGTACTCGAGGGAGAACAAAACGATGAACCGGACGGCAAGAGCTTTTCTTATTGCAGCTTTCTTCGGCATGATCTCTTCGTCCTTCGGACAGGACGCCAAGCTGATGGAGGCGGCAAAAAAAGAAGGCCGTGTCGTCCTCTATGGCACGATGCAAACTGATATTTTAGATCTCATCAAAAACGCATTTCACAAGAGGACCGGCATCACGATCGACTACTGGCGGGGCTCTTCGACAAAGGTCATGGACAGAGCGTTGAGCGAGTCGCGGGCGGGGAAGCCGCTCTTCGACCTCGTGATGTCCACCGAGGATTCCATGCGCATCATGCTCAAGGAAGGACTTTTCATCAGGTACGACTCGCCCATGAACCGAGACTTTCCGAAAGAGGCCATCGATCCGCAATTGGGACCGCGGGCGCGGAACCACATTATCGGCATTGTCTATAATAAGAGCGTCATCAAACCGGCGGAAGCACCCAAATCCCTCGAAGATCTGCTCAAGCCCCAATACCGGGGAAAATTGGTCATGCCCGATCCGACACAACACACGACGACCACCCAGTGGCTCGCCAACGTCCACAAACTCATCGGCAAGGAGAAGGCAGACAGATTCATCCGCGAATTGGCTGCGGCGAAACCGATATTAGTAGAGTCTTTCAACCCGTCCTCCGACCGCATCCTGACCGGGGAGACTCCCATCGGCCTCACCTACGTCTACTATGTCTTTCTCCATGGCCAAAAAGGGGCAGATCTAGATTACATGCGGACGGAGAAGCTATTGGGCGACGCGAGCTACATGACCCTCAGCAACAAAGCCGCGCACCCCAACGCCGCCAAGGCGTTTATCGATTTCTTTCTCGACGACGAGAGTATGAAACTCATGGCGAAGGCCGGCGAGTTTGTGAACCGGAAGGGAGTCTATCCGCCGGTGCCCGATGCCGACAAAATACAGTTCGTCGAGATGGACGATCTGGGCGAAAAGATGTATGCCGAGAAGCGCAAAGAATTTCACAAGCTCTTCCTGCGCTGACCGGGAGTTCGAGTTTTCCAACGAACGGAGAAGAACAATGAGACAACACCAGCGAAGTCAATGTAGCTGCGCGTTTTTGATCGCTCTGGTTGTTTCGATGTTTTTCTGTCGGTCGGTCATCGACGCCGCGGACGCCCCAGCCAAGACGAAAATCCGGATCGGAACAGCGTCGCCTTCCCTCAGCTACCTGCCAATCTACACGGCCGTCAAAAAAGGCTTCTTTGCCAAGCGCGGCTTAGATGTCGAGATGATCCAGATGAGCGCGAGCCTCACGGCTCCGGCGCTGCTGAACCGCTCGATCGACTACACCACCATCCCCAGTACCATCGCTACGGCGACGGCCCGCGGCGCCCCGGCCAAAGTGATTATGTTCGCCTCGGTGAAACTCCAGCATATGCTGCTGGCCCGGCCGGATATCGCAACCGTCAACGACCTCGCCGGCAAGCGGATCGCCGCCAGCGGATTCGGCAATCTAACTTCTTACGAGATTCAGTTTGTTATCGACCGTTACAAACTTGGGCCTAAAACAACGATCGTTTCCGTCATCAGTTCCACGGACCGGCTGCTCGCGCTGCATAAAGGGATCGCCGATGCCGCGATCATTTCGGCGCCGCTGGATTTGAAAGGCGAGGAGATGGGCCTGAAGCGGCTTATCCATATGGGGACGATTCTGCAGATCCCGCAGGCCGGCCTTGCCACCACCGACGAAAAACTCAAAACCAAACGGAGCGAGGTCATCGAGGTCCTTAAGGCCAGCATCGAAGGCCTCGAATACACGCTCGCCGAACCCGAGGACGGCAGCGCGATCATCAGCAAATGGATGGGACTCACGGCGGTCCAGGGCGTGAAAGCCTACGACTCCGTCAAGGACACCTTCTCGCGCAACGGCGTTCCTACCGACGAGCAAAGCAAAGCCTATATCGCCATGTTGGCCGCCACCGCCGGGGTCAGCGCCGACCTTTCGCCGGCAACGATCTTCGATTTCTCATTCGCCGCAGCCGCGGCAAAAGAACTGGCCGGTAGAAAATAGATTGCTTTGCGTTGCCTATCTCCACGAGCAACAGACATGCCTATAACTACGTCGCTACGAGGAAGACGAAGGAGAGAGCTAGTATGAGAAAGAATGCCATCATGCTGTGTTTTGCAGCTCTGATTTATCTTGGGCTGGTCGACGAGGGCTTCTCCCAGACGCCCTTTTACCAGGGAAAGACCATTACGGTGGTGCAGATCGTGGGCGCCGGCGGCACGGGGGATCTCAGGCGCAGAGCGCTTTTTCCTTACCTGCAGAAGTACATCGCCGGGAATCCGACGATTGTATCCGACTATATGCCGGGCGGCGGCGGCCGCAAGGCGGCCAATTACGTTTACAGAAACGCTCGTCCCGACGGCTTGACCATCGGTGGGATGTCGGCGTCGCTGGTAACCAACGCGATTTTGGATACCGGTGGCGTTCAATACGACCTCGACAAATTTATCTATCTCGGCTCGCCGGTTAGCGTCTTTCACTATGTTTTTCTCAGCCGCAGCGAGGCGGGTCTAAATAGCCTGGACAAGCTCCGCACCGCACCGGGAGTGCGCATCGGCGCTCAGGAAGTCGGCCATGACGTCTACATTAGCGCGCGAACGTTCGCCTACCTCATGGGTTTGAAGGATCCGCGCTTCGTCCTCGGTTACGGCGGACCCGAAATGGATATCGCGCTGATGCGCGGGGAGATCGACGCCCGCGCCGCATCGTCGGAGACCTTGACCGTGCGCAATACTGAATGGCTCGAAAAGAAACTGGTAGACCTTCACGCCATCGTCGAAGTCCCCAAGGGAAACAAGCCTGCCGCCTTCGCCCACTTACCCGAGCTGGAAACTTTCGCCACGTCGGAAAGGGAGCGCAAGCTCGTAACGATGTACCGCACCTTTCGTCTGGTCGGCACGCCCTACATCTTCCCGCCTGGAACCCCCAAGGCGCAGGTGCAGATTATTCGCGAGGCGATGAGGAAAGCCTACCAGGACCCTGAATTCCACAAAGATTTTAAAAAAATCACCGGTTTTGAAGCGTCGCCGATTATGCCGGAAGACATGGAAAAGGTGATTCGCGAGCTGCCGCGCGACAAGGAGACCGTCGAGCTGTTCAAAAAGCTCTCGGGCCCGGATCCATTACCGGCCCGGTAACTAATACAAACGTTCTTAAGAACGTTACCATGAATTTTCATCGAGAGGCAGAAGACCGGATAGATCGGACTGAAGATGGGAGCCTGTTTTTCTATCAGATCGATTCGTCTGTCGTAGGGATCGGCTTTCTGTTTAGTGGCGACTCTCAAGTGTCCCATGCAATACCGGGTTGGCGCTCCTGAAACTAGAACACCACCCACAGATCATCTGCTCGCATCTCTCGCCCACTCGCTCCGCCGCCGACCGTGGGTCCCGGGCTCGGCCGCCACCACCAGGCTATCTGCCAGCAGACGGGCGATGCAGCTATAGCTCACGTCGTTCATGTGCAGGCCGTCGCTCGATATCATGTCCTCTATCTTGTACTGGCCACTCGATACCCAGTGCCGCATCACCGCGAACCGCCGGAACACTGCCACCTTCATGTCCTTGGCCACCGCACTGATCGAATCCACGATGGGGAGGTGCATGGGCCGTGCGAGCACGCGGGGGGCGAATTGAGGATCCATCAACACGACGTCAACCTGGGACGCCTTGAGACGGCGGATTCCCTCCCGAATCGTATCGGCATATCCCTCGATGTTCCCGCTCCTCAGCGCCCGGTTGCTGCCCGTCTGCCAAATGACAAGCTGCGGGTGGTAAGGCAGCACGTCGCCCTCAAAGCGCGCCAGCATCTGCTGGGCCATCTCGCCGCCGACACCCTTATTGATCACGGTCACCGCGCGCTGCGGCCAGCGGCGACGCAGCGCTTCGGCGAGCACGGCGGGATAGGTGTGCGCTGGATCTGAGGCACCTACTCCGCTTGTCGATGAGGAACCGATGGCGACTATGACCAGCTCCTTGCCCGAGCGGATTGCGCGCGCGGTGTTGGGAAGCCTCACCCTAAAGCGCGTGATTTCCTGAGGCGCGGCGCAGTCCAGAGCAATGTGCGACGCGTCGGTGGAGACCGCCGCGAGCAGCAAGAGCATTACAGCGGCGGACGTCGCCCATCTAGGCGCGCTCATCGGCTGCTCTCGGGGCTGGCGGCGGCCTTCGCCGCCGGGACGCCGCGCGTCACAAAGTCGGCCATCGCGCGGCCGATACAGTCATAGAGCTTCGCGGCGAGCTGGCGACGCTTCGCATCGTCTCTGGCCCTCAGATCCAGCAAGTCGCTCTCGGCCCAATGGCGCATAATGCCGCGGCGGCGGAACAGCGGCACGTCGTTAGCTTCCGCTAGCTCGCGCATCGCGATCAGATAGGGTCCGAATTGGATCATCGCGTCGGTCTCGCGTGAGAACTGCATGTTCATCAACACCACCTCGGTCCCGGCGGCGCGGAGCTCGTTAATGCCGGCCTGCACTGTCTCCCGGAACTCGTCTACGTCGATTCCGCGAACCGCCTCCATCGTGCCGGTCTCCCAGATCACCAGGGTTGGCTTCAGGAGCAAAACGTCGCGAACTAGGCGCTCGGCCGCCCCCTTCGCCGTCTGGCGTGCCACGGCAAGGTTGACGACTTTGATGCGCGCGGACGGGAATCTCGCGGCGAGCGCCGAGGACAGCCGCGCGGGCCACGCGGAGCCGGGCCCGCCCGCCGCGAGTCCAACGGTGGAGGCTCCGCCGAGCACGGCGATGACGACCTCCCGGCCGCCGGTGAGCGCTTTGGTCGTCTTGGTCAGTAGCGGCTCAGACGTGTAGAAACGCTCGGGCACAGGGCACTCGTGCTCCTGACCGAAGGTCCCCACGGGTGCGGATAGAACGCCCATGCCCGCAGCAGCAATCAGGACGATGGCGTAGCGCAGGAAGGCAGAGGTCATCGGCGCGCTCCTTTGCCCGCTGTCGACGCTCCCAGGGCGCTGGCGCGGGACGCGCCCTGCGCGGCGGCGAACCACTCCATCAATGCCGCGACGCTGATCATGATCACGACGCCGGCCGCAGATACGGCGAGCTGCATCGGGATGCCACCGAAGAATTCGTTCAGCACTAAGTGTCCCAACACCGAGAGCAGGATGCCGAGGCAGAAGATATGGAGAGAGTTGCGCCCGCAGATAATGAAGGGCCGCGCGGCCCGAGACGCCAAAAACCGCGCCTGGGGATGGATCAGGCGCGCGACCAGTAGCGCGACGGCGAGCACATTGGCGAAACGAAGCAGTCCCAGGTCCGTTTTGCTCAAAAACATCCACAGTGGCTTGCCGCTGACCAGGACCGGAATCGGGTTGTAGAATTCGTGCGCGGTCCAGCTGAACCGAATCAGGAATCCGGCCAGCGAGAGGCCCACCGCGAGGCAGAACAACCAGCGACGCCTGAGCCAAGAAACCCCACCGCGGGCGCCCCGCCAGCCGAACCATGCCCCCAGAAAGAACAGCGCCTGCCAGGCGAACGGATTGAAAGGCCACACCCCGTCGGGGCCAGGATAGGCCGACAACGCAATCCGTTTGTCCAATTGGACCGCCAGCCAGAGCGCGAAGGACGCGAAAAACATCGCTCCCGGCCAGGACCGGAACCCGGCCAGCACGAAGGGAAGAACCGCCAGCAGGACGATGTAGAGCGGCAGTATGTGCATGAAGGCTGGCTGGAACTGCAAGGTGAGCGCCTTGGCCACCGCTACGCCCGGCTCGTCGAGAAAGTTGGCGGCGCCGAACTCCTCGGCGTAGAGCGAGTTGTTGAGGGCACCGGCCGTATATGCCACCATCGCGATGAACATCATGAACAGAAAGACATGGGCGACGTAGAGTTGCCAAACCCGGTGGTAGACGCGGACCCCGGCTATCACGAAACCCTGGCGCTCCATAGCGCGACTGTACACGATGCCGGCGGTGTAGCCGGAGATGAGGATGAACACCTCGGCCGCGTCCGAGAACATCACCGATTGGAACGTAAACTCCGCGAGGACATTGTTGGGGAGGTGATCGATGAAGATGCAGAAGAGGGCGAGGCCGCGGAAAAAATCAAGCCGGAGGTCGCGCTCCATGGCCGAAGGACCGCTCGCGATGCTCATAACCTCTTTCCAGTCACTGCCCTCGACCGCCACCCATACGGCGGCCGTGCCTCGGCGTCGGATCAGAACCCGGTCGTGTTGAGAGGCAGCCCACGCATTCTTTGACCTTCTTCTGTAAATCACGAGCTGTGACAGTCTTCATAAGATATCTTCCGTTCTCTTTCAAACACGGGAGGCTGAAGACTCACTTTTCGGGCATCGGGTTGGTATGCACGGTTAATTTTGTTATCGAAACTGCTACGCTCTTTGTTCTGACCTTATCCCGCGGCGCATGCCGCTGAAATCGTTGCCATCACATGCGACTGAAGGAAAACTGGCGTTATTGGCGCACCGAGCCATCCAAGGATTTTTTGCGCTCAGGTCTGGAGGGAAAAGCCCACCGGCGGCGACGTATTACCTGCCGGTTTCCGTTGGATTGTTTCTACAAAAGAGCGAAATCAAAACCTCAAGAGCAACCCCATGTTTTTCGCCGGGCAGGATCGTCTCGGCGGATAGTTCGTACCCCACGTTCAGGAACAGGTCGCGATACGTGCGAATAATCGAAGTACGAAGAAGAGGCTCGCCAGTCTCGAATTGGGTATTGGCCAGGAGAATTTCCCCGCCCTGGCGCGTTGCCTCGAACATCTCTGTCGCCAACCACGCAACATCAAAGAAGGAGTAAAGCCAGCCGAGAAAGTAAATCGTCTCACTCAATACAATCAGATCCCATGGCTCGTCCTCTCTGAAATTGTAATCCATGATGTTTCCGACGCGGAATTCAACCTGATTGAGATCGGACTGCGCCAGCTTCGCCCGCGCGATGGCTTCCGATGAGACATCCAGAGCAAGCACCTTATCGGCTCGCCCGGCGAGACGCCGCGTGAATGTGCCGGCGCCGCAGCCGATTTCGAGCACACGCCCATATCGGGGCTTATCGAGCATCGCTACGAGGCGCGTATACCTTTCGTGCTCCCAATTGGACGTTTCAAGCTCCCAGGGATCGCCGCGCATCCACAGGTCGTCGAAGAAAGACCGTGCCTTGAGGGAAATCTGTTCGCGCTCAGCCATGGTTAGCTCCAATCCGGTATAATGATTCTTTCCGCCGCCAAAATCGATGCGTTTGGGTCTTGAGCAATTCGTAGCAGTAGTCCGTCGGTCGTACCCTGACAGCCATACATCAGAAAAAGCGGTTTTCGATCGCTACTCGGCTTCCTTGGTCTTGAACGAGTTCCAGTCGTCAAACGAGCAGAGTTTTATCCCCAGGGCATCAATAACGGCCTTAATCCGAGGATTACATAGGACCTTTAGTTCCTCGTAGCGTTCCAGCCGGTACATTGTGTTTAGGTCATCCTGATCCACATAGCCCGGATGACAGCTAAGAACGGTCCAGCCGGCCGGGAGAAGCGTCGATAAAATCTCGATCAGCCACTCCAGGCTTATGTGCGTCGGTAGAGGCAGTCCTTTCACTGTTTGCCCATAGAATCTCGTGAAGTAATGAAGTTCAGGGCTCAAGTTCCTTAGCGGGATTCCAAGATTCTGACAAACCTGAAGAGTAATAGAACGCACAGGTTCACGCATATGGACGTGCTGATGGGAGTTGATGTGAGCCGGGTGCTTACCCAACAAATGGTGAAAGGCTTCGAGTTGACGAGACACTTCGAGCTCTACAGCCGACGGATCGTCCAGTGGAATCACAGTGTATAGGGGCACCCACTCTTCCGCGCGGTAAACCCATTCGCCCAGATCAAGATGAAGCCCGACGCTAAGCTCCGGGCGTTCCCTGGCATAATTCGCCGCTTCGCCGGCAGCCTGCCAGCGTGTCATCAAGCTGGCGCTGCGCACGATCCCATGCTCGTGCGCTTCTATGATGCCCCGGTTTATTCCAGGGCTCTGGCCGAAGTCATCGGCATTGACGATGAGATACTTTTCACCGCTCATGGGTTGCGGTCCTTAAAACTTCACGAATCTGCCAGGACGGCCTCGGCCAAAAAATATTGGCCTTTGCCCAGTCCGCCAACCGTCCGAGACTATCTCCAGAATTGAGATCTGGATACTAGGCTCTTATAACTTTTGTCCGCCTGAAGGGGTCCCGACCTAGCCCAGCGTTACAGCACGCCAGCCTTCAGGTCGACTAAACGTCTTTGTCGCCGTTCCTTCGCTCCAAAACATTTCCTGTCCTCGGTAATGGGAAATCACGACAATATTCATCTTCATTGTCATCCCTTTAATGAAAGCCGGCACTCCGAAGACCTCAGGCGCGAAATGCGCCTCACAGGAAATGCGCGGCGACTCGGCCTTCAGGTGCTGCGCTGTCGCGCCTGAGAGCGGCTGCACTTTAGCATCCGCGGAGTACGTGTAGAGGTAAGGGGTCATCACAATACTTCCTCTCGCGTTTGTCGCGGCATCAGGAGCAAACATTATTTCGTCAGGCATGAAATGAACGACAAAGTGATAAGCTTGGCCTCCCATGAACACTAGAAGGTGAAGCTGGTAGGTTTCAGATAAAGGAAAGGTGTCCTCGTAGCAGACGTCAGCTGGATTCATGTAGTCCATGCCGATGGTTGCCAGGTACAGTCCGTTGGGAACCCATGTGAGATAGACGTCGGCAAACGGAACGTATGGCGGCTCCGCGGCAAACCCCGGCATAAGAGTTCTGTCTTTGTCCCAATCGGTCAATGAAGCATCGGTCATGTCGATCATGCCGGTAGCCTGAGGAATCAGGACGACCGGCGCGTCCTGCAGGCGCGGCCGAGAGAGATTAGCTTGTCCGTGAAAGCGCGGCAGCAAAGAATTCGTGCTCTGAAAGGAGGCGACGACTTCCTCGTAAGGTCGGTCATAAATATCGACCAGTCCCATGTTGTAGTCCTCACCATCCGGCCGCCCGCCCTTAGGTTCATCGTAATATTGAAACCAGTGTGTGCCGACGATGTAAGGACAGCGAGCGAAATTTTGAAGCGCCTTCTGAACCACCAACGCTCTCTCGGTCTGAGAGCGTACTTTCAGGAGGTGACCCGTGTTTTTGTTGCCACTTCGGTTCTCCATCGCTGCACAGAAGAATTCGGAAACCAAAATAGGCTTGCCTGTGAGGGCGGCTAGTCCGTCGAAGAAATAACGAGCCACCCAGCCGTCCGGTCCATCCAAATCGTAGTTAGTCGCAATCACGTCCACGTACGGAGCCATCGCCCGCACCGCATCCTGCGAGTAGTAAATCGGCAACCTGTCGCTGAAAATCAAAGCCCCCGGATCCGCAGCACGTAGAGCGTCATGGACCAGCTTGTAGTATCTCTCTGCACAGAGATACGTGAACTCGTTGATGAACTTAATCCCTGCCCCATCAGGACGTATCTTGAGTGCGGCGCCGGCATTGCGAAGAGATTTAAATCCGTCAACGTTTCCGGATGCCACCCAGTCCCGCAGCAGCTCCGGCCATTTTCCCTCGTAGCGGTCGTAAAGAAGCTGCCAAAGCAGCCGCTTGGTATGATTCTGCCAATCTTTAGAGAGATAGCATTCGAACAGCGCTACATTCCACCATCCTATTTCGTTGTCAGGAAAGTAGCCGACACGCAATCCGAGCTGGCGATGCGGCGCAGTGAGGCGATCCGCGCATTCGCGCACCCGAGTCGGCAGCGCCGGATCAAATGCATCGAACCAAAGCGCTTCGCTTAAGCGTCCGAGATCGAGGTTGGCAATATAAGGGAGCCCGATTTTTTCCACGCAAAAATTCCAAGCGCCGAGATGATTGAAGCCCCATTTGCTGAGACGATCGCGGATCGTTGCCGCCCAATCATCAATTGAGGGGTAGAGATTCCAGAGGTAATAAGCAGGGCGGCCGTCAACCTCTTCAGGCGCTGAGCCGGCATCGACTCCATTGACTCCGGAGCCATAAAACTTTTCGCCGTTGGGGGCGAGAAACCAATGCACTCCTTTCTCGACTGTAACTCCCCAACCGTTAGACTCAAGCGACAGCGGCAAGGCGCGCGAGCTAGTATCATTTATGAACATTGCCTGACACTCTTTCGCATGAAATTTTAACGTCTCCTGTGGCCTTAGACCGACAAGCTTCACGCCATTTCGAGATCGGCGAGCAGACGAGCCGCAACTTTGGCCGCTTCGAAATATTCCTCAGCAATGGCGCGCGCGGCCAAACAGTGCCGCCGATAATCACCATTGATCTGATCAATAGCTGCGAGTGCTTCATCCATTGTCGTAAAGGAGAATAGGCCTTCACCGGTCGGCAGAATATTGCCGAAGCCGGTGTCTTGAGCGACCACCGGTTTACCGCACGCGAGATAGCAGGCATCCCGCTCGCTGAACCATCCGCTACGGAGCCGCACGTTCATGTCCTTGGCCACCGTGAATTCAGCTCGTGAGCGACGGAAGTAAGCTTGATAATCGCCAAATATGTCTAGCGACATTCGAAACGATGGAACAACTTTCCAGCCGTGGCCCTCTAGTTGCTGACGATCGGCGGGGTCCTCCACTACCATGGCGAGCTCAAACGGTTGACGCGTGCGCCGCGGCAGATCGAGAAATTTCTCCCACTCGTGGTGCTTGCTCCAGTGATAGATCTCCCCCTGATACTCGACGTCGTTGCCGGTCTGGCGGTAGTTGCCGATCGTCGTAAAAAAACGCGCTTCGGGCTCATAGGTCATCGGCCAAAAATCCAAATCCACCGGCTGCCGCGTCTTCCCGTAGCGGTAACCATTGAGTGGCACTCCGCAGTCGGGCGAGCCGAAGTTTTCGCCATAGGTGACGATCGCGTGATGGTTCGCGAGTGCGACTGCCGTATGGTCATCGCCGTTAGCGAGTTGTAGCTCGGCAATTACCGGATCGCATTCCACATAGACCCGGAAGCGGGCGGCCAGATGCTCGTCGCGCAAGTCGGTGGCGCCCACCACGTTGAGCAGCGCATCGCACGTCCGGTACAACTCGTCGAGCTCGGAGCCGGTAATGCCATAGCATTCCCGTGTCCGATAGACCGGACGAAACGCCCAGGACTCCGGCATTCCGGCCTGCTTCATACACCCGGCGATATGGCGGACGGCGTACGAGCAGTCGTCTGTGACGCTGTTACGCTCCGGATCGTATGGCCAGACCGTGTCATCCTCGACGTACCAGACCTCATGGCCCAGCCGATAAAGTCCGCGGAGCCAGTTAAGGTAAAGCCAGCTCTGGCCGCCAAAAGGACACCGACCCATCATTCCCAAAACAACCAGCCTCAGCTTACGACTCATTTTGCCGGCCGGCCCCTTCGCTCGGGTGCTGGTACCTGTCCAAGTCGACAAGACGATGTAGGATCATACGTGGGCACGTGTCTTCTCTTCCTGATCGCTAAATTGGGTGCGATAAAGCTTGGCGAAGTCGCCTTGCCGACGCATGAGCACATTGAATGTCCCTTGCTCGATGATTCTTCCTCCGCGTACGACGACGATCAGATCGGCCTGGCGGACCGTGGAGAGCCGGTGAGCAATGATAAACGTGGTGCGGCCGGCAGTCAGTTCCCGGAGACCTTCCATAATGAGAGCCTCGGTTTCAGCGTCGACCGAAGAAGTGGGCTCATCCAGAATCAGAATAGGAGCATTGAAGAGGAGCGCCCGGGCTATAGTGAGACGCTGCTTCTCCCCTTCCGACAGTGTCGCTCCTTGCTCACCGACCACCGTATCGTAACCTTGAGGGAATCTCACAATAGAATCGTGGATCCGGGCCAGCCGGGCGGCATTGATAACTTCCGCTTCGGTAGCTTCGGGCCGGCCATAAGTCACGTTCTCGCGAATAGTGAGCGGAAACACCAGTGGAGGCTGAAGCACCATTGCGACCTGACGGCGCAACGATTTGAGCTCGAATTCGCGGATATCGACGCCATCGATGGTTATCCGGCCGCTTCGAGGATCATAGAAACGCGTCAGCAAGCTTACTAATGTCGATTTGCCGGCCCCAGTTCGGCCAACGATCGCCACTTTTTGGCCGGGGTGAACATGAAGGTCGACGTGCCTCAAGACGGGCCGGCCAGGGACATATTGGAAAGAGACTCCGCTCCAGGCGACTTCTCCCTTGGCTCCGCTATCGGGAAAAACTCTGGATCCCTCCTTGAGATCGCTTTCTTCTTCTATGATCTCGAACACTCTTTGCAGACTTACTTTGGCTCCCTGAATAGAGCCGTATGCCTGGCTCATGGAGTCTATGGCTCCATAGAGCGACGTCAGATAGGCGGTAAATACAATAAGTCCGCCGATGGTGAGCGTACCAGCGAGAACGTGGCGGGCTCCCACCCAAATGACAGCGGCGGTCCCAATTGCGATTACGACACTGACCGTGCCTGAATAAAAGTTTTCCAGCAGGTAAAAGTGAAGGTCAGCCCTTAAGCTTTTTTGACTTTGGGCCATAAAACGACGATGTTCTTCTTCCTCTTTCGTGAAGGCCTGAATCACACGGATAGCCGGAATGGCCCACTGCACCATGGAATAAACACTGCTCTTCTGCTGGTGCATATGGGTAGCGGAAGCGATGAGCCAACTACGCAGAGGCGAGAGGGTAACGAAGACCGCTAAAATCGGACACACTATGAGAGCAAGAAAGGTGAGGAGTGGGTCCAGGCGGATCATTACTAAAAGCATGCCGACAAAAAGCGTGAACGAACACAAGACAGGGAAAAGGCCGTTCATTGTGATCGTCTGGATCGCGTAGGTGTCCGACGTCAATCTGTAGAGTAAATCGCCGACCTGACGGCGGTGATGAAAAGAAAGGGAAAGGCGCTGGATTTGGTTGTAAAGATCCCGTCTCAGGTCGTTGACCATCTTCTGCCCAATTCTGATCGTCGTATAGTCATTGAGAACGCGCAGCCCTCCGAGGAGAAGATAAACGACGACCAGACCCGCGCAAGCAAGCCAGAGAATGTTCTGCGAGGACCAGGTCTCAGCGAACTTCCAGGGCACGGGGGTTCCGGTCAAGACATAGTCGATGATGACTTTAAGCGGCCACGGCTTGAGTAGCTCGAGCGCGCTGATAAAAACGACCTGTACCAGGGCGAAGACGAAAGCCGGAAAGTACGGCCGCAGATAGGAACGAACCGCGCGTATCATCAGCAGGATGTTTTCACTGCGCCTCTTCCGATGACTTTTGCACCGGCACGAAATTCAGCTTGTGCGCTAGAGATTCCAGGACATGGTAAAGCACGCGGCCGAGACGGAATTTTTGGTAGAGAATCGCGCCGCCGTGAATCAACCCTGTGACCAACGCCGCTATCGCGACGTAAGGCATCGAGAAAAAAACTGCAGCGCTTACCACGGCGAGATATAGGCCAAGACAAACGAGAGAGATTCTCGACATCCGGAGCGCGCAGCGCACCCTCAACAAACGCTTTGGGCCGCCGTGGTTCTCGGTCGCCGCTTTGATCTGGGCTTTGGCCCAGGGACCCTGGCAAATTTCCAGATCCCAGTGACTCCATCCCTGGTCTACGGCAATGAGATATTTGCGCGGCAGGAGAAAGTCCATGACTGGATAGAGCAGGCTCTCCTTCTCTTGTCCTTTCTCATTCCAGTAGGAGAGATAAAACGCGCGCTGGTGCCACGAGATGCGCGGGGTCTGCCGGGGACCATTGCACTCGACCGGCTTGACTTCTCGCAGCCGGCGAATGCGCCAGCGATAGCGCTCGAAGCTACGCATGAACGGTCCCACGTAGATGAGAACGGCCACCAGCAGCGTCGCACGCCAGCCCTGAAATGGCGGGGCCACTCGAGCCCTAAGAGCGCTCGCCAAGCAGCGGCCGAGAGTGAGCAGAAGAGGGGCAACCCCCAGCCAGAAAAGCCCACCGAAAACAAATGAGCCGGCCAGAAGCAGTATGGAAATCAAGTTCCATTCCAGGGTCAGAGGCAGGCACGAGATGACAGAAGGCGGAGGCTGATACAGTGTCTGAAAAAGCCCGCGGCCAAAAACCCCCGAGTAAATCCGCGGTTGCCGGCTTGCCAGGAAAGACGACAGGTCACCGTAAATTCGGCCGAACCAGCGCGATTGGCCGAGCACGTTGAAGCGAGAGGGGTGTTTAAAAAACAGAAGGGCTTCGGCTTTACCATAGCCGCGCTGCTGTTTCAGATAGTCACGAATGGTGTTACGACGAAAATGCCAGACGAGGGCCGCAGGACTGAAACCGATCTTGTAACCCTTATTCTGGAGGCGCCAACACAGATCCACGTCGTCTCCGGCAGCGCGAAAGATCGGATCAAATCCATTGATCGCCTCCAGGGCCTCGCGGCGGAAGGCCATATTGCAGCCGGGAATGTGTTCAGCGACTTCATCATCCAGCAATACATGGGTCGGCGCGCCAGGTGATACCGCGACGCAGGAGGCTATTAAAGAATCGTCCGGAGGGGGGAGATTTGGACCACCCACCGCGCCAAAGTCGGATAGCCGAAAACGAGCTACTAAATAAGTAAGCCAATCCGGATCGGCCATGCAATCGGCGTCGGTAAAGGCAATGATCTCTCCATTGGACGCCCGGATGCCGACATTGCGTGCTTCGCTTAACCCCTTGTTTTCTTGGTTGATAAGATGAATGCCATCATATTTTTCGGCGATCTCCCGTGTTCCATCCGTCGAGCCATCATTAACTACGACCACTTCATAGTTTGGATAGTTGAGTTTTTTTAGCGAAGCGAGACAGGCATCGATCGTTCGCTCGCCGTTGTAGACGCAGATCACTACGGAAACCTTGGGATAAGACTGAAGCTTCGGCGGCAGGGGCCCATCGTAATAGTTGTTTACTGCCCGGTAAGCAGGCTTCGGCCGGCGGTGACGGTCTACCAACCCGAAAGCCCAGTCCTCTACCTGAAATCCCTCCGGGCCAGAGTACGCATGCCAATCATCGGTCCAGGAAAAGATGACCGTTCCCGCGACACCCGTTTCAAAGCTCGCGCGCAGCTGCCAGGAAAGAGCTTTGGCCTGAAAATGGAGTCCTTGGCCTATGGAATCGATCCCTATCTCCGTTAAAACCAACGGGCGGTCACCGGCGAGATTGTGGAGGTGAGATAAGTAACGGCGGAAATCCTCCTCGCGATGCAGATAGACGTTGAACGCCAGAAAATCCGCGAAATCAATTTCCAGGTATTCAGTCGAAGGAAAGTTCGCGTAACTCACAAATCGATCAGGGTCAGCGCCCTTGGCGGAGTCGAATAGGCTACTCAGGAACGAACGAATGCGCTTCGCGCCGTGCCAGCGCACAATCTCAGGTGGAATCTCATTGCCGATCAGGTAAGCGAAAGTCGCTGGATGATGGCGACATTGCTCCACGCTGCGCAGAATGGTCTTTCGAACTTCCGATTGCGTGCGGGTGGAATCAAGAAAAGAGATATGCTGAGCCCAGGGAATCCCGATGATGACTCGAAGGCCATATGTGGCGGCCATGTCAAGAAGCCAATCCGGGGGCGGCGTAAAAGTGCGCACGCAGTTGGCTCCAAGTTCGGTCATCAATGAAAAATCGGTCTCGACACGCTCGGCCTCAGGAAAGGGAAATCCTTCACGTGAAGGTGAAAAGGGGCCGTAGGTAACTCCTTTCAAAAAAAACTTGTGACCACTTCCATTGAGGAAAAAAAAACGTCCCTGTATCGTGACTTTTTCGGATAGGCTCAAGGGTATAGAACGCGGCTCGAGAAATAAGGGCAGCGCTATGTTCACTCGGGGTAGCTCCTTCGTTAAGGGTAGACATTTAGGCGGGATAGAGGAATCCCTAGCCAGAACGGTAGCTCAGGCGCAACATTGATGCCACAGAAGCATTTGCTAGGAAATAGCGGAGCTTCTCTTGATTTTACGGTTCGTTATAAATTTGTAATAACGTTCTATAATCATTGATCCATGTAGGCTTTATCCTTCAATGCGGACGAAGGCTATTTTCACTTGCCTCACAAACAGCGAGACTTTCGTCTTTTTAAACATCGAAAGTACCGAATGATAGTTTGCGCCAGGGCGTAGAATAATACTGAATGGCTAATCTCATCAGTTTTTTGATTCGCTTTTTGGCAAGATAATTTTAGGCAGCTTTCAATTCTAATGTAGGCTATTCCATACAGCCAAGTGTGCGAAAGTATCATTAACCACACGTAAGGTCGTGTTCTTGTAACCGCTGAAATAGATAGAAAATTTACCGGTGGAGAGGCATTCCGTTGCCCGGAACTGGTGGGCAGTCTTTTTATAACATATCCAAGACCCGGCATCACGCATGCCGCTGCAACCATGAGCCAAAGACGAGCTAGTTCATCTTAAGCAGCCGCTTGATGTTGCCGGACATAATCAGCCGGAGGTCTTCGATCTTGAGCTTCAAGTGGCGCTGGGCGTGTTTAACGATCTTTTCGATCTCCCATTCCATCGGGTTGAAAGGAGTATCCGAACCGTAGAGAACCCGGTCGGGTCCCGCCCAGGCGATCGACTCGCAGAAAAACGGCAACCACCCAACCCCCGAGCTGTCCATGTGAACGTTTTCACACTTCTTCGCGATCTCCACCACGTCCCGGACCCCTTCCACAAGACCCGAATGGCCCATGATGATGGGTAGCTTGGGAAAATCTTTGGCCACCTCGCCAATCCGTTTCGGGCTGGCATCTTCACCCAGGCCGCAATGAAACAGCACGGGCAGCCCATGGTGCTCGGCCGCCTCCATCAGCGGATAGACTTTTTCTTTGTCATTGGCCGGGCAGTGTTCGATGAGCGGATGAATCTTGATCCCCTTGAGCCCCAATTTCACGCTCTCCTCGAGCACTTGCAAGGTCTCCTTCGGCCCGTTACCCGGGCTCAGCCTCATGAAGCCATGAATCCGCCCGGCGTGTTGCTTCATGGAATCGGCGATGTATTGGTTGGTTTCGCGATAATCCGACGGCTCACCGATGCCGATGGCAAAGGTCACGACCCCATCCACTCCGGCCTCGTCCATGCTCTGCAGCATGTCCTCCGCCATGAATTTCATGATCGGGGGAATCTGATGGATGGCGAGCTTTTTCCGCGCCCCCATGTGAGAGTGCGCATCGATGACTTCGATTTGTTCTCCTTCGACATTGATCATGTTTTCCTCCTCGAGCGGTTACGACTGAAGCTATCTCCAGCCCAGTTCTTTCAATGCCTGTCTGAGGTAGCTCATGTCGACATATTTTTCGGGATTGGGTAGCGGTCCCTTCATGCCAGTCTGCTCTGCGTATATGTCCACCACCGACTTTAATCCCTCCGTGTCGATCTCCAGCTCCGGAGGCCACGCCTGATAGGTGAGATAGTAATCCAGGCCCCTCTCGGCTAGGCTCGGCGTCAATTGAAATTCTTTGGCTAGAAACTCAACCGCAGCTTTCTTGTCTTGCTCGAACCATTTCTTGGCCAGCAGCACGGCCTTCAGAAACCGGACCACTTGAGGCCGATTTTTCTCCGCCCAACTGCGTCTCACCGAATACGCCGAAAGCAGATAATTGGGGAAAATATCGCCGATACGACCGATCACATTGAATCCCGCTTCCTGGGCCTGGAAAGCGTTGGGCACGGCTTGCATGGCCGCAGCGATCTGGCCTGCGCCCAAAGCCGCGAAGGACGACGCCGTCCCGCCGACGTTGAGCAGCTTATAATCGCGCGGATACTCCAGGCCCTTGGTTTTTAGCGCCCGTCTGAGCACAAACGCGGTTCCTGAAGTCAGGGTCGAGGCGCCGATGGTCGCGCCGCGGAGGTCTTCGAAAGTCTTGTAGTTTTTTCCACCGATGAGCATGTGCGTGATCTTGCTGCTGGCGGCGATCATGGCCAGATCCATCCCCTGTTCCACAGCGGCAATGGGGCCGTCGTTTGCCACAAGTCCGACGGAGATCGAGCCGGCGATCATCGCTTGCACGGCCGGGGCGGTTCCACGCATGAGCACCACTTCCACATCCAGGCCTTCGCGCTCAAAATATTTCAGCCGCCACGGCGCCCATAGATGCCCGTAGCCGAGAACTTTGGAGGACACCCCGACGGGAAATTTGATCCTTTCCTGCGTGAATCCGGAAAACGGAAACAATAGCACCAGGAAAAACGCCGATAACGTTCGCATCATGGTGATTACACCCTCCTTTTTGGTGCGGATACTGGTTAGAACTCGTTTACGCCCTTGCCATTAACGGTTTACCGATTCTGCAAGCGTTAAGGGCGTAGCGTGAGACCGATGCTGCTGCCTTCTAACACGTGACGGCAGCCTTGAAAAGCGCAATCTACAGGTTCCCGCTCCATCGTCATTAGACAAGGTTTTCCAGCCATTTTCTGGAATCCGGGTCGCGACACTGCTATGATGAATTTAATCTTATGATGGGGAGAACAAACATGAATGCAGTGCAATTGACTCGGATGTGGTTTTGGATGCTTTGCTTATCTGTAACCCTGGCCGGCGTTTCTCAGGCCCAGCCGGCCAAGGACTACGAGCCCTCCGTGGGTCAGGAAGGCAAAGACGTCGTCTGGGTGCCGACGCCGCAGGCATTGGTCGACAAGATGCTCGACATGGCGAAAGTAACGCCGAAGGATTACGTCATCGATCTCGGCTCCGGCGACGGTCGCACGGTGATCACCGCGGCCAAACGCGGCGCCAAAGCTCACGGCATCGAATACAACCCGGACATGGTGGAACTGTCGAAGCGCAATGCCGCCAAAGAAGGTGTCGGCGACAAAGCCACGTTCGCCAAAGCCGACCTGTTCGAAAGCGACTTCTCGCAGGCCCAGGTCATTACTATGTTTCTGCTGACCAGCATCAATGCCAAGTTGCGGCCGAAGATTCTGGACCTCAAGCCCGGCACCCGCATCGTGTCGAATACTTTCGACATGGGCGAATGGAAACCGGACGAGACCGCAAAAGTTGAAGGCTGCGAAAGTTGGTGCACGGCCCTGCTGTGGATCGTGCCGGCGAAAGTCGGCGGCACCTGGAAGCTGCCGCAAGGAGAGCTGGCCCTCAAACAGACTTTCCAGATGATTTCCGGGACGCTCAAAAACGGCAATGTCATTACGCCGGTTTCCGGCAAGCTGAACGGTGATCAGATCAGTTTCACCGCCGGGGGCGCTCAATACACCGGCCGGGTGAACGGCAACACCATCGAGGGAACTATCAAGAGCGGCAGCAGCAGCAAGTGGACCGCCACCCGCGGCGGCTAATTTTCACGTAAGGAGTTAGGCGTGAGGGGTAAAGGGTGAAAAGATTCCCTGACTCCTTACGCCTTACCCTTCACGGTTTTACTTGCTTGTCACTTTCTCCGCAAAACTCCAGTCACGCACCTTGTCCAGCGGAATTGGGCCCTTGAGCTTGAGCTCCGCCCGGACCTGATCAACGACGGCCTTGACAGCAGCGTCGGCAATGACGAGATTATCCGGCCAACTCTTGGTTCCCAGCTCGTAGCTCTTGGTCGCAAGCTCGCGGTCGACTCGGGTCCATTGCATGAAGGCCTGCACGGCGTCATCCGGATTCGCTTTGGCACTTACTACCGCGCGGTGAATCGCCCTGAGTAGTCCGATCAGCTGGCCGGGGTTCTTTTGAATCGTTTCGTCTCTGGCACCTACGCCGGACAGCGGCATTTCTACTCGCTCTCCAAGCCAAAGCAGCACGTTAAAGCCCAATTTCCCCGCCTGCAGATTGAACGGGAAATTGAGAATCGTTGCATCCACGGTTCCCGCTACTAGGGCAGCGAAACGAGAGTCGCCTCCACCCATTTGCAAGCGCACCACGTCCCGCTCAGGGTCCAAGCCCTCTTGTTGGAGGACGATCCGCAGAACCAGATCGGCAGCGGCACCGAAGCTGCCAATAGCGATGCGTTTGCCTTTGAGATCCTTTACAGTTTTGAATTCTTTTTTTGCCGCGAGAAAGTAGTCGGGCCGGCCCGTCAATACGGCCACCGCTTTCACCGGCAAGTCGCTGGCGGCCCCTCTGATGACAGAGGTCGTGGGCGTTCCATAGTCAATCCCGCGGGTCAGGAGCGCATTCATGATGATGTTTGTGCGCATGACGATCATCAGAACGTCGAGTCCCTCGGCGCGGAAAAAACCCTTGCGCCGAGCAAATTCAATCGGAAAAGCGCTGATGCTCTGTGAGGTATAGCCGATCTTTATTTC
>DAIRFP010000057.1:18000-24946 GCA_036794995.1 Thermodesulfobacteriota bacterium | reverse complement strand
AGTGATGCGCGGCCTGTTCGTCCAACGACAGATTGACGTAATGGTGCGACTTCGACACCGGACCGATGCCTTTGATGATCGTCTGCCAGTTCTCGCCTTCATCCTGGCTGTAAAAAACATCGCCGTCGGTGGTGCCGGCGAAGAGCGCGTAGCCGCCGTTCCACACATCCATCGCCATGCCTTCGATATTGGCCCGGATATGATCGGGCAGACCGCCGGTTAACATGTCCCAAGTCTTGCCGCCGTCGCGGCTGCGGGCGATACGAGCGTCAGCCGTGTGTAGTTTTCGCCACGTGCCCGGCCCGGTCTTGGCGCCGGCGACGAACAGCAAATTGGAATCCTTGGGATGGACAAAGAACGGGTCGACGTAGCCGATTCTAAAATCCCTCGGCGTCATGCTTTTCCAGCTCGCGCCGCCGTCCGCGCTCACGCAAAAACCGGCGGGGACTTCCGGGCCACAATTGGTGGTCGGCGCCGTGCCGTACAGTTTGCCGGGATCATTGGTAGGAACCAACACCCGGTGCGCATCGGGGTTTATGCTGTCGATGGTCGTCCAAGTTTTGCCGCCATCCGTGCTCCTGAGAAAACCACCGACTTCGACCGCGACGTGAATGATGT
The DNA here is from genome assembly GCA_036794995.1 of Thermodesulfobacteriota bacterium. Classification (GTDB taxonomy): domain Bacteria; phylum Desulfobacterota; class Binatia; order UBA9968; family UBA9968; genus DAIRFP01. Next base: position 24,328 of record DAIRFP010000057.1, on the reverse strand, counting down.
TCGGATCATTCGGGTGAAAGGTAATACTCTTCGCATGCGCCTGATGGGGCGGGCCGGGGAAGGTCCACTTCTCGACGCCCGGCACCTGGCGTAACCCTGGGAGGTCCGTCCAGCTCTTGCCGAGATCATCACTGTAGAACAGATGGGCCGGCTGGGTCCCGGCGTAAACTCTCGGCTTGCCCCCTACCAGCTGGCTGCCGAGAGAATAGACTTCTTTGTCGACGATGCCTTGATCTCTTTGCTCCCAACTTTTGCCCGAGTCGCCGCTGGCGAAAATCTTGCCGTTATAACTGCCGGCAAAGAGCATCTGGCTCGACGGCTCGTAGATGATCGCGCTGATATGCTGATCGGGCAGCATGGTTTCTTGTCGGTTCCACCCGCCGTTGTTCTTCACGAACGAAAAGACACCGTTCACCGTACCGACGAGCAGCTTGTCCTTCGCTGCTTCACCGACGGTTACCGACTGGCCTCCGGGGGATAAACATACAAACATAGTCTGCCTCCTTTTCTTAGTTCACGCGTCTTGACAACATTCTGAAATGATCTGGGAACCTCAACTGGAGCTACTCTACTTAAGGTTTGGCTGCTACGTCAAGCAGCGAAATGAGCCCCTCTTGTTCTTGACCGTCTCGTCCCATTCACAGTAAGTTACGCGGCATGAGCGGGTCAGGACCAATGAACCAACCCCAAGCTTTTCCTGGGTCGACAAACGAACTGGAATTTCACATCTCCGGCTTTCTCGTAAAGGTGCAAGGCTCCTGGACCGACAAAGCGCTCGAACAGTTTCGCCATTTTTTGGAACTGAGACAGCTATGTCCTGCAAAGGACGATCTGCTGCACCTCTTGCAACGAGCCAAGGACAATTACTTTGACGGAAACTGCCGTCTCTATCTTTGTGGCGCGGCCCCCTGTCGCGCCAAGATCAACTTCGACGCCTCAGATAGGGCGCTCGAAGCCCTGAGCCGCGAAGCCGGCATCCCGATTTCCGTGACCGGCTGTCAAGGGCCCTGCAAGCAGGCCCCGGTACTATCTCTCCGTGTGGCCGACCGCAGTGATTTTTTTGCCCAAGTTGTATCGTCCTCGGATTGGCATACCGTTCTCGAATTCGCGAAAGATGCACAAGCCGCCGGCACCTTGCTTATCGATCCAGGGGAAGCCGAATCTTTTCGGTTTGACCCGGTTCATGATCATCCCAAGCCCGGTGTCCATTTAAAACCCTTACGATTTCTCCTGGGTCATTTTCGCGGCGAGGGTAAATATCTCGCGACACCCTATACGTTTCACAAGGAACTCATCGGCACGGCGGAGGCCGGGGGCCGTTTTATCGCTCTGCGCATGGGTGTCTCGTATCCGTTGCTCGATGGCACAAAAGACATTCACAGTGCGCTGGTGATTGTCGGCGCGGAGCCCTCGACTGGATCCTTTCCGGCCCACGCCTACACCGATGGCGGGTTGGTTCGCGAATATACGGTTGAGCCCGGCGACGGATTCCTCGAATTTGCGGATGTGCCGCCGGGTCACGGCCAGTGGAAAAGAGCGCGCAAGACATTGACTCCCACTGAGGTCGGTTTCGAAGAACGGCTTGAGGTGGACGCCGGCAACGGCTTTACTTCCTACTACCTAATCTCGATGCGCAAGTTACCGCGAGCTTCTCAAGCCTAACGTAAGCGCGCGCGACAGCGACCTCAAGTCCTTGTCGATTAATTCTGTCCAATTGGGCCGTTGACACGCTCCGGCGCCAACAGTATTTTACAGCCACTCAAGTCTGACGAGGAGCCCCTATGATAACTTCGATCTTTGGACGGTGCTTCCTGATTTCAACGGCAATCTGTGTCACGGCGATCGTTGCTCTTCCGAGATTCTCAAACGCTCAGGTTAAGACCCGGCTCTCCATCGCCACCGGTGGCACCGGCGGCGTGTACTATCCATTGGGCGGCGGACTTGCTGCCTTGATATCCAAGCACCTCCCTGGCGTCGAGGCGACCGCGGAAGTCACCACCGCATCCGTCGACAATATGAAGCTTCTGCATGCCGACAAGATTGCTATAGCGTTTACCTTGCCGGACTCGGCCTGGGAGGCCTACCAGGGGCAAGTCAAAGGCTTAAACGAGAAAGTCGCTGTGCGCTCTCTTGCGGCTCTCTACTCCAACTACCTGCACATTGTTGCCCTGGACGGTGTTGGAATCAAAACCATCAACGATCTCAAAGGGAAACGCGTCTCCACGGGCGCGCCGGGCTCCGGAACTGAAATTAGGGGTCTTCGGGTTCTCGAAGCCTATGGGATCAGCCCCAAGGATCTAAAAAGTCAGGAGCGCCTTGGCGCCGCCGAGTCCGCCGGCGCAATGAAGGACCGGAGGATCGACGCGTTCATTTGGGACGGTGGTTTGCCAACGGCTGCGGTGCTCGATCTTGGCGCCACGCCGGGCATTAAAATCCAGTTGATTTCGCACGCCGATTCCGTTGCCAAGATGGTTTCAAAATACGGTCCGCTCTACTTCATCGGGATAATTCCTAAGGGCACCTACGGAGGCATGGAGACAGAGGTCGCGGTCGCAGCGGCGACGAATCTCCTCACGGTACATGAGCGCATGGACGAGCCCCTGGCCTATCAGATCACCAAGCTATTGTATGAACGCACGCCGGACTTGGTGGCAGTTCACCAAGCCGCTAAAGAGATCACGCTCAAGAGCGGGGTGGTGGGATCTCCGATCCCATTTCATCCCGGCGCGCTCCGTTACTACAAAGAAAAAAACATCAAACTTCTCGGCGCCCAGTGATGTCTCGTCGCGCGCCACAAGCAGCGGCGGCTTTGGGGTTGTTGTTCGCGCTCGCTCTGGGCAGTCCGGTTGCAGCTCAGAGGGTCTGTCTGACCTTGGACACGGAACAACAGAGGGCCACCTACCCGATCGTTGTCGGTGACGCTCTCCACATAAGTTTCCGGCATTCCATTTACGGTTCTGAGGTCGAAGAACAATTTCAAGTTGCTCCGGGCGGCTTTCGGGCAAACAAACTGCGCTACGCCGAGCTGCGGCTCGTAGAGTTTTATGGTCACGAGTCGGCGACGAATGAAGACGGCTGGTGGATCGTCGACAATCCGGGCCGCGAGCTTCCGACCCTCGATCTTCGCGTAAGCCGCGAGGCATCGATTCGTATCACGTTTCTTGATCAAACCATTTCTCTCCGGAGCGACACGGCGATAGAGGGTCGCGCGCGCCTGTCGGTGAGCGCCTGTCCAAGGGAGCGCCATGGCTGACGAGGCGATCGACTCTTCACGGATCGAAGCAGCGAAGGAAATCGCCCTACAAGAAGAGGGACCCCGCAGACAACTCGAAGGAATCACCGGACGGCTCGCGAGCGGCCTCGCCGTGGCCATGTCACTGCTGTTTATTTACTGGGCGTGGGCCACCGTCACAGCGCAGATGCTGCGCCTGGTATTTCTCCTGTTCTCCCTGGTTTTGTCTTTTCTGCTCTACCCGGCAAGGCGCAGAGCTCGGCTCACGAGCGTACCCTGGTTCGACTGGCTTTTGATCGGATTGAGTCTCATCGCCATCGGTTACCCGATGTGGGATTTCGAAGAGTTCATCTACCGCGCAGCGCTGCCAAACATGCAGGACCAGATTCTCGGCGCGCTCACGATTGTGCTGGTGTTGGAGGCAACGCGCCGGACAACGGGATGGATCCTGCCTGTCGTTGCTGTGGTCTTCCTGGCTTACGCTTATTTCGGCCCTTGGCTGCCGCCGCCCTGGACCCACCGAGGCTATGGCTTGGACCGGCTGGTCGGGCACATGTATATGACGCTTGAAGGAATTTTCGGCGTACCCCTCGATGTCGCGGCCACTTTTATCATTCTTTTCACCATCTACGGCGCCGTACTCCAACACTCGAAGGCAGGCGAGTTCTACGTCAACTTTTCGCTCGCGGCGATGGGCAGTAAACCCGCAGGGGCCGGCAGAACCGTGACCCTGGCCTCGTTTCTCCTCGGTGGTCCGTCAGGCTCGGGCGTAGCCACAACGATAACACTCGGATCCGTGGCCTACCCGCTTTTGGCAAAGGCGGGATACGATAAAGACTCTGCCGGCGGTTTGCTGTCGGCAGGGGGAATCGGCGCGATAATCTCCCCGCCGGTGCTTGGCGCGGCGGCTTTTCTGATCGCGGAATTTCTCAAGATCTCCTATCTGGAAGTCATCGCCATGGCCGCGATACCGACGCTGCTCTACTACTGGTCCATTTTCACCATGGTCGAGCTCGATGCCAACAAATTCGGCGCGCGCCCGATTGCATTAGCAGGAGAAGGCGTTTGGAGCCTAACCCGGAAGTACGGTTACCACTTTGTGTCGCTCGTCGCCATCGTCGTGTTTATGCTGTGGGGCTACACCGCCATCCTGTCCGTGGTTTACGCGATTTTCCTCGCCATCGCGTTGAGCTTTATCCGCCGGGAGACGGCCCTCACACCGGTTCGTCTCTGGAGAGCCCTTCAAGATGGCAGCACCGGCGTGCTCTCAGTGGCGTCCACCTGCGCCACGGCTGGAATCATCGTCGGCGTTGTAACGCTTACGGGCCTCGGTCTCAAGTTTTCGATCATCATCCTCGATCTGGCCGGCGCGAATCTGTTTCTGACCGTTGTCTATACGGCCATCGCCGTATGGATGCTCGGCCTCGCCATGCCGGTCACGGCGTCGTACATCATCGCTGCCGTGATCACGGCGCCCGCGATGATCAAGCTCGGCATTCCAGCTTATGCCGCGCACATGTTTATCTTCTACTACGCCGTGCTCTCAGAGGTCTCACCGCCCACCGCCCTCTCGCCCTTTGCCGCCGCAGCGATTACCGGCGGCAACCCGTACAAGACCACAATGATGGCGTGGAAATACACGCTGCCCGCCTTTCTGGTGCCGTTTATGTTCACTTTGCACCCGGATGGCGTGGGGCTGCTTCTCAAAGGATCGTGGGAAAATATCCTGTGGACAACGACGACGGCGGCCGTGGGATTGGCTGCTCTCGCCGCAGGCCTCACCGGATGGCTCTTAATGAAAACGACCTGGTTGGAGCGGGGCTTGTTGGTGGCCGCCGGGCTGGTCTTGGTTTATCCAAGTCTGGTCCAGGACTTGATCGGCCTGGGGCTCTTCGCAGTTGCGGCTGCGCTACAGTATCTGCATCGGCGGTCGACCCCCGGCCGACTCTCCGCTGGGAAATGAACCACCCCGCAGCAAGCTGCGGGGAATCAAACCCGCCGAGATTGAGATTTCTCCACATTCGGTTCACGACCAACGGCCGACATCAACCCACGGATGAAGCGCCGCAGTCGCTCCCGCTGACCGTGCTCGATTCGCAGGAATTCGACGCCGGCGCGACCCGGCCGCGCGCTGCGGACGATGGCCGCTTCCACATTCACCGGCGAAAGCTCGTTGGGCAGCTCAAGTCCCATTCGCAAGATACTGCCATCCGTGAGTCGGGCCTCAGTCTGAAACATGCAGCCCCCCATCGAAATCTCCAAGACGCTCCCTTGGCCTTTCATTGCGCCGGCGTTGAAAGCAACCGGAAAATCCGCCGGCAAACGCTCGTACTCGCGGCGGTCTTCTTCGATCCTTGTGTAGGTGACGCCCCACTGAATTAACTTGAAACGGTGACCGCAGAGCTGGCACCTGAAGGGATAAACGTAAACCAGACTGATCAAGCGCTCACCGAGGCCAACCCGGCCGACACGCATAACGTATTCTCGGTAACATCTGGGACAAATGGGTCGCGGCATCGAACTTTTTTCCTTTGGGTTGCCCGGTAGCGATAGAGCAGATACCGATTTTAGGTCCTAATCGACACCCTGACAACAACGATTATGCGGACAGCGTTCCCTGTAGGGTCGGTAATGACTCATTTTGGTGAGCCCATGCCGAGAATCGCCGAAACAAAGATTGATGAACTACCCACAGCAAACTGCGGGGTATCGACAAACCTCTATGATATCTATCCTGAAAGTTGTCACCCCGAATGTCTTTATCGTGGTTCGACTATGCTCACCGCGACCCATAGCAGACACGTCGAATGGGTCGGGGGTCAGTCAGTCTGTCCGACCGTTCAAATCGCAACACCTTAGGACTACCGTCATCTGAACCGCGCCATTGCGAAAACGAATAAGAGACACAACCTGGATGCCGGAATGACGGGCCTAACATCGTCCCATCGCCTGCTTTGAATCACGCAACGCACCAGTTACGCCCTCTTCAGCGTCACCCCGGCGAAGGCCGGGGTCTTTTTTATCCTCATCCCAACACCAGGAACCTGGATTCCGGCCTGCGCCGGAATGACGGAGCTTTAACATCGTCCCATCGCC
>DAIRFP010000057.1:0-17900 GCA_036794995.1 Thermodesulfobacteriota bacterium | reverse complement strand
AACCTGGATTCCGGCCTGCGCCGGAATGACGGAGCTTTAACATCGTCCCATCGCCTGCTGTTAATCATGCAACGACCCGGTTCAGCGTCACCCCGGCGAAGGCCGGGGTCCAGGCTTTTCATCCTCATCCCAGCACCAGAAACCTGGATTCCGGCCTGCGCCGGAATGACGGGATAAAGAAGTATGCAACATGGGTTTCACCCAAGCGTGCTCCGAGCCTGCAACTGGAGGGGTCCAGTCATAGCAGCGTTTCAACCCGCAGCTACTACAGCGAGTCACTACCGAATAATCAGATCGATCTCAGACGGGAAGGGTGAGGGTGAATGTCGAACCTTTGTGGAGTTCGCTTTTTACTGCAATGGTTCCGCCGAGTATTTCGGTGAAGACTTTGACGATGTGAAGTCCCAGCCCCACGCCGCCGTGCACTCTCGTGCTAGAGCTGTCCGCCTGGCGAAACTTGTCGAAGATGATGGAGAGCGCTTCTTTGGGAATTCCCACTCCCGTGTCGACGATGTCAATGGCAACCGCTTTCTTGTCGGCACGCCACCGCGCAAAGATCTGAATCGATCCCTGATCGGTGAATTTGATCGCATTGTTGATCAAATTCTGCAGGACGATGGTCAGCTTCGCCCTGTCGGAAACGATCGTGGGCAAGTCCGGCGAGAAAGACCATTGAAGCGCCAACGGCTTGTCCAGGATCACTTCATAATTCAGCTTCATCTCCTGAAGATACTCGGGAAGCAGAATCTCTTCCTGTTGGAGCGAAAGGTCTTCGGCTTCGATTCGGGTCAAGTCGAGGATACTGTTGACCAGCTGCAGCAGGTTGTCAGATTGGCGGATGATCTTGCCTAACGCTTGTTCTTGCTCCTCCGTGACCTCTCCCAAGGTTTTGCTCTTCAAGGCCTGGGCGTAGCCGCTGACCAAGTTCAAGGGCGTGCGAAGTTCGTGGGCGACGACATCGAGCACCTCTTTCTTGCCCTGGTTTTTTTGTTCCGCCTCTTCTTTGAGCGCTTTCTGGACGCGGATTAACTGCGCGAAGTAGCCGTAGAAAAGCGCCACCACGAACAGAAATGGCAGACGGAGAAATACACTGGGATGAATGCTGCCGGCGGATTGAAAAAGCAGCAGCATGTATAAAACCGGCGCGACCACTGAAACTGCCGTCAGAATTTTAGGATCCTCGAAGATGCAGCAGATAATGATGAGCAAGAAATAGGTCAGGTAAAAATCTGCTTCGACATTCCCGTTGATAATAAGCGAGAGGGTCAAGACAACCGTATCCGCAATAACGATCGGATAATAGAACGACGGAGACAAAAAGCGATCTTCGCCGACAAAGTACAAGGCCACGTTGGATGCGATGTAAACGAGCACAAGGGCATTGAGAACCGCTGGCGGTAGAACTTGAGAGGAAGGGTAAAGCAGCAAATAGGAGCAGATAATGACGACGGGCCAGCGGATCAGAACCACGCTCGCCTTGATCGGCATGCCGAAACGAACAACCAATCGGGACGAAGCAAATGGGAAGAGGTCGATGGTTTTCCCTGCTTTCATGCGGATGATTCGCTTGCGCCAAAGGGCCAGGCATCGTTCAGCGACTGCCCGCAGTATTGGGAATTGGAGCAGAGGGAAATCAAGCATCCCACGCGGTGCGCCAGCCTAGATCATGACCTCCTCTTGAGACACGTGTGGGACTCGGTCTATGAATCGCTCCCGAGCAGCTTTTTCATCCTTTCGATCACCTCGCGGGGTTGGCTGACCGCCTCCTTCGCGATGGCTTCCAGTTGTTCACCAGAATCCGGATCGGTCTCGAACTTTCTTGTTTTTACATCCGCCTGAAAGGCCGGATCCGTCATGGTCTTCTGGAACGCGTCGCGCAGCGTCTTAAGCCGGTCCGCGGCAATCCCGGGCGGGGCTATGAAGGGGCGTCCCAAGTCACCCCCCGCCAAGATCACCGTCACCAGCGACCGCGTGACAGCCGGTGTTTTGTACTCGTTCATGAGTTCGTGGATCGTCGGCACGTCGGGTATCCGCGGATCGCGCTTTCGGCCGGTTTGCATCAATATCCGGACCATATTTTTCTTACGCCAGGTAGTGAACGGTTCCCGGGCAAAAAACGTCGGGATGCTGAGGGAGCGGCAGACCACCTCGCCGCGCTCGAAAGCCAGGTCTTGCTCCGCGCCTCCCTGATAACCCATCACGACGTTGAACTTGGCGCCCAAGGCCTCTTCCAGCAGCTTGGGAATGAAATGTCCGCTGGTACCGCTTCCCGTGGCTGAGCATTTTGGCGCCTGAGCCGCCTTGCGCACATCTTCTATGCTCTTGTACGGCGTGTCGGTTTTCATGTAGAGCAGCCACGGGGTATTTTCCGTTGAGCCCACCCAACCGAATTTAGCCCAATCGAACTGCACTTCCTTCTTGCCCACGAGCTGATCGATATAGAGCGACGGACCGATGGCGCCAAGAGTCAAACCGTCCGGCTTGGCAACGTTGTAGATGTAGTTGGCCGCAATCATGGAGCCCGCTCCCGGCATGTTCTGGACAAGCATGCTTGGGGCACCGGGAATATACTTTCCCATATGCGCTGCCAGTAACCGCGCCCAGATGTCATATCCATCACCCGCTTGATAGCCCACGATGACGGTGCTGGTCTTCCCTTGGAAAAAAGGACCCTGAGCACTCACAGTCGCGGAACCCAGAAACGCCAATAGCAAACCAAGACCGACGGCCTTTTTCATAGTGCCCCTTCCCGTTTACCCTTGCATCGAACCGAATAGCCTACTTGCCCATTAACCCTTTCATCCGTTCCACGACGTCCGGCGGCTGCACGCTCACTTCCTTGGCAAGGATTTCCAACTCTTCTCCTGCCACCGGTCGCAGGTCCCAGCCGCGTTTTTTGGCCTCATCGACCAAGTCCGGCTCCTGGAGCGTCTTGGCATAGGCTTCGCGCAGTATCTTGGTGCGGTCCGGAGGGAGACCCGGCGTCGATACGATGGGCCAAGAACCAAATCCACCGGACCCCAGAGCCACGGTAGCCAAACGACGATTCGAGTCCGATACTTTTTCTTTATCCATAAACTCCCACAAGGTGGGAACCTCCGGGATGCTCGCATGGCGCTTGCGCGAGGTCTGAATCAGAATACGCACGACACCCTTCTTGTACCAGCTGAGGAAGGGTTCGCGCCCGAAGAAAGCCGCCACGGTGATGGCGCGGCATTGAACTTCTCCGCGTTCGAGGGCCAAGTCTTGCTCGGCGCCGCCCGTGTAGCCCGTGACAAGCTGAAACTTGAGGTTCAACGTCTCCTCGAGCAGCCGCGGAATCAGATGGCCGCTGGTGCCAACACCGGTGGCAGAACACTTGGGCGGCTCCTTCGCCTTGCGGATTTCCTCGATGGACTTATAGGGCGCATCGGCGCGCATGAACAGCAAGGTCCCATTGTGTTCCGGCGTGCCAATCCAAGTATACTTCGCCCAGTCGAATTTTACCTCCTTATTGCCGGTGAGTTGCGCCAGATAAAGACCCGGGGCGATGGAACCCAGGGTGAGACCGTCAGGTTTCGCCACGTTGTAAACGTAGTTCGCGGCGATCATCGAGCCCGCGCCGGGCATGTTCTGGACGATGATTTCCGGATTTCCTGGAATATTTTTTCCCAGGTTGCGCGCGTAGGCACGAGCCCACAGATCATGGGTATCGCCGGCGAGATAACCGACGGCGATCCTGATCGTTTTACCCTGAAAGAACGGGGTTTGTGCGACGGCGTGAGACGCACCCAAAAGTATGGTCAGAAAAGCCAGCAGCGTTTTCTTCAAGATATATCCTCCTTGCTCTGTAGCATAAACATAAACCACGAGGGATTTGAATGAACGGGGTGATCCCTGAAACGAGATCAACCTGGCGGGCAAGCACCGGAGATAATACCATTTTCGCCACCCCGATCAGATCCGCAGCCCGCGGGAGTGGGTTGAGCACCGAAATCAAACCGGTTCGGCTCCATTTGGCGCGCAGACTATCCGATGACCTTAAGCGGTGTCAATGCCATTCGGGCTTTCCACCTGAGCGCCCACGCCCGTCTGCTTAACAATGCAATGGCCTGAGAGGGATGAGCTACGAGGAAAGCAGCAATTGCGAACTTCGTTTTCGATACTGTGAGTGAGAGAAATAACGAGTGAGGGAAATCTTGCAGCCTCGCCCGACTGATGAATCAAACGGGACTTCTAAAATCTCACCGGGAAAACCGCATGCTAGATTTTACCTTTGCAATGTTCAAATACGTTTGGTTAGATTTTATGTTGCGAAATAACGCGCTGCGCGATTAAGTCTTGGACTCATCGGTTCCCGTTTCCCGCTCGACGAAGACTTTTCTCTCCCTGGGCCGTATGAACACCTCATCTTCCCGCTTCAATCCAAGAGAAGAGTATCGCCCATGGGAGATTTCTACGTGAACCGGGTCTCCCCAGTCGGTCATTAAGTCGACTCTGACCAGCGGACCAGCGGCGTTGATATGCGACACCTTGGCGTGGAAGTTGTCCCCGCCGTTGCGTTCATGCTCGATCTCGAGTGAGTGCGGACGGACGAATACCATGGCCGACTTGGCGTCCCGCGCGCTTTCAGCCGGCAAGTCGATGGGCATTTCCCCGAGAAAAGCTTTGCCTTCCTCGACCCGGCTATGAAACAGATTAACGTTGCCGAGAAAGTTGTAGACGAAGGCATTGGCCGGATGATGGTAGACTTCTTCCGAAGTGCCCACCTGCTCGACGCGGCCTTCGTTCATTAAAACCACGCGGTCCGCCACCTCCAACGCCTCTTCCTGATCGTGGGTGACAAAAACGCTGGTGATCTTCAACTCGTCGTGAAACCGCCTCAGCCACAGCCGCAGTTCTTTGCGGACCTTGGCGTCGAGGGAACCGAAGGGCTCGTCCAGAAGCAGTACGCTGGGTTCTACCGCCAGGGCACGCGCCAGCGCGATCCGTTGCCGTTGTCCCCCGGAAAGTTGGGATGGGTAGCGGTCGCCGAGCCAGTCCAATTGCACAAGCTTCAGCAGCTCATTGACTTTTTCTTTGATCACTTTCTCCGACGGCCGCAGGCGACGCGGGCGAACCCGCAAGCCGAACGCGACGTTCTCAAAAATCGTCATGTGCCGGAACAGCGCGTAGTGTTGGAAGACAAAGCCGACTCTGCGGTCGCGGAAGCTAATTGCCGTGGTGTCGGCGTTATGGATGAGGATGGCGCCGTCGTTGCCGTCGGGCGCTTCGATCCCGGCGATGATGCGCAAGAGCGTAGTCTTGCCGGAGCCCGACGGACCGAGCAACGCCACCAGCTCGCCGGTTTCGACTTTGAAGCTCACGTCCTTGAGCGCGACGAAGTCACCAAAGCTTTTTCTAATGTTTTGGATCTCGATGCTCAACTTATCCCTCCGTTAACACCCGTTTTGAAACTGCGCGCACCTCGCTTCGGGACTTCCGATCGATAAAGGCTTTGAGCGCGATCGTAACCAGGGTCAGAATCGTCAAGAGCGAGGCCATGGCAAAGGCCGCGGTGGAGTTGTACTCGTTGTAAAGGATCTCGGCGTGTAGCGGAATCGTATTGGTATAACCGCGAATGTGGCCGGAGACGACCGAAACCGCCCCGAACTCTCCCATCGCCCGGGCGTTGCACAGAATCACGCCGTACAAGAGACCCCATTTAACGTTGGGCAAAGTCACGCGCCAAAGAGTCTGCCATCCCCCGGCGCCCAAAGTACGCGCCGCCTCTTCCTCGTCGCTGCCCTGGGATTGCATCAACGGTATCAGCTCCCGGGCGACGAACGGGAAAGTCACAAAAATGGTAGCAAGCACGATTCCCGGCACAGCGAAAATAATTTTGATGTCGTGGTCGGAGAGCCAGGGGCCCAGCCAGCCTTGCAGACCAAACAGCAAAACAAAGATAAGCCCGGAAATCACCGGCGAGACGGAGAACGGCAAATCAATCAAGGTAACGAGGAAACTTTTGCCGGGGAACTGGAACTTGGCGATGGCCCAGGCGGCGGCGACTCCAAAAATCAAATTCAACGGAACCGCAATGGCCGCCGCGGTCAAAGTCAATCGGATCGCGGCTGCAGCGTCCGGCTCGCGGACGGATTCGATGTAAACCTCGACCCCCTTCTTGAAAGCCTCGGTGAATACCACAATCAGCGGCAAGACTAGAAAGAGACCCAAAAACAGCAGCGTGCTGGAGATCAAGACGAGGCGAAGCCATGGCGGCTCGGCGAGACCACCAGTTCCATTGCGGGAGTTTCCATTGTTTGCAGCTATCATCGCCATAAGCATCTATGCGTAGCGGGTTCGGCTCCACCACTGGAGCATGTTGATGAAAAGCAGCAAGACAAAAGACATCCCCAACATGGCCACCGCCAGAGCTGTCGCTCCCGCGTAATCGTAATTCGCCAGTTTCGTCACGATCAGCAGCGGCGTAATCTCGGTCTTCATCGGCATGTTGCCCGAGATGAAGATCACCGAGCCGTATTCTCCCACCGCCCGCGCGAAGGCCAGCGAGAAACCGGTCAGCAACGCGGGCAAGAGTTCGGGAAATACGACTCGCCGCAACGACTGCCAGCGGCTGGCGCCCAACGTCGCCGCGGCCTCTTCGATCTCCGGATCCAATTCCAGCAGTACCGGCTGCACGGTGCGGACGACGAAGGGCAAGCCGATAAATGTCAACGCCACTACCACTCCCAACCAAGTAAATGCCACCTTGATCCCCAGCGGTTCGAGCCAGCTCCCCACCCAGCCATTCCCTGCAAACATGGCGGTCAAAGTAATGCCGGCCACCGCTGTGGGGAGAGCGAAAGGGAGATCCACCAGGGCATCGACGATCCGTTTACCCGGAAACTCGTAGCAGACCAATACCCACGCGGCGAGCAAGCCCAGAACGCTGTTGATGCCTGCCGCGATCAAAGAAGCGCCGATGCTCAATCGATAGGACGCCAAGGCGCGCGCTCCCGTGACCGTTTCCCAGAACTGTCCCCAGCCCATAGTGAATGTCTTCAAGAATACCGCGCTCAATGGAATCAGCACGATCAGGCTTAGATAGAAAACGGTAAAGCCCATCGTCAGGCCGAATCCTGGCAGAATGCTGTGCTGGCGGAAAGTTCGAATCATGGTTCGTATCCTACCCAAACTACTTCTGCTGATAGATTTGATCGAAGTTGGCGCCGTCAACGAAATGAACCTTGTGGGCGCTCTTCCATCCGCCAAAAACCTGATCGACGGTGAAAACCTTCATCTGGGCGAAGTTCTTCGCGTGCTTTTTGCCGACCTCCACCAACCGCGGGCGATAGTAGTGCTTGGCGGCGATTTCCTGACCTTCGGGCGTATACAGATACTCCAAATAGGCCTGCGCTATGGCGCGGGTACCGCGCTTATCGACGACCTTATCCACCACTGCGACACTCGGCTCGGCCAGAATGCTGACCGATGGAACAACGATCTCAAACTTGTCTTTGCCCAGCTCGTTGACGGCGAGAAACGCTTCGTTCTCCCATGAGATGAAAACATCGCCGATGCCCCGTTCCACGAAGGTCGTCGTCGAGCCGCGGGCAGCCGAGTCGAGTACGGGCACGTTTTTGTATATCGCCGCGACGAATTCCTTGGCTTTCGATTCGCTCCTATTCGTTCTGCCCAACTCGTAGCCCCACGCCGCGAGGTAATTCCAGCGCGCGCCGCCGGAGGACTTGGGGTTCGGTGTGATGACGGAAACGCCGGGCTTAACTAGATCGGGCCAATCACGAATCCCCTTGGGATTCCCTTTGCGCACTAGGAATACAATGGTCGACGTGTATGGCGCGCTATTCTGCGGCAGGCGCTTCTGCCAGTCGGCGGAAAGAAGCCCTTTGCTCGCGATCGCATCGACGTCGCCGGCCAAGGCCAATGTCACCACGTCCGCTTCGAGTCCATCGATCACCGCCCTGGCCTGGGAACCCGAGCCGCCGTGGGCTTGCTTGAACGAAACCGATTCGCCGGTCTTAGCCTGCCAGTGCTTGATAAAGGCCGGGTTGAATTCCTTATAAAGCTCCCGCGTCGGATCGTAGGAAACATTGAGCAGCGTTTTTTGGGCGTGAATCTCTTCTGCCAGTAACAGACCGAACACAGTCAAAATCAAACTCAAAAGTCTAAAACTCATTTTGGCTACAGGATACAATCTCGTCATCGGACTCCCCGTTCGTGTCTTATTTCCCATAAGACTCCGTCTCCTGCCTCGAGCTCTTGAACCACGTCACTGTTGAACAAACGGCTGCCGAAAAGGCCGATGTCCAGGACGCCAGACCCCTCGCGCAGCTCCTCCGCATAAACCTCACCCGCAATGGTCTTGACAAGCTTCGTAAACGCAACCGGCCCGGTTTCTTTAAGCGCGGATACTACGCGTCGTTCCACGGGTGTGCCTGGAAGGCGCCGCGGTGAATCCATCAGTCGCACTACCGGTGTGTCTGCTTTGACTTTAAAGGGACCAGCCCAATGGGACCGGTTCAACGAACCCGCAAAAAGCTTCCTCATGTTTCTACCTCATGGTTGGCAGGCAACTCATGTTTCGTTCCGAAAAAGGTCATCCTCTAGTGATTCTATTAACTCTAGCGGATTAGTAGATATTATACACGCCCAGCATTGTCAAGCACCCCACAAAAAGACCAAGCGCTGGGCTATTTTGGGCTGTTCTTGCTAGCGAACGCTAGGGTTTGAGACCCCAGCAGGAAGGATTGAATGGTAATTCCAGTCAATAACTCGTAGGTCTTTTCGCGGACGTCGATGAAAATCTTTTTCAAGCGGCAAGTTTTCTCGTCGGGACAGTCGTCGCATGCCTCGTAAAATTTTTGCGACACACAAGGCACCAGCGCGATGGCCCCATCAAATAACCGGTAAATCTCCGCCAAGCTGATCTCGCTGGGATCCTGGACCAGACGATAGCCCCCCTTTGCGCCTTGTTTGCTGCGCACGTATCCGGCGTGCTTTAGATCGAGCAAGATCAGCTCAAGAAACTTTTTCGGAATGTGTTCCGACTGGGCAATATCATCGGTCAACACCGGGCCTCCCCCGTATTCCTGACCCAGCCGGATCAGCGCCTTGAGCGCGTATTTGCATTTCTTGGACATCATGGAATCAATGTCTTCGTCGCTTCACGGTTTGCACTAGCGATGATTCAACAATCCAAACGCAGGACCGCGGCAAGCGCGATCCGATTGCAGATGCTGGACTAATGCAAATAGCCGCTGCCCCCGCCTTCGGCTTCCGCCCGCGCCAAGTTGTAACGCACCGCATCGAGATGTGGATGGATGTCCAGGGCGCGCCGAAAACATACTGCCGCCTCGCGATATTCGCCAAGCGACATGTGGCAGAGTCCCTGCCCGGATGACGCGCCGAAGTGATTGGGATTTCGCGCCAAAGTTTCCCGGCAGTCGGCGATCGAGCCAGCGAAGTCTTTTCTCATGAAACGAACCGTGGCGCGCTTGTTCCAACCTTCCGCGAAGTCAGGAGTAATTTTGATGACGCGCGTGAATTCGGCTTCCGCTTCTTCGAGCTCCCCTTGCTGCAACGCCTCTACTCCAGCGCGAAAAATCCGATCGGCCTCGGAATGCCCCGAACGACACCACGTTCGCCACAGCATCGCTTCGGCGGTAGCGGCCAGTGTGGGGTCATCGCCTTTGAGAGCCTCGAGAAATTCTGCTTCAGTCTGAGGAAACATTACCTGAAGTACCTCTTTATGAACTCATCAACCAGCATACGACATAAACTACCAATCTGCCAAGCCGTCGAAGCCGATGGTCGAAAGCAGTGGCATCAAGCAACCATGAACGGCCGCAGGATCATTTATCGATGATTAGTCTTTGAGCACACGGTGAACGCAAAACGGGCAATCCCATTTGATCGCAAACACTGCGGGTGAAAAAGCTTCTGTTTTTCCCACGGAGTTGCTGGCATAGGAATTGCCGCTATAGGTGTTTCATAGGCAGGCATCGACGCCTCCCACAACAACAGCAAAGGCGCTGACCCTATGGGTGCGGCGCCTTTGTTTCTTGATGGAATGTTTCGGATTTATTTCAGACCTGTGAACACTTGATGGAGTGTGAAAAGTCACCGTGCGGTTTTACTATGCACCGGCTAAAATTCTTTAACTAGATCTTCTTTTAAATAACCAACCTACGCAACGTGTTTTTGAGAGGCTGAATAAAGGCACATAGCAATGATCATGCGGAAAGAAACCCATTTTTTTAGAGGCGACATCCCGCCAAGTTGCTGCCGCTCGGCAATCACGAAGCATTCTATCTTAGCGCTGCCACTCGCCGTAGTCTTTTCATGCAGTCTCCATCTAGTAGACGCTTTTGCAGAGTCTGATGACGCCTGGTTCTTTACGGCGGAAGAAGTCGAGGCGGCCCATCAGTATCAGGAACATTACGGCGAACGGATACCGAACCCGTTGCCGGCGAGGGACTGTATGTTCGGCCAGAACGAAATCATGGCGACGTACAGAAGAGCGGAATTTCTCGTCCCCTGCCGGTTCATTATGGAGATCACCCGTCATCTGAAGGAAATGCTCGCCGTGGGCGCAGCCAAGTATCTTTTTCCTCTTGATGCGGATCACGCCCATCTGGCGGTTCCCTCGGAACTCTGGGCAACTAAATACAGCCGGCTTCCTGCGGAACAAGTATTATTAGCCCTCTTGCGGGAACCGGAGTTAGTCGCGCTGTACCACACCGCTGAACACCTGGAAATCAGCGATCCCAAGACCGGCAAAGTCAACGAAGAGGCCAGGGCGTGGAAGGAGAAACGTAACGTGCTGGCCTTCTTCGATGGCCGCCCGATCCGGATTTTGCCCTCTCATCCCGCTGGACACGGGGTGGGCATGCCGCCGGGCTACAATTCTTATGGCGGCTTCAACTTTCTCGCCAATTCGCGCGGCGAGCTATTAATCTTTAACCACAATAAAGTGGTCACGTTCGACGTGAGTTTGGAAATAGCAGAAGAAACCGAACGGCTTTACCTCGACCGGCAGCTGATTCGAGCCAACCCTTGATGCAAAGTTTCGTCATGCATCTCCCAACCGGAGGACATTATGCACAAAGTTAACAAGATATTAGTACCCATCGATTTTTCCACAGAGTCCGCAAGCGCATTAAAGCATGCTTTATCCTTGGCTAAGGAAACCAGAGCCGAGCTGGTGGCTTTGCATGTCATCGAGAAAACCAACCACAGCGATTTCTTTATGGCTTCTGTGGCAATGCTTGAGGGCTCGCCCTTCCCAGTCAACGAGTTTCCAACCGTTCCCGTGGATGTTTTGTTGCGGGAAAGATCCCTCGATCTTTGGAATTTCATCGGGCGGACCATTGAAGCAAACAATCAAATCAAGATTACCAAGAGAGTAAGAATGGGCGGTTGGCTCAAGACAATGACCGCAACGATTCACGAGGAAGGCATCGACCTCGTGGTCATCGAGCTGCGCGAGCGAATGTCGTTTCCCAATCTAGGGGTCCTGAAGCTCATCAAAATGATCCGGCGTTTGCCTTGCCCGGTACTGCTGGGGTCTCCGACCGGCCACCACCACTCCGAGCCACGCAAGCCGCTGTTTTGGTTTCAGCCCGCACCTAGAGAGACTTCGGCGTAAAAACGGCGCGTTGCTTCACACACCGGAAAGCCGAAAAAGCGACAAGCGGGTTACGAAATAGAGACATCGTTTTGTCTTAAGTACAGTTCAATTAACAGGAGGAAAGCATGCGCAAGTTAGAGAAAATACTCGTGCCGATCGATTTTTCCCAGGAGTCCGCCAGTGCTCTAGGGCGTGGGTTAGCCTTGGCAAGGGAGACTGGAGCCGAGCTTATAGCTTTGCACGTCATCGAGCCACGCCGTCTCCGTGAATACTTTGGGTCTTATCTGGAATCCCAGGAAGCCTCGCCTTTAACTCGGACCAACGAGCCGATTATTTCAATAGATGCCTTGTTACGAGCCAAAAGCCGCGCTCTTACAAATTTCATCGAGAACACCGCGCAAGACATCAATGGGATGAAAATTACTAAACGGGTGACCCTGGGCAGCAGGCTCAAGGAAATCGCCGCAACCACTCAGGAGGAAAACATCGATCTGGTTGTTCTTAAACTCCGCAAACGTTTTCCTCTTGGGGGTTTAGCAAACTTTAGAATTCTTAGGTTCATGAGAGCACTTCCCTGTCCCGTACTGTTAGATCCGCCCATCGCTGGGGACAAAGTCGCAGCAAAGACGCCTCACCTTTTACTGCAACCCACGCCGGAGGAAAACATCGCTTAGAGGATTGTTACGATAGTTGAAAGTTTTCGTAGCTTGCACAAATTCTTCGGTGATCGATTGTCGCGGATGCGCTTCGAGGAAAGACTTTCTCACCACGAAGGTCGCGAAGGACACGAAGACCCGCGAGGGCGTCGAATCTGGAAAAACGTTTTTTTCCTTCGTGCTCTTCGTGTGCTTCGTGGTTCAAATTCTTACTTTTTGGTTGCAGCTTGGTCGCGATAGGATTCAGGTGATGAGGCGGGAGATCCAGGAGACGGTTGTCCGCACCGCCTCATCCAAGGCCTCCCCATCGGAACGGCCGGAGCTCTTCAGCAAATGGAAAGAATGATCGCCACCGTCAATGACGAAAAGTTCGACCCGTTTGCCGAGACGAGCGCAAAGCGGTTTCAGCAGTTTGAGATCGGCCAGCGCATCTCGAGATCCCTGCAGAAATAGCATCGGCAGTGCGGTATCGAAAAGGTGATGGCCGCGTTCCGCCGAGGGCTTCCCGGCGGCATGCAGGGGGAACCCAAGATAGATCAAACCGCGGACATCCTCCAATGGCGCTTTCGCCGCAGCCAGAGATGTCATTCGCCCGCCCATAGATTTGCCGCCGGCAAGAAGCGACACGCCGTCGGCCTGCTTTTTTGCGGTGGTGACGGCCGCTCGAACCGTGGCGGTGAGAACTGCTTCGCTGTCCGGTCGTTTGACGCCCGCTTCCATATAGGGGAATTGGTAACGTAACGTCCCAACGGCATGATCCGCCAGTTTCTGCGCGACTTCCTCCATGAACCTGTGCCGCATCCCCGCCCCCGCGCCGTGCGCAAGCACAAACAACGCTTCGGCGTTTTTTGGCAGGATGAGCAGGCCCGATACTTGGCCAACCTTTTCACCCGCCGTAAAATTGATTTCTTCCGTCTTGGCCATTTTCCTAGCTTGGATTCCTGTGATAGTGGCGCTCAGGGACAAGGTGTTCAAGGTTCAATGTTCCAGGTTCAACGTTTGAACTCATTTCGGACTTTGAACATTGAACTTTGAACCTGGAACCCTAGTGTCGCTCAGAATTTAAGCAGACCAACGTACTTGCGCTGTTCATTCCAACCCGCAAGCAGGTACCACAACACCATGAGCATCACAACGCCGAAGACGGCGCCTGTCCAACCCATCAAATTCGGCAAGAACAAAGCTGAGCCCAGCTGCCTTACCAGCTCCGTGCTAACCAGCCATCGACGCATCAGCGACGCGCCTATGGCAAAAAAGAAAACCGCCACCCAAAGCTTGACGTGACCTTCGCCGGCGCGCCAGATTGAGCCGGCGCCGCAGCCGTCGGCGATAACCATGCCGATGCCGAAAAGAGTTCCACCGAACAGAGCGCCGTGCAAAAACGAAGGGAACACCCATTCGGTGGCGTCTTTCAGATCAGTAGTTTTGAGAATCGAAAACCCGATCATGCAGAGGATCAGCGCCAACGCCGCCGCCCGCGCGTGCTCGCTCTGGCCGCTCAGAAAAGGCTCACGAAACGCGCTCACAAGACAAAACCGTGAACGTTGCAGAACCACACCGAAGGCCGCACCGAATAGCAGGAATACGGCCAGCGGTTGGTGTCCCAGCCGGCCGTAAAGATAAGCACCGCCCAGCAGAGCCAAAATCAGCGCACCCCCTAACCAGGGTTGAATGACGAAGGCAATAGACCTGGGCGCCGGCTTTGGCGGCGCCTCGCATAGCGACATAAACGGCGCTTGCCCTGCCCGTATGAGCCTGGCGTTTTCCCAAATCACGTAACGCGTGCTGATAAAGGCGCCCAGCACGAGTCCCGCCATCATGCCGCCACCACTGAAAGACAGCGCGGACAGGGCGCTGAAGAAGCCACCGATATTGCATCCGAAAGAAAGCATCGCGCCCCACCCCATCAGTAAACCACCCAGAGCTCCTTTGACTAGCTCTGAAGCCGGTGCGGGTCTGAAGCCGAATTCCCGGCTGAGTAAAGCGGCCGCAAGCCCGCCAAGCAGCAAGCCCAGATTCAAAACCGACCCCGAGTAGAGCCATGGCGGCAATAGGTCCGATTGGTTCACGAGTCGAAACAACTGAAACAGCCAGTCGCCCCAGTTGCGCATACCATCCGATGCTGTCCATGGCTTGTCGAAAGCAAAAAGAAAAACATTGAGCGCCGCAACCACCAGGGCCGAAGGGATAACCGCCCATGCTCGGCCGAAGATCTTCGTGTATTGATCCTTCAGGAATGTGTTGAACGTTGTCGCCGCAGCAGTCATGCAAAGAACCTTAGACTGTTCATACTATTGGCAACACTGCTGACTCTTCGCTTACCGACAAAAGTACTCATAGATATTCTGTCGGGCAGTGCTGTGTTCTCTCTCCCCTTGGCGGGAGTGCTAGTGAGGGGGAAAAACCAGGCACCCTCACCTCTATCCCGTCGCAGACTGTGTCGCAATCTCATTCTGAGGCGTTAGCCGAAGAATCTCGACTTTGTAACAGCCTGAAAATACGAGATGCTTCGCTTTGCTCAGCATGACATCCATGAGGTTACGCGTATTGCGACACAGTCTCTCGACGGAGAGGAAGCAAGAAGTACTTCGTTGAGTGAATGCTTCATCCAAGAAAGACGAAAAGGAGAGCACCGGTCGCACCGCTAGGTGAACTTAATCTCCGCATTGCCTTCGTATGTTTTTCCGGTGGTATCGGCAAAGTTCACTGTCAGTTTTCCCGGCCGGTCGACCTTGAGCAAGAACGTGAAGATCGGATTTTGGCTCACCGCCTGAGTGGTCTCCGCCCGCATGACCCCTTTACCGTTGTAGGTTACCGACATCGCCTCGATGAAGTTGTAGTTCTTGCGGATAATCGTGCCCTGCTTGTCCCTCTGGACAAGTTCCATCGGATGGACAACCGAGCTTCTGACTCGAATCACATCGCCCTGCTTGATGCTGGATGGAAGACGAATACTAATTCTACCGATTTCCGCCATAGTATGACTCGACCGGGGCACGCTCAGAATCCGACGGCTTGAACGGCTTGAACGACTGGAACCTTTGGAACGCGTTCATGGGATTACCCTTGCGGCGGCAAATCACAGCCACTGATCGTCACCCGCACAGGTTTGCTGACAGCGTAAAGCGTGCCGTCGTTCATCTCGGCGATGGCGCGCACGTCCGTACTGGTCGCCAAACGAATTTGTGTGGCCACGAGAGCCTTGCCCGATTCGGGGGTGAAGGAAAACTTTGCGATCATCGGGCGCCGATTCTTATCCGAGATGATATAGATATGGTTCACATGCGCCGCGCCGCTCACGGGCAAGCTCGAATCGATCGTGATCGCCACATTGCCGCCGTCCTCGGCGATCTGCGGCAGCTCGACTTTGATCTTGTCGTCGCCCCGTTGAAAACTGCGGTTGCCAAAGAGCCGCTTCAGAGTCGCGTCCACCGCCTCGTCCGGCAACGGCAAACCAGACAATCCGGCCTGCGCCCAGGCATACGTATTGGTGGCAACGTCACCAGCGGAGGCGGCAACCCCAATCAAGCCCATGACCGCGCGCAAAAACACCCGCCGGCTTATCATCAGCTTCGTTTTGACAAGGTCCGCGATGGCCATAAAAACCTTAGTTGACTTGAATTTAAACAATCCTGCACATTCAATCAACCTGCCGGTTTGCCGCAAGGCAGCATGATTGAGGGCTGATAGGCCTGGCACCAACACAGTGGAATTTAGGACTGCCCCTAATATAGTAGAACAAAATTAGCTTGACACTGTCAGAACCTTTTTGTATCTACGAGACACCTAAATTACCAGCCCACAGAACAGACGAGGGAAATGCCATGAAAACATTGACGCGGCGAGAATTCCTGAAGGCGTCGGGGATGGGTGTAGCATTGTTGGGAACCGGCGGTGCAATCAGCTTTGCCGCTGAAGCGAAGCGCCGCGTGGTGGTTATCGGCGGGGGTTGGGGCGGCGCCACAGCCGCCAAATACATTCGCCTCGGCGACGCCGCCATCGA
The DNA here is from genome assembly GCA_036794995.1 of Thermodesulfobacteriota bacterium. Taxonomy (GTDB): domain Bacteria; phylum Desulfobacterota; class Binatia; order UBA9968; family UBA9968; genus DAIRFP01. Next base: position 1,630 of record DAIRFP010000057.1, on the reverse strand, counting down.
AGTGACCTTGCTCGAACCCAACAAAGAATTTATTTCCTGCCCTTTCAGCAACCTCGTCCTGAGCGGCGTCGAATCGCTGCAAAATTTGACGATGAATTACAATGGGCTGAGAAAGCACGGCGTCAAAATTCGCCACGAGGCTGCCGGTGCCATCGAGCCGGACAAGCGGCGTGTTAGGGTCGGCAAGGACTATCTCGAATACGATCGGCTCGTGGTTTCGCCGGGCATCGATTTCCAGTGGGATCAAGTCGAAGGCCTGGCCGAGGCCAAAGACAGTGTGCTCCACGCCTGGAAGGCCGGCCCGCAAACCGTTCAACTCGCCAAGCAGCTGCAGTCGATAAAAGACGGTGGCGTTGTGGTCATGACGGTTCCCCCGGTAGCTTACCGCTGCCCTCCCGGCCCCTACGAACGCGCCTGCCTGATCGCTTGGTATTTGCAAACCAAGAAACCTAAATCGAAGCTGGTCGTCCTGGATGCCAACAAAGATATCGTCTCCAAAACCGGGCTGTTCAAAGCCGTGTTCAAAGATTATTCAAATCTCGATTACCGGCCGTCCCAAAAGGTCGAAAAGATCGACGTGCGGGCGAAGGAAGTCACCACCGAAACCGGCGACAAAGTGAAATACGATGTGATCAATCTCATTCCGCCGCAGCGCGCCGCCGCCATCGCCGTCGAAGCGGACCTGGTGGGCGGCGACAAACGCTGGTGCGAAGTCGATCACGTCACTTACGAGTCGGTGAAACAGAAAAACATCCACGTGGTCGGCGATGCAACCATCGGGTTGCCTGTGCCGAAGTCCGGCAACGTAGCCAACGCCATGGGAAAGATTTGCGCCACGGCCATCGTGCATTTGCTGAACGGCAAGCAGCCGCCCATCCTCCCCCCGGGCAACACCTGTTACAGCTGGGTTAACGACAAGGAAGCTATCGCGGTGGTCAATTCCTATAAAGTCGAAAACGGCAAGGTTGTCCAGATAGAGCAGAAGCTTACGCCGGGCAAGAGCGTCATCACCGCGCAAAATTCGCTCGTTTGGCGTACCAGTATCTGGAACGACGTCCTGGGTTAGGAAGGATGGATTCATGCTGACTTCTCTACTTGTTACACCCGCTCTCATACTTGCGACTTTAGCGTTTGCATCCCTCGACGCCGCGGCCGGCCCGCTGGACTCTCCAGGCGCGCAAAAGTCCATGGTCTGCAGCGCGTGTCACGGTTTCGCGGGCAACAGTCCGGGGAATACCATACCGATCTTAGCGGGCATGCCGCCAAGTTATTTCAAGAAAGCGATCAAAGACTACGCCGAGGGGAAACGGCCGTCACCGGAGATGGAGCCGTATTCGAAATACGTGCTGCAAGTCGGGATCGACGAGGTTGCGGAGTATTTCGCCGTGCAACCGAGGCAGCCGCCCAGGACTAAGCCGGACCCCAACGCCGTCAAGCGCGGCGCGGCGCTCGCCGGACAGTGCGCGGCTTGCCATGGCCCAAAGGGCGAAGGCGATGCGTTTCGAGCCGTCCCGGCTATTCAAGGCCAGCCCGCCGGCTACCTGCAGATCCAGCTGACGATCCTCAAAGAGAACAAACGCAAGTTAGACGATACCGCTGTGGACGAAGCGAAGAAGGCGATGCTGAAGCC
>DAIRFP010000056.1:11999-24975 GCA_036794995.1 Thermodesulfobacteriota bacterium | reverse complement strand
ACGGAAATAACTACTCGTTGACAACAATTAGGGAACTGTACTACCGATCAAAGCAACGGAAGTCTCAGGTTTTATAAGGAGGACCCGTTATATGAAACACAAGGAGGTATGGCTGGCAGTTTTTTTATTACTGCTGCCGAAGATAGTTATGGCTGAAGACGTTATCCAGATTGGCTCGTTTAATAAGGACGCCGCGATCATTGCGGCGGAGGCAAAAGGTTTTCTCAAAACCGAAAACATCCGCGTGCAGATCAACACCGTCACCGACTCCCCTACCCTGCTCCGCAACCTGATCTCCGGCAAATACGATCTCATCATCAACAACGCCGACAACGTCATCGCCTGGGCCGAGGGGCAGGGCGAAGATCCCCAGAAAAACGATTTCGTTATTTTCCTGGGCGGCAGCCGGGGCGTCAATCAAAAGCTGATCGTGGCCCCGGGCATCAATGATTACGGTGATCTCAAAGGGAAAATCTTTGCCGTGGACGCGCCCACCACCGGCTACGCCATCGTTGGCGTCTATATCCTCAAGCAGCACGGTCTCGAGCTCAACAAGGACTACACGTTCAAAGCCTTCGGCAATACCACTGCTCGAGCCGACGCGATGAGCCGCGCCGAGGCATCGGGAGCCATGATGAGCCTTGCCGACGAGGAGATTCAAAAGCGCGGCTTCAAGGTCCTCGCCAAATCCGAGGATTACGTCCAGCACTACGCGCGGGGACTTGGCGCGACGCGGCGCGAGTGGGCTAATAAGAACGCCGACTTGCTCGTCCGCTTCACGCGGGCCATGATCCGCTCCACCGATTGGGTTACCGATCCGAAAAATAAGGAAGAAGTGATCGCGGTTCTGATGCCGGAAAACCGTAATAATCAGGCACGAGCAGAGGCCGTGTATAGAGACAGTGTGAGTCCCCGATTCGGCTTTACACCGCGCAGTCAAATAGACATCGAAGGTATCCGGTCGGTGATTGAGTTGCGGGAAGTCGCCGGCCTGATGAAGCCGCCGGTGCCCAAGCCGGAGAAATATGTCGACGAGCGCTTCTATAAGAAGGCGCTGGCAACCCTAGATCGTTGATGAGCTTTTGCCGTTTTGCGCGCTGAATGACCTTTAACCCTAAGCTGAGAGCTTTAAAATGGAGGTGAGTCATGTTTGAAATCGGCGGAAAGAAAATACCGAGCACCTTGGCGGAGCTTGTGGACCCCTCGCGGGCCGCGTTACTCATATGGGATATGGAATACGCCATCGGGCCAAACGCTTTCAATTACAAAGAGATGCTCCCGAAATTACAGGAGTTATCCGCTCTGGCGCGCCGGGTCGGCGTGCCGGTTTTCTATTCAGTCCAGACGGGTTTTGATGTCGTCAAGGAAGAAGCCGGCGTTTGGGTGCGCATCCGGATGAAGCGGGCCAAGGCCAGCGATCCCAAGCAACTTCTGCAAGAGAAAGAAAATCCTCACGATCGGGAAATCATCGCAGAGTTAAAGCCGCAGCCCCAAGATGTCGTCTTCCAGAAGCGGCGGCCGGATGCCTTTGTTGGAACCGATTTCGATCTTGTGCTGCGGAGCAAAGGCGTAAAAACCATTCTTATTAGCGGCGTCGCCACCGAAGGCGGGGTCGAAGGCACGGCGCGCAGCGCGCGCAATCTAGGATATGACGTGGTCATCCTAAAAGATTGTGTCGGCTCGAGAAACCGCGAGCTGCATGACATGGCTTTGAAATTGATGGAGCAAACCTTCTTCGATATCGCCACCGCCAGCGACATCGCCGAAATCTGGGGAAAGAAATAAACGCGGCGAAGCCGTTCAAGGTTCAATGTTCCAGGTTCAACGTTTCAACTCTTCTCGGACCTTGAACATTGAACTTTGAACCTTGAACTCTGGTCCCTTTCCACGGAGGTCTGAAACTATGGCCAGGATCAAACACATTGCCATCAGAACCGGAGACGTCGAAAAAACCGCGGCGTTCTACAAACAGGCCTTCGGCCTGAAGCAAGTTGGCCTGGGGCAGAACGGGATCTATCTCACCGATGGTCATCTCAACATTGCGATTTTGAAATTCCAGCCCGGCCAGAACGGCGAGCCGCTACGGCTCGGCATCGACCACGTAGGTTTCCAGGTGGACGATGTCGACGCCACGGTCGCTCGAATCAACGGACTCGGTGGCAAGCCGGTTACCGACAGAACCGAAGTTCATCAGAGCGATCCTTCTCGTCCGCAGTCGTATTACGAGATCAAATGCCTCGGCCCCGACGAGCAAGTGATCGACGTTTCCACTGCAGGCTGGGTAGGAACCGATTGAGCCCTTGCCGGTCTGAAGAGGAACTCCATGCAAATTCAGGATTCCGCCGAGCGGGTTATGCGTCGGCGTTCACATCCCCGCCTGGTACGAGCGGCTCCTAGAACGGCGGGGCTATAAGGAAGGCCTCGCTCTTATCTGTCGTTGATGAAAGAAGAAAAAGGCGCTGAAGGTCAGTCGAAGGTGAAAGCAATCGCCGCGTCAGTGTGATCAATCCCCAGTCACGGTAGGATGGGTTGAGCCCGGCGAAACCCATCCGGCGTAGCATCGTAAGGTGGGCTGGCCGCGTAAAGCGGTCTACCCGCCGGTGTTTTGGTAATGGGTATCGGCGCATGGCGCTTCAACCCATCCTACGTTGCTGGATTGGAATATCGAAGCCAAGACTGGAAAAATCTTCTACGGATGATAAGTGAGGACCGAGGCTCAAGTTATGGAAATCACCGAGCGCAAAACCGCGGATAATGAACTCATGTATATAAACTGAACCGTAGCAAAATTTCTTCAAGCGCAAATATGGCATCTGGTCAACGTCGCTTTTTGGCAAGCCAATAAGACTATGTGGACGGTGCTTAGAAGGCTTTCGCTAGGGGTAAGCCTCATTATTCTATCCTCAGCTAGCCTGCTGATTTCCGACTGGCACCAACGCAGGTCCGTTGGCGGCAAGATCCCGCGCGTGGCAATCGTCCAACACTCGGCTACCGCTGTGTTAGACGAAGGCGTTCTGGGGGTACTTGACGCTCTGCGCGCAAGCGGCCTGGTCGATGGACAAAACATTAGCATAGAGCGGTTCAACGCCGATGGTGATTTCGCCGTTGCCAACGCCATTGCCGGACAGGTCATCGCGGCCGCCTTCGATATGGTTGTAACGATCAGCACTCCATCGCTCCAGACGGTGGCAAAAGCCAACAGCTCTGAGAAGGTCATTCAGGTCTTTGGCATCGTGGCTGATCCTTTTCGCGTTGGTGTTGGAATCGGTCGAAAAAGTCCTTTAGATCATCCTAAACGTCTGGTCGGGGTCCCCACGCCGCTACCGGTGGCGGAGTCTTTCCGGCTCGCCAGGAAACTATTTCCAGGGCTCCAGTCCGTCGGTGTTGTGTGGAATCCAAGCGAAGCGAATTCGGAAATCACGACGATGCAGGCGCGCGAGATCTGCCAAGAGCTACGAATCAACCTAAGGGAGGTAACCGTCGACAGCTCCGTCGCCGTAGCGGAGGCGGCGGCCGCGCTGACCGCTCAAGGGGTCCAGGCGCTCTGGGTGGGAGGCGACAATACCGTGCTGCTAGCACTGGATTCGGTCATCGCGGCGGCGCGCAAGGCCCGGATCCCGGTTTTTTCTGCTGTCCCAATGAAACCCAACCGGGGAACCCTCTTGGATATCGGGACCAACTTTTACGACGCCGGCAGAATGACTGGTAAGCTGGCGGCGGAAATCCTCGGGGGAGTCGATCCCGCGACGATTCCTATACCGGACAAGATTCCGCAGAAGCTTGTGGTGAACAAGCAAGCCCTCAAAGGATTAAAAGACCCCTGGGAGTTTCCCAAAGACATCATTGCCCGCGCCGACGTGATTGTCGACGAAGCTGGCATGCACCAAAAAGAAACTCGCACTTCCTCGGTTCCAACAGAGACGGCCCAAAAAGAGAGCGGAGCGCTTCGCCAGCCGCCCGAAGGACGTCTCTTCAAAATTGGCGTGGTGTATTTCGGCCCCGATCCGAGCGCGGACGCTTGCATGGCGGGACTGTTCGGCGAGCTTAAAAATTTGGGCTTTGTCGAGGGCAAGAATTTGCAGGTGCGCAAGGCTCACGCTCAGGGAGAAATCATTAACATCCCTTCGATACTGCAGAACTTCGACAATGAGGATCTCGATTTAATCATCCCCATGTCCACACCGGTTCTGACCGCAGCCATCAACGCGGTGAAAAAAAAGCCCGTGGTCTTCACCTACGTTTACGACCCGATCGCCGCGGGCGCGGGAAAGACTCCGACGGATCATCTGCCGAACATTACCGGGACGGGCTCCTTTCCTCCGGTCGATGATACCCTGGTTGTTATCCGAGAACTGTTGCCCAAAGTGCAAGCCGTCGGCACGCTCTACAACAGCTCCGAGGCCAATTCCAGAAAAGTCATCGAGGTCGGCCGCGAGCTGTTTCAAAAGAACGGCATCAAACTCGAAGAAGTTACGGTCACCAACACGAGCGAAGTATTCCAGGCAGCGCAGGTGCTGACAACCAGAAAAATCCAGGCCATCTGGATCACCGGCGACAACACCGCCCTTCAGGCCTTTGAAGGCATCGCCAAGGCTGCCGTGGATGCCCGCCTACCACTCGTCATCAACGACCCCGAATTCACCGAAAGAGGCGCTCTAGTCGCCGTGGGGATTGGCTGGCAAAGAACTTGTCAAGGGGCCGCCAAGAAGGTCGCGCAGGTGTTACTCGGCGAGAAGCCCAAAAACTTGCCCTTCGAAAATGTCGTGGTGAAAAAGCTCGTCTTAAATTCTGACGTTGCACGCAAGCTGCGGATAACTTTTCCCGAAAAGCTGATCAAGGAGGCGAGCGCGGGTTGATCTCGACTGCGAAAAGTTTCGTTCGGTACACTCGATGGAAATCAGAAAACAGCGCGTAGGCGATGTTCTCGAGCTGGAGATCCAGGGACGGCTGGACGGTTACTGGGCCGACCACCTTGCTCAGTCCTTCGACGACGCTATTCGCGAGGGGGCGCGCAACCTCAGAGTGAATTTGTCGGGGGTCAGCTATCTCAGCTCCGCGGGCATCCGCGTATTGGTCCGGGCTCATAAGCAGCTCCGCGCGGTTCAAGGTTCTTTTTCGGTTTCGGCCCCGTCAGAAGCCGTGCGATCGATACTCCAACTAACCGGGCTGATGGGTCTTTTCATCCCAGCTGTTGCACCCGGCTTGAAAGCTTCGCCATCAGGCGCCCGAATTCTGGAAAAAGAAAATATCAGGTTCGAGGTTACCAGTCTTAATCCGGAAGCCCGGCTTAGTTGCCGGGTAATCGGAGACCCTGCACAGCTCCTCGGCGATCGCTTCAGGGAAGAGGACTGCCGGAGCGTGGCGTTTTCAAAATCCTCGTTCGGTTTGGGACTGGGCGCGTTCGGCAGTAGTTTTGCGGACTGCGCGGGTCGCTTCGGCGAGTTTCTCGCGGTCGGTGGCGCAGTAACTTACCTCCCCGCGGATGGCACAAACGTTCCCGACTACATGCTGGCAGCGGGCACCTTCATTCCCCACATTCAGGTTCTCTACAGTATCCTCTGTGAAGGCGATTTTCAGATGGTGGCGCACTTCGAGCGCAAAGACACCGGCAGCGCGCCGAACCTGGGCGAAATCGTCGACGGATGTTTTGAGATTGCCGGGTCGGAGACTCTAGGCATCGTCATGGTCGCTGAGTCTGCCGGGCTTATCGGCACTGCATTGCAGCGATCGCCGGCACTTCGGGATTCTGAAAGCGCCCTCTTTGCTTTTCCCCAGGTGCGCGAGTGGCTTTCGTTTACGGCAGAACCTGTCTATACACGCGCGCTGACTCTCGTAGTTGGCGTCGCCGCACGGACCGCCCCGCGACGGCTCGTGCCCTTGCTTCGTCCGCTGGGACAATCCGAATTGGCCGCTCATTTTCACGCTGCGGCATTTTCTTATCGTCCGGTCAAAAAGCGCGAACTGGATTTGCAAGCTACGACAGCGAACCTGTTTGAGGCAGAGGGACCTCAGGCCTTGCTCCATCTCTTGAATGATAATCGCGAAATAACCGGCGCGGGCGAGAGCCAGTTTGCCCGTGGCACTTGTTGGATGGGTCCTATATCTGATGTGACCGTGGCGAGCAAATAAAATGACCCTTTTGATCGGCGCTCTATCCCTGGGACTGATTCTTTCTTTTTTGGCGCTCGGAGTTTTGATCAGCTTCAGAATCTTCCGCTTCGCCGACATCACCGCGGAGGGCTCCCTGCCGTTGGGGGCGGCAATCGCGGCAGTGCTGCTGGCCCGAGGAGTCGAGCCAACACTGGCCACTGCCGCAGCTTTCTCCGGCGGGTTGCTAGCGGGATCAATCACCGGCGTGCTGCACACGAAGTTCAAAATTCATGGTCTGCTTGCCGGCATTCTGGTGATGACGGCCCTCTACTCGGTGAATCTTAATATCATGGGAAGGAGCAATATACCGTTGATTTCCGAGGTCACCCTCGCAACCTATGCGGAGTGGGCCGGAGCGGCCATCTTGGGTAGCGTCCCGGGCCTGAATCTGTTGGGTTGGGAGGTGAGTATCAGGGATGCCTTTGTGTTCGTCTCGGTCTTGTTCGCGGTTTCGGTCGCGGGGCTAATCCTCTATCTCTTCTTCCGCACTAACCTTGGAACGGCAATGCGCGCGACCGGCGACAACGACCAAATGATCCGCGCGTTGGGTGTCAATGTTGAGCGCATGATGATCTTCGGTCTCGCCTTCTCCAATGGTCTTATTGGGCTTGCAGGCGCCTTGCTCGCCCAGTATCAAGGCTTCGCCGACGTACAGATGGGAATCGGCATGGTCGTACTGGGGCTGGCGAGCGTCATCATTGGGGAGGCGCTGGTGGGTTCGGGGAGTCTCGGCCTCTCTATTGCCGGCGCTGTCATGGGGTCGGTGCTCTTTCGTCTTCTGGTCGCCATTGCGCTGAGGTGGGGTTTGGATCCAAACGATCTCAAGTTGGTCACCGCGGTGTTCGTCTTCCTGGCGTTAGTGGCGCCCAACTTTCTTAGCCGATTAGGCAAACGGCATGCTCTGGGTGAAGAGAGTCGGGCCGGCGCTCGCTAGTGTGGTGTCACAAGTTATACAGAAAAGTTTAAACGATGGCAGCCGCCGAACTCGTACTCAAATCCTCCTCTGTCCCCCTTTTTTCAAAGGGGGAATTTTCTCCGTAGAACTTTGACCCCTCTTTGGAAAAGAGGGGAAGGGGAGATTTTTGGGGCGAGTGAGGCAGGAATCCTGCAGAGAACTTTCGGACCAAGACACTAGAAGATCACCGCCAGCATGGAAACTTCGGTACCTATGCTTGAAGCACGAAATTTGGCAAAAACATTTAATCCTCAGACTGCCAACGAAGTCCGCGCCCTCAATGGAGTGGACCTTACCGTTGAAGAAGGATCTTGGGTGGTGGTTGTCGGCACCAACGGTTCAGGAAAATCGAGTCTGCTCAATGCGATTGCGGGAGCTTTCTTCGTCGACGCAGGTACGATTAGCTTGGCTGGCCAGGATCTAACCGGCAGGCCTGAGCATGAACGGGCGAAATTTATCGGACGCGTGTTTCAGAACCCTTTCAGCGGCACCGCGGCTAACATGTCGATAGCTGAAAACTTCGCGCTGGCGGCGCGGCGCGGGATGCGGCGCGGACTAACGTGGGCACTCGGTTCGGATCTGAAGCAAGCACTTAGGGAACGTGTGCGGCGGCTCAACCTCGGACTTGAGGATCGCCTGGGCAATACTATCGGCAGCCTCTCCGGCGGACAGCGGCAGGCGCTTACCTTGCTCATGGCCACCTGGGTAAGACCTAAACTGTTACTCTTGGATGAGCACACGGCGGCTTTGGATCCGAAGAGCGCCGATCAAGTGATCCGATTGACCGAGGATATCGTGTCGCGGGATAAACTGACGACCCTGATGGTGACCCATTCGATGCAACAAGCGGCGAGTTTAGGCGACCGCCTGGTGATGATGCATCGAGGCCAGATTATTCATGATCTGCGGGGCGCGGAAAAGCGCCGCGCGCGGGTGGATGATTTGCTGGCGCGCTTCGAGGAAGTCAGGCGGCGGGACCAGCTCGACGAGACCGCCGCGGAGATGCTGCGGCGGGCATACGTCTGATCAGTTGGGCGCTATCAATCCTGCATGGGAAACGGCGTGAAGTTTGTGTGCACGTCGTAAAAATCTTCCTGCTGAAACCCCGCTGGAGACGGCTTACGATGGGCGACACGAAGCAGAATTGTCCGTAATCTCCCACGGGATCGATTCATAGATTTCATCTAAAATTAACAATCGGCATTTGGTCCTTAAGATATAAGTGGCTCAATGCCGTTTTCTGCTTCCTAGTCAATGTTACTGCATCACAATAAACAATGGAGGCCATGGATGGAATTGGAGATCAAAAATCAGTCGGACCAAATCACCCACCTAGCCCTTCGAGGACGGCTGGACACCGCTGGAGTGGGGGAGCTCGAATTAAAGTTTACCAGTCACACGGTTCCAAGGGCAAAGCCGCTCCTTTTGGACATGTCGGAAGTCACTTTTCTTTCCTCCTTAGGCTTGCGGATGCTCTTGACCGTTGCTAAGGCGCTGGATCGCCGTGGGGCCAAAACAGTCCTCCTGAGTCCGCAGCCGGCTGTGCGTGAGGTCCTCAGCCTTTCCGGATTCGATCAGCTGATGCCCGTCCACAACGACGAGGGGACAGCGCTGGCATTTCTTGCAGGGGGCGAAGGTCGATAAGATCCCGCGGCCCTCTCTGGCGGCGCATTGCTCGCAGCCTTTCCCGTTTGCCTATTCGGTATCCGCTCGGGGTCTCGACGGCGGGCTCATATGGTTGCTCTGTTTCTGTTCGGTTCCTGGCATCGAACCCACCGCTAATGGCGGTCCGTCTGTTCTGCTATGTTCCCGCCTGTTATACCTCTTCGCTTTCGGTCTCTACGATCTCCACCGCTGAAGTACAAGTCGCGTTTACGCTCGAAACAAAAGGGCATCAGTACGCGTAAGGGACTCTTACGTCGCTGTCCGGAGAAGGGATTTCATCTGATCACGGCTTAGGCCTGCGGGGAAACCACACTTGAAATTCCTTAGCGGTTGATATTTCATCGGGTCACGCCATACCTCTGCGCAATCCAAGAGCTTGGAACCGCGGCAAAGAAGCCCGCCAATTTGATTTATGGCCTCGACGAAAGCCCTCCTCTGGGAACGACCCTTCTGCTCGGCTTGCAACATATTCTCGCCTTGTCCAGTGCCTTCGTTTATCCTGTGATCCTTCTGCAGGAGACCGGAATACTCCCTGAGCAGGCGGAGCGGATGATTCATACGTCGATGATCGTCATGGGGATTGCGACGATTCTGCAGACGCTCAGGTACGGCGCTATGGGATCCGGCTATCTCTGCCCCGAGCGCTTGGGCCCCGCATATCTCCCGGCCTCTATTCTGGCAATCAAGACTGGCGGCCTACCGCTGTTGGCGGGAATGACTCTGGTCAGCGGTCTCTTCGGCGCGGTGCTCTCTCGGTTCATGGGCCGTCTCCGTCCCTTTTTTCCCGCCGAGGTCACCGGCACAATAGTGACGATGGTCGGCCTCGCACTTATTCCCGTGGCGGTATCGAGGTTTTTAGGAATCGAACAGTCACGCGCGGTTATTGATCCGCTCTCGGTGAGTATAGCTTCCATTACTTTCTTCGTCATGGTTGGCGTGACCGTGTGGGGCTCGTCGAGGCTGCGGTTGAACGGCGTTCTGATTGGGGTCGTAGTTGGCTCAGTCTGCGCTTATGCGAGTGGTCTAGTAACCGATGACCACTTACGCCGTTTAGAGGAAGCCGCTCTTGTCTCGCTACCGTCTTTTTCTCACGAGGGCTGGTCCTTTAGTGGTGCGTTGATCTTCCCTTTCCTGGTGACGGTGTTGGCCTCAACGCTCAAGGCAGTGGGTGACCTGACCACCTGTCAGAAGATCAATGATACCGAGTGGAAACGCCCGGACATGCAGTCTATTAGTGGCGGCATCCTGGCTGAAGCGTGCGGTGTGATGTGGTCTGGGGGAGTAGGAAACATGGGACAATCGACCTCCAGTGCCAACGTCGGTCTGTCAATTGCGACCGGTGCGACTAGCCGCCGGATTGGGTTCGCATGCGGAGGAATTCTGATCGCTTTGGCTTTCGTGCCTAAGCTGGCCGTATTGTTTGCGATCATGCCGAGCCCGGTGATCGGGGCCCTGATACTTTTCACGGTTTGCTTCATGATTGTTGCCGGAGTTCAGATTCTCACCTCGCGCATGATGGATGCGCGCAAGACATTCGTGGTGGGAGTCTCGATTATCTTGGGCCTAAGCGTGGATATGTTGCCTGGCGTCTACCAAACCGTTCATCCCATGTTTTCGCCCGTTTTTGGCTCCTCGCTTTCGGTGGCTACGTTGTCGGCATTACTCTTGAACCTCTTGTTTCGTATCGGCATTGCGCAGCGGGCGAAGCTGCAAATCGACCCACACGCGGATTCTTCAGAGCAAATATTTTCATTTATGGAGAAACAGGGAGGAGGCTGGGGTGCGCGCAAGGAAGTGATCGACCGCGCCAAGTCCGCGATGAACGAATTTATCGAAGCGGCAAGGGCGCTGGAGCTAAGCACCGGCAAGATCGACGCTGAAGTCAGCTTTGATGAGTTCAGTCTCGATATCGACATGCGCTACGACGGAGAGCCTATGGAATTTCCCATAGAGCGACCCACGGACACGGATCTGTTGGAGAATGAGCGGGCGGTCGCGAAGCTGGCGGGTTTTCTGATAAGGAACTATGTTGACCAGGTCAAGTCCGACCGCATCAACGGTCGCTGTCGTGTTCAGTTTCATTTCGAGCATTGAGATGCTGCGAGTACACTGACTCCAACCACTTGCGACCACACTAAAAACGGCGATTGGAAATCTTTCACGAGAAAATGTTAGCCGGTATGGCGTGATCGTTCCAATAGAAATCACTATGGCCAAGAAGCCCGCCAACCTGATCTACGGCGTCGACGATAAGCCCCCATTGACCGTATCGGCTCTGTTGGGACTCCAGCATGTCTTCGTCATGACAGCCGGTTGGGTGATGGTGGTGGTGATCGTCACCACCATTGGTGGGACCCAGGAAGAAGTCGCCAACGTGGTCCGGATGTCGATGATTGCGTCCGGAATCGCGACGATTCTGCAATCGCTAGCTAACAGTCCGGTCGGCTCTGGATATTTTTGCCCCATAAGCGGGGGACCCGCATATATCTCCGCGTCGATTTTGGCTGGCAAGGGCGGTGGCCTACGGCTGGTTTTTTTCATGACAGTGATCTCAGGTCTGTTCGAGGCACTACTCGCTCGGGTAGTGCCTCGATTGCGTCCCCTATTTCCTCCCGAGGTAACCGGTCTGGTCGTCACCATGGTGGGAATCGAGCTTGTGGCCCTGGGTTGTCCCAGGTTTCTCGGGTTTCAGGACGGCGGGGCGGGTCCGCAAGGAACCGCTACTACTGTTGCGACAGCGACGTTGGCCGCGATGATCGGACCGACCGTATGGGGCAAAGGGAAGCTCAAGTTATATCCCGTACTGATCGGTCTTTTGGTGGGTTACTTGCTCGCATATTTTTTTGGCGTCTTTCAGACGGAACGGCTGCAGGAAATGCTCGCCGCGCCGATCATCAGCCTGCCGCGGAAGGTTCACACGGGTTGGTCATTTGATCTCGCTCTTCTGCCCGCATTCCTCATTGCCAGCCTGGCTTCGACCTTGAAAAGCGTGGGCGACTTGACCCTCTGCCAGAAAATCAACGATGCTGATTGGAAGCGAACCGACATGCAGTCCGTCAGCGGAGGAATTTTCGCCGGCGCGATCGGCACCGGCCTATCGGGTTTACTTGGCGGGATCGGGCAATCGACTTTTTCCAGCAATGTCGGCCTTTCCCTGGCCACCGGAGCTACCAGCCGCTCCATCGCCATTCCCTGCGGAATCCTGATGATCCTCCTGGCTTTTTTACCCAAACTCGCGGCTTTTTTTGCCGTCATGCCCGACCCTGTAATGGGCGCGATCCTCATTTACGTTGCTTGCTATATGATTCTTGCCGGCATTCAGGTGATCACATCGCGTATGCTCGACGCGCGGCGGACTTTCGTTGTCGGCATCGCGCTGATCTTCGGCCTGAGCGTGGACATGGTTCCCGGACTGTACCGCGACGTGCCCGATTTGATCCAACCTCTCTTCTCGTCGTCCCTCGCGATTTCCACGGTTCTCGTCGTGGTTCTGAACCTGCTTTTTCGGATCGGCATTACCAGGCGTCAGTTTCTGGAGTTGAACCCCGGTGTCGACAGCTCTCAGAAAATTTTTGAATTCATGGAGACCCAGGGCGGCGTTTGGGGAGCGCGCCGGGACGTGATCATGCGAGCGACGGCCGCCCTGAATGAGTTTCTCGAGTCCGCCGCCGGCTTGGGCCTCGTGAAGGGAAAGGCCCAAGCCGAAGTCAGTTTCGACGAATTCAATCTCGATGTGGACATTCGCTACGATGGCCAGCTGATGGAATTTCCGAGTAGGCGGCCGACCGAAGATGCTCTTCTCGCCGATGAAAAGGCCGTCACCGGCCTCTCCGGCTTTCTGATTCGTCAATACGCCGACAGGGTCAATGCGGAGGCAACCAATGGCCGGTGTCGAATCCAAATGCATTTCGATCATTGAACAACGTCGACACCCTTTTGTCTTCTCCTCGATGGGTCGCGACGCGTTTTCCTGGAAATCATCGCTTCTGCAGGCTCTCACGCGTCGGCTGGCAGCGTATTCGCCGCTGCGCGATATCGAGTTTGAATTTGAGCCGGACCTACAACCGACCAACGCGAACGTCGGAGCGGAACGACTCGACGATATCCTGACCGACTTGATCGAAGAAATGGCAGGTATTGGCGTCAAGCACATCAGAATTGTAACCGAGGTATCGCCGGGCCGCGTGGCCATCGGACTCTCGAGCC
>DAIRFP010000056.1:0-11899 GCA_036794995.1 Thermodesulfobacteriota bacterium | reverse complement strand
AACAGGATGGCAACGCTGAATTTCTCATAAGGCTGCCGGCGCTCGAGGCAGTATGAATGGCGTTGTCCCAGGACAGGGCCGAAGTTCTAGCGGACTGGCGATCAAGCTCAATCATCCTTCGAGCGTTTAATCAGAGTCTAGCAGAATTCGGCCAACGGCAGTGAGATAGAAATCTCCTGACCATCAAAAAGAAAAAGCAGGAGTTTTAGATCATGGACATTAGCGAAGATAGAAAAGCTGACGCGGTGGTATTGGCGTTGTCGGGAAAACTCGATGCGACGACAGCAAAAACGTTTGAGGATAAAATTCTCGGAGTGATCAACTCAGGAGCGCAGCGGCTCGTCGTCGATCTTGCCCAGCTGGAATACGTCAGCAGCTCGGGCCTGCGCGTGTTTCTCCTGGCCGCCAAGCGACTACGGGTTACCGACGGAAAAATTGTCTTGTGCGGCTTACAAGATCACGTTCGGCAGGTGTTCGACCTGGCCGGCTTTTCCTCCATTATTTCGATTTACGGTTCCCGCGACGACGCGATCAAAAGCCCATAGCTTCATCACGGAGTCACTAGGAAAACTGATCGCCAATAAAATCCGCCGACCGGAGTGCCAGTGCTAGCATGGTCAGCGTCGGATTGACGGCCCCCGAAGTACCGACAAAGTTAGCGCCGCCAACAACAAACAGATTGGGACTACCGTGGAGCTTGCCAAAGGAGTCTACAACGCTCTCCCCAACCAGCCGCCCCATAAGACAGCCGCCCATGTGGTGTCCCCCAGACCAAAAAACCGGGGACATGACCCTTTCGTCACTACCCGTTGCTGCTGCGAAGGAATCGAACAATTTGAGCGCGAAAAGATAGGTCTCATGGTCAAACTCGGTGGCGCTATAGTGAAGCTTGGCGTAGGGGTCACCGAACCGGTCCCGCTGCTCCGATAATCCGATGTACTTTTGTGGGCTCGGAATCGACTCGTTATGAAAGAGCATGAGACGCCAGTGAAGTCTTGGTTTCAATTGTTCGATGATTTCTGAGACAGCGCCCCACTTTGTCACCTTCCCTTGATTGACCAGGTCAGATCCGCTGCGGGAACCGAATTCGATCTTGACCGCTCCGTGCTTGCCTCGGCTTGAATGGTTGAGGAACTGATGACTCTGCCCGGTAGCGCCGCCAAATCGCTCCGGATACAACGGCGAGGGATAGTGGTACGCACCGGACCACAGATGGTGAAACGTAAAATATTTTCCGACCTGGCCCCCGTCATTCCCCAATCCGGCAGGATGACCGCTGTCCGCCGAAAGCAGCAGCAAACGGACCGACTCGATGGCGCCGGCAGCCACCACAATTACGTCGGCAGCGTGTTCTTTTTCCTTGGCGGCGTCATGAGGCTGGTAGACCACGGCTTTGGCCCGCCCGGACTTTTCCATCACGATTCTTCGGACCGACGCGTTTGCGTGTAATTGACAGAGACCCGTCCTTAGAGCGCGGAGGAAATGATAATTAGGGGAATAGCGAACCCCGATCGGACAGACATGACAAACCCCAAAGTTCTGACATCCAGGTCGCTCTTCGTAAGCAGTCCGTGTCCGCGCCTGTGGCGTCGTATGGAGAACGAGACCATGCTTGTGGAGTCGTTCAGCCATGATTTTATCGTCATAGCTAAGCTCAAACGGCGGTAAGGGGAATGGTTTGGATCGCGGCGGCGCAAACGGATTATCAGCGTCGGTGCCTGAAACTCCCAGGTGTGCTTCAGCTCGACAATAGTACGGTTCCAAGGCCGCGTAGCTAAGCGGCCAGTCCGCGCCGTAACCGTATAGACTTTTCGTTTTGAAATCACTGGGAGCCATTCTAAGGGTAATGGCGTTCCATCGGCTCGCGGAGCCGCCGACTACCAAGTGGCGCTCCTGCTCAGGATTCCACCGGTAGTCGCCGGAAACGGTCACGTGATCTAGCTCTTCGGAAAGACTGTAGATCGGGTTCGTGTACAAAAAACGTATTCTCTCGGTAAATTGCTTGGTGTGCGGGTAGGGATACTCGGGACCCTTTTCGAAAATATCGACACGATATCCTTTCTGGGTCAGGACGTACGCAATCGCCGCACCGACAATTCCTGACCCAACGATGGCAACTGTGCTTTTGCTCATGGCAGCCTACTAGCCCGGATTTTTCACTGTCCAGCAACGATCAAAGGACGAGTCCTCCGGATCGAAGGCAATAGACCTGTACCGCGAAGGGTTCAAAACGTTCAAGCCGTTCAAGCGGTTCAAAACGTCTTGAACGATTGGAACTATTTGAACGACTTGAACCATTCACACTTTGCCGGGTGCTTGGGTGTAAGCCTCCAATCCCCTTGGCATACCAGGCCAAGATTCATAGCCTAACAAAATCCACGCGTCGGTCCGTGAAAACAACGCGAGGATCTCCCGAAGAATATAGTTCTCAAAGCGCAACTCGTCTCGGTCAAAAACCAGCGCATATGTCCTAGATGTCATCCTCTGTAATATCTCCCGCCGTAGCTTCATATCACAGCTGGCAAAATCAGGTTGCCGGGCCTCCTTTGCCGAGCCGTCGACCACCACCGCGAATCGCTGATAAAGACTTCGGTAGCCACTAAGATTCTCGGACCGCCAGCGAAAAAACTCTTCATAGTGATTGGTTTCTACATCGGTAGCAATGAGCGCCGCCGTCGTCGCCAGCAGCGCTCGAACGGCACCCTCACCCGGTGGACCTCTGCTTGCATCTTTGAGAGCTGGATTCGTTAGCACGTCATAGATGCGCGATCCCAGTGAAGCGAGTTGCCCAATGCCCCAACGTTGAACAGCGGCTGCCGCGGACACACCTGCAACTAAACTTGCAATTGTTAAAAAACGCCGGCGTGATAGGTGCTTAACTTGGAACATGCGTGGCAAGTTCCTCACTTCAGTCAGTGGCGAGCGCCGACGGCTAACCAAGTGAGACACCTAGGAGGACACAAACGCGGGGCGGCCTAGCTCCTATAGCGGCGCCACCATCAAGTCTGAATGGGTTGCAATATCCGCCAGCACCCCCCTCTTGTCAACATTCCATTTGCCGCATGGAGCGATCTACAGAATTAGGCTCTGATTGCGGCAGAGTAGTTTGAGGTGAACGCCGAAGTCAGTAGCGGGACAAAAAGGGCATGGGTAACGTGATTGCTGTTGAAATGAAATAGCCGGCCGGCATAAGATCTGTAAATCTGGAGTGACAGATGTCAACCGGCTATACCCGGCGCCAATTTCTGCGACTCGCCACCGCGGTCCCGCTCTCTCTGGCGGACCTGCGCCAAGCTGAAGCGGCCGCTTCTCTTGCATTTTCCCCGGCAGCCTTCGATGCAGCTCATGATTCCGTCCTGATTTGGGTACGCGGCGATGGACCGGCGCGGGTGCGGGTGGATTTCGGCGGTGACGCAACATCGGCTCGATTCGCCGCCGGACCTTCTACGGTTTTGGCCAAAGGCAGCGACTACTCAGCAACCCTGCCGCTGACTCAACTTGCTCCGGGAAAAAGCTGGATCTACCGCATCGTTGACGCCGAGTCGGGCAAGCCATTGTCGGAGCCCGGCCGGTTCAAGACTGCGCCGACTGACGCGGCACCCTTCACATTTGCCTTTAGCGCCGACATGGAAGAAAGCTACCAGCCCTTCAAGCTCTTCGATGTCATTGACAGCAAGCAACCGGATTTCTTCTTACACCTCGGCGATACCGTATATGCCGACCATCCGAAGCAGAAAAGATTTTCTCCATCAGTGTCCCACTATCGGAACAAGCATGCCGCCAATCGCAAAGACCGGCATCTGCAGAACTTCTTGGCACGACACGTAACCTATGCCATTTGGGACGACCACGAAACCGAAGACAACTGCAATAGCCTCAATCCTCATATGGAAAAGGCTTTGCAGGTTTTCAAAGAATACTGGCCATGCAAAGCGGCAGACCCCGCGGCGTTGTACCGGCAGTTCTCGTGGGCGGGGATTGATTTTTTTATACTCGATACGCGTCGCTTTCGCAGCCAGCAAACAGCAACCGACGGCCCTGACAAGACCATGCTTGGATCCGGCCAGAAAGACTGGTTCAAAGAGCGCCTCAAAGCTTCGACCGCCCCGTTTAAGTTCATCATCACCTCCGTGCCCTTCCACGGCAGCGCCGTCGACACCTGGGGACCGTACCGCACGGAGCGTGATGAGCTGGCAGGATTCATACGCGGCGAGAAAATCCGCGGTACTATTTTTCTCACCGGCGACTACCACCTGGCGCGCGACATGAGCAATGCGAAAACCGGCCTGCGCGAGTACATGGCCGGGCCGATTGCCTCGTTCACGAACTATCAATTCTCGCCGGAATCCCGAGCCCGCAACGAAAAAATCGGCAACTTTCACTACGGCGACGGCTACAACTTCGGGCTGTGGCAGGTCGATCCGGCTGCCGGCAGAGCCAGGCTTGAGTTTATCAACGCGAGCGGCGAATCCCTGTTTCAGACCGAACTTACCGCCTGACCAAAATGAGAACGGGAGCGGAAAACAGACTAAGGGTAAGTTTCCTGCCGGGTCCTTCAAGCGGACGCCGCCTATGGGGCTATTGACCGCCGGAGCCGGCTTTGTTATGGGAGGTCTTGGACTAGACGGCCCGATAATGCCACCAATGTTGGATCTCTCCGGTTTTCCTTGGTGGAGACTCGATGGAGGCGAAATTGATTAAGCAAGACAACCGATCTGCCAAATCATCCCGAGACAGATTCATTCCTTTTAAGCGTAACCGTCTTAAGGAGGGAGAATTGGTGATGGATTGGCGGCTTATTTTTGAACTGAGTCCGGTAAACGGAGGCGTTTACACAGGGGACGAGCTGGTTCAAAGAGCTTTTAGGCCAAAAACCAATTCATGGTTTCAAAAGCGGCTCGCCCACGTCAGAGCCGAGCAAAAAAAAGAAATACTGGAAGAGCCGAGTCGTTTCGCTAAAGATAGTTGAGACCTCTGAACTGGTTGAAAGCTTCGCTGACGTAATCTACTCCCCCAATCCAATCCGGAAAAATCCAACGCCCGCTCCCATCTTAATACGGCCGTACTTCGCGCTGCGGTCAGGAAAGGAAGGCAGATGCAAGTTCAATCTATCCTTATCCGCTCACTCGGGCTGGTTACGCTCAGCTTGCTGGTGGGCGTCTTTCAGCTCCAGGCGGGGCAGGCGCCCCAGGGCAAACCGCTGACCATCCGGGGAAAAATCTCCGCAGTGGAAAAGCAATCGCTCCAAGTCATGACCGCCGGTGGTGAAGTCCTGGTCAAATTGCCGGACGATGTCAGGATCGGCGGTGTAGAAGCCGCCAAAATTTCGGACATTGCGGCAGGAAACTATGTCGGCACCACCGCAGTCAAACAGCCTGACGGCAGCCTTAAAGCCCTCGAGGTCCATATCTTTCCTGAGACCTCCCGTGGCACCGGAGAGGGGCACAGGCCCTGGGACCTGCAGCCTGGCTCAACGATGACAAATGCCAACGTCGAGAAGGTGGAACAGTTTGCGGTGGAGAAAATTCAAGGACAGATGCTGACCCTAAAATATAAGGACGGCGAGCAAAAAGTCTTCATCCCGCCGGGAACTCCCATCGTCAAGAACGTGCCGGGAGACCGTTCGCTGCTCAAGCCGGGAACGGGGGTCTACATTCCCGCCATGCGGGGCGAAGATGGAACTCTCACCGCGACCCGGGTAACCGCTGGCGTCGGTGGGATCATGCCGCCGATGTGAGTAAGCGGGCTCATTTCGACGGATATGTCGCCCGACTGATCACCGGCACGAATTTCTCAGGTGAAGCGTGGATCGCTAAAGCGATTTGTCGAGCAGAAGCCCTACAAACTCGTCCGCAAGATAGTGATCGCGGCGGTGGGAACCAGCCTGCTGCTAATCGGAGCTGCGATGGTGTTCTTGCCCGGTCCCGCTATTGTGGTGATACCGGCGGGTTTGGCGATTCTTGCTACCGAGTTCGTTTGGGCTAAGACGCTTTTGCGCAAGCTGAAGGAAAAGCTACGTCCGGAAACTAAATCCCACTGATTCGAACTCTAACGTTATGGTCATTCGAATTGCCTCCGTCGTGTTGAGCTTGTGCGGATCGTTGACTTTGCTCCTCGGCCTGCTCCTGTGGAGCAACATCGCTCCTAACCTGATCCAGATGCACATGCTGCTCGGGTTTTTGGCGGTGGGCGCGCTCTGGGTGATCGGTGTCGCGCAAGCCTTTGCGAAGGGCGGCAGCCGGGTCGTCGCGGCGCTTGCACTGATCGTCGGAGTTGCCATGATCAGCCTCGGCATGACTCAATCATCGCTCATGGTTGGCGAGTTTCACTGGGTGATCCAAGTGCTCCATCTGCTGCTGGGTCTCCTCGTCATCGGTATCGGCCACATGGGTGCGGCGCGTTATCGGAGGGGCGCTCCGCGTTAGCAAGGAGTTGGGCGAGTCTAGCTTCAGTCTTGCAGCAGAAACGTTGCCACTTCGTTCTGCCTGCGCCGGTGCGTTGTCGCGGAAGCATCTTGATAAGGATGGGCGAATTCCTTGTCCCGCAAAATACGAGCTCCACGCGATTCAGCCACTCTGATGAGTTCGTCCATTTGCGACGGTGTCACAACTCCATCCTGGGCGCCGGAAATAATCATGAGCCGGGAGCTGTCCTCCGGCAAATGACCCACGGGGTCATAGCGCTCGGGACAGCCAAAGCCGGAAATACGGCCCGGTGACGAATCCACTACCAGCCGCGTGTAATTTTCGCTTTGGCCCACGGCGTTCAATAATATAATTCCTCCCATGGATATCCCGTACAGGAACCGTTTGGCGTAGGTCTGGGTATTTAGATGGGAAATAATCTCAGCGTAGTCGGCAGTAATCGCGACAAGGCGGCTCTTCCCCTTCGACATGCCATAGCCGCGATAATCAAAAATATAAACGTCCAGTCCCAAGTCGCGAAAGGTCTGGAGATCAGCAACCAAGTGGTCGGCAAGCATGGCATTGCCCTGGGCCACTAGTAGATAGCCCTTGGGGTTTATGGCCGAAAGCTTGTAGCCACCCAATTCGATAGCGTCGCGGGTCTTGAAGCGGATTTGTCCCAGTCCGCTTACGTGCGCGACGCGGTTCGGCGCCGGAGATCCCGCTGTGCTGCGCCAGAGCCAGAACATAAAGGGTTCGCGAATCGCGCCGCAGACGGCGGTTGCCGCGTCCTGGGCCGGGGTCACTGTCGCGCCGCTTATCGTAGATGCGGTCAGCACAAACAAACTCAAGAGCGTTTTGATCACAGGGATTCGCTTATCCCAATCGCCCATGCGATTGGCAGACCTTTATGCTGGCTATAAGTTCTGGAGATTTTGTCAGCGATTGGTTTATTTCTTCCTGCGCTTATTTTCGCCCCAGCTCACGGAGCAGTTTTTCCCAACGCGCGCTCTCCGTTTCAAGCTGATCCAAGGTCATCCCTCGCTCCACATACCAGCGTTTGAAACCATAGTCCTTTGCCGCGCTTCCATACTCATACTTTTCGAGGATCTTCTGCCCGTCGGGACTGAAGAGAAAATCCACGAACAGGACTGCGGCATGAGGATGCGGGGCGTGAACTGATAAACCGGCGCTTCCGGCGCTGGCGGGCACGACCTCCATGGGCACCCAGGCCACCGGCGCCTTCTTTTCCATCGCAACCAGCACGTGATTGCGAAAAATAGTCGGCGAGGCCTCGACCTCGCCGGAACTGATGAGATCGTTCAGCGCCTGGGCCGAGACTCCGTGCATCGTGATTTCTTGACCTTTGAGCTTTTTCAGAAACTCTTCACCTTTGAATTTCGCCATAGCCCCGACGGTCCGCGTACCGGTGTCGGTGGTAGCAAAGGCCAGTCTGCCTTTCAACGCCGGGTTCAACAGATCATCATAGCTTTTCGGCACCGCCGTGGCAGGGAGCTTCTCCCGATTGTAGGCAAAGCCCATGTAGGATTCCCGATCCGTTGCCCAGTAGACCGTTCCCTTGCCCGTTTCTTCTTTCGCTTCGGACAAATATTTGGCGAGGTGTGGAACATTAAACGGTGCCAGGAGATTCCTGGCGCGCATTAGCATCAACAAAGGCGGCGAGCTTTCCGCCACGTCCATCAAGAATTTTTTCGCTTGTGACTCCGCCAAAACCTTAGAGATGAGGTCTTTGCTGGCGCCTCGGTAGGCCTCAACCTGGACCCCGTATTTGGCCTCAAAGGACCGGGCCAACTCCTTGTAAGAGCCGCCGGCCATGGCGGTATACCACACCAGTTTGCCTTCTTTTTTCGCGCCGGCGACGAGGACTTGGTCTCTGTCCGCCCCGCCATAGATGGCCAGCTCGGCCAGCGATACCGGCTGAGGCCCCTGCGCCCAGCCCGCCACGGCTTGCCACCAGAAGAGGCAAAATAATAAACCGACAAACTGTTGCATGGTAAACCTCAAGACTGGTTGTGTGCCGAGAACGACGCTAATCGTCCCGCTGGCTCTCCTGGCGCCGCACTCGATCGATCTCGTCTTCCATCCTTGGCCCCAACCATTCGCCGCTTGAAGAAAGTTTTTGCCAATCGACTTTTTTGCCTGAAATCATCGCGAGCTCTTTTTCGATTGCGGTGCGAATCTCTCGCCGGGGATCCCATAGGGAGCTATAGGGCTGGGAGGACTCCATGTATTCGAGCCAACCATGGAGCCCTTTCATCCCGTTTTCCATCTCTCTCACGCCGCTAGCGTTGTCGCCGCTACGCGCGAAGGTCAGGCCCAGATAGATTCTGGCCAGATAATCGTCTGGATAAAGCGCAAGCGCCTTTTCCAGCGATTGCCGCGCCTCCGACAACTTGCCGACGTGGTACTGCGCACGTCCGAGGTAACTCCAAATGCCTTGCCGGTAAAGCACCGATTGAAACATGTAAGTGGGATTGGCCGCCGCCACCTGCTGAAAATAGGCCAGCGCCTCGTCGTATTTCCTGGCGACAAAAGCTTGCCGCCCCGATTGGAACTGCCCGGCGACCCTGTACGCTTCACATCCCGTAACAACTAGAACCATTGCGAGTCCCGCTAAAGGTTTGCTTGCGATCATGATCGTCTGCCATCATGCTCCGCAACATAACGAGTATATTTCAACAAGGCTCGTTGGCAGCCTAGCGCGACTTCTTGCTGTCTGTTGCCTTGTCCGTGGTCTTCCCTATATCTTATCTTGGTTACACCGACGAACTGTTAATCCAGAAGCTCAGGAAACCACGCGAGAGGAGAATCAGCATGTGGTATATCATACTTTCACGCTCGCTGCCCGAGAACGAGCAAAGCAAACAGCAGCACTATGAAGAGCACCGGCAATGGTTGGATGAGCAGCACCAAGCGGGACGCCTGCTCTTTTCCGGACCCACTTCGGATCGCGCCTATGGCATCTATATTATGCTGGCATCGAGTAAGAGTGAAGCCGAGCGCATCGCCGGGCAAGACCCCCACCACGTGAGAGGCATCCGCACTATGGAAGTGCTCGAATGGAACGCGCACCGCGCCTTCCGGCTGAGCGGCCCCACCATCGCCGACGTGGAGCGTATGGCGGCGGGCAAATAACCCATCGGCCGCAGCCGGCGCCTCCGAATCACGCTCAGAGAGGGGGCTATGCTTTATTTGGGAACTCTGACACGCTCGCGGCAGTTATGATTACGTGGTTCACTGTTACCGTAAAGGGAGAAAGACAATGAAACTCAAAAAAGCTCTTAACTTGGTAGGGTTCCTGGGCGTGATCTTAGTGGTTTCGGGAGAGTTAGCTTACGGCGCAAGTCCGGGCGGAGGATCTGCGGCAACGGCGAAGGCAACCTTCGCCGGCGGTTGTTTCTGGTGCATGGAACCGCCCTTCGATAAGCTCGACGGGGTCAGCTCGACGATCTCGGGATACGCCGGCGGCAAAAAGAAGAATCCGACCTATGAAGAAGTATCCGCGGGCAACACCGGACACACGGAAGTCGTCCAGATCACCTATGATCCGAAAAAGATAACCTACGAGAAGTTGCTTGAGGTGTTCTGGCCCAATATCGATCCGCTGACGGCCAACCGCCAATTCTGCGACATCGGCAGCCAATATCGGACGGCGATTTTTTATCACGATGAAAATCAAAAACGCTTGGCAGAAGAATCCAAGAAAGCCCTCGGGAAACGTTTCAAAGAGCCCATCGTCACGGAAATCGTCGCCGCTGCCGAATTTTATCCGGCGGAGGACTATCACCAAGACTATTACGTCAAAAACCCACTGCGCTATAAGTATTATCGCTATAACTGCGGCCGCGACCAGCGCCTGGAGGCGCTCTGGGGACCGCCGTCGAAGTAAGCTGCGCCGAGTCGAATGGTTTTCTGCCAGTGGGCTGCTCTGATCGTATCGATCGGGAAGAGAACTCACCGCGGATCCGCCAAAGGACGGATCAGCCACGGTTTCAAGGCTGAGGCGCCGAGGGCGCAGAGGAGGAGAAAATTCGTATTTCCAAATTTCTCTCTGCGAACTCTGCGGTGAAAGATGCTTTTTTAGGCTCTGACCTACCGACAAACGAGACTACTTCAGGGCTGGCATTACCAGCCGCGCGAAGCGCTCCATGGATTTGAGAACCTTGTCTTGACCGAGCCCGCCGAAGTGAAAGGTCAACCCGATATGGGTGGTGCCGACGACGTCGATGATTTGCCGGACAATGCGCGCGCAGGTGTCGGGGCCGCCGAAAATGCCGCGGTTGTCGCTTATCATGGCATCGTAGTCCAAGTGACTAAACATTCGCTGATAGGCCTCCCCTTTACTCGGGTCGAGATTCATGGCTTCGAAGGCAAAGTTTCGCCAACGGTACCAATGTTCGAGAACTTCGGCGCGAGACTGCAGGTCGCTGTCGCCCACGTAAGCGGGGTACATGACGAAGATATCCTTCGATTCCACCGCGTGGCCACCCTCGCGTAAGGCGTCAAAGTAGGTCTGTATGCGGGTGCGCTGCAATTCATTGGTGGCGATCCAGGGCAGTGTCATCAGGTTGTGGCCGCGCCGCCCGATCATCTGGAAACTTTCGGGGTCGCGGTTAGCCGTGACGTAGACCGGCGGGTGGGGTTTCTGCGCGGGCTTTGGATAAACAGTCAGCTTGGGATAGCGGTAGTGTTCGCCGCTCCATTCGAATTCACCCCCTGTCCAGGCCCGCAAGACGATATCGAGGGCTTCGGGAAGCCTTTGCTGGGCGGTATTCCAATCGGCATTGAAAGTCGCGTACTCCAGTGGATGCATGCCGCGTCCGGCGCCGAAGTTGAGACGCCCGTTGGAAAGCAAATCCAGCATGGCGAAGTCCTCGGCGATCTTTATCGGGTGGTGCATGGGAAGCAACGTTACTGCGGTACCGAGACGCAGGCGCTTGGTTCGCTGCGCGGCCGCGGTGAGCAGCAGCTGCGGGTTCGGCAGCATGCCCCCGAAATAGCGAAAATGATGCTCCGTGGTCCACAACGAGTCGAAGCCGAGACTTTCGGCCGCGTCGATCTGCTCAAGCCAATGGGCGTAAAGCTCAGAGCTATCGCCGTCTAGCTCCGGAACATAAGTGTTGAGAATGTAGTAACCAAATTTCACAGTGGAAGATCTCCCTTAGGCGTAGATTCTTGCGTTTCAAAGAAACAGTTCAACAGAGTCTATCACGTCGAAACGCCAGCGAAACAGAATCCGAAATCCGAATATCGAAATCCGAAACAAACTCAGAGACAAATAAATCTCAAAATCGGGAAAATCCAAAACACCGAATCCGAAGGAAGCTTGTTTGACATTTTTACATGTTTGATCATTTGAAATTGTTTCGAATTTCGGATTTCCTAGGACCTAGCATTTTTCAATGTCCCACAGCAACCGCAGCACCCACGTAGGTTCAAAGTTCAAGGACCGGCTTGATCTACCTTGAACATTG
>DAIRFP010000292.1:0-5775 GCA_036794995.1 Thermodesulfobacteriota bacterium | reverse complement strand
TGATCGTAACGCCCGCCGGCGTCATCGAAGGGGGCGTTGCCGTTGTCGACGGCAAGATCGCCGTCGTCGGCAGGGATGCTTTCTTACCGGCTGCGGATCGCGAGATCGATCTGGCCGGCAAATACCTTCTCCCCGGAGTCATCGATCCCGAATGCCATTTGGGGAGCCACCGCGCGCTGACGGATGATTTCCAGAGCGAGACCAGGGCGGCGGCGGCCTCCGGCGTCACGACCTGGGGCATGCAGCTCGTCAGCCTGGCGATTACGGGCGGAGCGGATAAAGTGAAGGGGCCGGCGGATATCCCGAGCTTCACCAGAGCGATGCCCGACTACTACGAAGCCTCCCGCGCCGCGGCCATCGATTTTTTTCTGACGCCCATTATCAGCACCGACGAGCACGTCCAGGAAATTCCTTACCTGGCGAAAGAGCACGGCATCAGTTCGTTCAAGTTGCA
This sequence comes from Thermodesulfobacteriota bacterium, assembly GCA_036794995.1. Lineage (GTDB taxonomy): Bacteria > Desulfobacterota > Binatia > UBA9968 > UBA9968 > DAIRFP01. The sequence continues at coordinate 5,321 of DAIRFP010000292.1, read as the reverse complement.
CTTGCAGATGCAGGGGCCGTGGAAGCCTTCTTGGCCCGCTTACTTTTTCGACGACGGCAGCATTTACGCAGTCTTTCAGGCAGTCGCCAAGCTCGGCCCTCCGGCCATCGCGCTGCTTCACTGTGAGAATTGGGAGATCGCCCAGGCGTTGCAGAAACAGCTGATGGATGCGGGCCGTACGGATATGGGCGCTTGGGATGATCGCTCCCCGGCATTCACCGAAGCGGGTCATGCCAGGACCTATCTTTATTACGCCAGGATGGCCGGCTGCCCGATCTACATCGTCCACTGCACCACCAGGGAAACCGTCGCGGAAATTGACAAGGCCAAGGCCGAAGGTTTGCTGGTCTACAGCGAGATCGGCACGCATTACCTGGTGTTGCACAAGGATGCCTGGAAGATCAACGTGCCGCTCCGCGACCGCTCCACTCATGACACGCTCTGGCAGGCCCTTGCCTCGGGAGCCATCGACTGCATCGGCAGCGACCACGTCGCGCACACAAGAACCCGCGAGTCCATGGAGACGGGAAATGTCTGGACCACCATCAGCGGATTTCCGTCCCGCGTGGAGGGCATGCTGCCGATGATGCTGAGCGAGGGTGTCAATAAGAAACGGATCTCCATCGAACGTCTTGCCCAGGTCGCCAGCGAAAACCCGGCGCGGATCTTCGGCCTCTATCCCAAGAAAGGCGTGATCATTCCAGGCGCCGACGCCGATCTGATCGTCGTCGATTTGCAACGGCGGGCAAGGATCACCAAGGAACTGCTTCACACCATAACGCCCTGGTCGGTATACGAGGGTTGGGACGTAACCGGCTGGCCGGTCATGACCTTGGTCCGCGGCAACGTTGTGATGGAGTGGCCTGAAGGCGCACCGCGCGCCACGGTCACCGATGCTTCCCCGGGGCAGTATCTCAGGCGACAACTGAGCGGCCAAGCGTAACTCTGTCTTTTTACTTCGGCGCGAAGAAAGTCTTTTAGATCTTGGCAGCGGATTCGCCGTGAATCCGGAAGCGACCTACGTTAGGGAAAATAGCGGCGACGGTAACAAGAATGGCCAGGCAAGCCAACCCGCCGGTTAGCGCGGCGTTCTCGCTGCCGAGCCAGGCGGCGACGATGCCGATTTCGAATTGGCCCAGCTGGGGGCCGCTCATGGTAAAAATGCCGTTGATCGAGGACATCCGGCCACGCAACTCGTCCGGAGTTTGCAACTGATTGATGGTGCCGCGAAGAATCGAGCTGATCGTATCGCCGACGCCGGTCAGAGTGAGCATCAACACGGAAAACCAGAACATGCCGGAATAGGCGAAGAAAACCGTCCCGAGGCCGTAAATCCCGACACCGATAAATACCCACCGGCCGCCGCGATGCACTGGGCCGCGAAAACTCATGGCGGCGGCCGCGGAAACCGAGCCCACGGCCCTGGCGGCATAAAGCATCCCGAGCCCCGCGGGACCGACGAATAAAATATCGCGCGCGTATACCGGCAATAGCCCGCGCACGTTGCCGAAGAAGGTCGCCCCGAAATCCAACAGCATCAAGGGCAGTATGATCCCATGTCGCCACACAAAAGAGAGCCCTTCTTGAAGGGACCGAAGCGAAACCGTCCGCATGCCGCCGCCCTCGGAGATCTTGGTTTTTAAGAGCAGCAACGCCAGCAGCATCGCGAGCCATGACAGGGCGTCGATGGTGTAACAAACCGCCGGACCGAAAAAAGCCAAGACAATCCCCGCCAGCGACGGTCCGGCGATCATCGGCACATAGCGCTGGGTGCCCTGGAGCGCCAGCGCTTGCGCCAAATCCGAGCGCGGCACCAGGTTGGGGATAAGGGATTGGCGCGAGGGTTGTTCCAATGCGCTGAACAACGCGAGCAGCATCGTCGCGACGTAAAGTAATTGCGGCGATGCCATCCCCGAATAGGTAAGCAGAGCCAAGGTTGCCGAGACCCAGAATAGTCCCATCTGCGTGCAGATCATGAGTTTGCGGCGGTTCACGGCGTCGGCGAGAAGTCCGGCGAACAGCAATAGAACAATCTGCGGCAGCGCGCGCGCCAATCCAAGCAGACCGATTTGAAACGGTGAATTGGTCAATTCGTAAATTTGCCACGCCATCGCAACCGTGGTGAATTGCGTGCCGATACTGGAAAAAAACGAGCCCGTCCAGAAAATGCGAAAGTCGCGATGGCGGAAGGGAGAACGACCGAAGTTGTTGTTCTGCGGCATGTCGCGTGCAGTAAAAGCAGCGGCATCATGCCACGCAGGTCACGATCCTGCAATCGCAATCCTCGACCCGATTTACCCCTGATGGGAAAAATTGTAGTGATGTCTGACCCGTGAATACACCGCAGTTGTTAGCCGCACCATTTAACCTTAACCGCGGCGCTTACAAGCGATCAGGCCTGCTGACCTTCCCGTGCCGCCCTCTCCGCTGCGAAGGAAAACGCTGAGTAGCCCTCGTGAATGAGCTGGACGACTTCGTCTTTGCTCGGGTTCATGTTGATGCCGACGGGATCCCCGCCGTTTTGCACCGTCTGGATCTGTTCGCGCAGGAGCTTGCGCAACATGAGGATTCCGCGGTCGGCCTCACCTAAGTGCTCCTTGGCGCGATTGGAGATAGGGCCTTGGGTTTCCCACGCCATGTGATCCTGGCTGGTAAAGTTCGCGAGGTGAAATTCACCGTCGGCGTTCTTGGTACCGACATATTCAATCGGTGGATCCTCGGGTTGTTCCGCTAGGCTGCCGTCTTTGGTCGGACTGAAGCGGAACTGATAAACCTGGGTATTGAGATCGTCGATGGGCGTGCGGAAATGCAGAGCGTAACCCAAACGCACGGGTACGAACAGGATGTTGGGAAAAATCAGCGGGTGCGGAGCCTCAACCGGGGTGTCCTCTCCGGCGAAAACTCGCTGTTTCTGAATACCTGCCCAGTTGGGCTCAATCACCAAGTCAAACTCGATCTTGCTCAGAGGCTGATAATGAAAGGGCACGTAGTCCTTCGCTCCCTTGAGCTTCAAATTGTGGGAATGGAGATAATAAGTATGGGTAGGATCGACGGAGTTTTCCATCGCTTGCAGCCAGTTGCAGCGCAAGACTTCACAGATGTCGATTTTCTTCACGCCATCTTGCCGAACCAGGATATCCCATTTGGGTACCGTGGGTTTTTTTTCCGGCGGCCCCATGTAGGCGAATAGCACGCCGCCGAGCTTTGCCACAGGATAGGCAGGATGTTGGATTTTGTCTCTGAACCCAGCCGCCGGGTTCTCAAAAGGCTGCTCGATGCACTTGCCGCACGGATCGTACTTCCAGCCATGGTAGGGGCAGCGGATTCCATCCTCTTCGACAAATCCATAGTAAAGGGATGCGCCTCGGTGGGAGCAGTGCTCCCCAACAAGACCATAGTTTCCGCTCTTATTTCGGAAAAGCACCAGATCTTCGCCCAGGACCCGCACGCGTTTTTTTGGTTTCTCGTCACTGAGCTCCGCCGCGGCCGCGACAACGTGCCAGTAGCGTCTCAATAGCTGGCCCGCCGGAGTTTCCTGACCTACGCGCGTGAGCAACTCGTTTTCTTCTTGACTCAGCATGGCGATCGACTCCTCTTTTTTCGATGGACACCTTATCTGGATTCTTCAATACGACGTTGCTCCCGCTTCAGCGATTTTCTATTGTCTCCAAGCCACTATTTGTGATGGCGCGGGCCGCCTCCGGCGAGACCAGGAATCGGATGAGCGCGTGAGCTGCGAGCGAGTCCCTGGTGCTTGCGGCGATGCCGGCCGAGAAGGTAGACACTTTCTGCACTTCCGGCGGCAACGGCGTTACGTGATCTATGCCGGGCACGGGGAGCAGCTCACTGATCTGTTGGAAGCCGATCTCCGCCTCTCCGCGCGCGACGACGGCGCCGACTCGCTCGCCACCGCCAATTAGCCGGCTTTTACTCATCACCTGCTCGGCTATCCCCAAGCGCTGATATAGTTCCGTGGTGAGATATTCGCCGCTGACGCTGGCCGAGTACGCGATGGATCGCGCTTGCAGAAGCGTGCGCTTCAGGGCGTCGACCGTGTCGATGTCCGGCTTGGGGGCTCCAGCCCGCACCGCCAACCCGATGGCCGAGCGCGCGACGGGGGTATAGCTTTCGGCTATGATCAGGCCGTCCTTGATGAATCCCCGAAGCACGGCATCCGCCACAATGACAACGTCAACGGGTTCCCCGCGTCGCAACCGATTCGGGATGGAGGTCTCTCCCGTTCCTATAGATGTCGCGGCGGTCACGAGTTTTTTGTTTGTAAGGAGTTCGAGTCTGGGAATGAGTTCAAGATATGCCGCGGTAAAAGCACCTGAGGTCATGACCCGGATTTCGTCTGTCATGGTATTCATAGTCTGGAAATGATCGTTGCAATTGCCTTAGGCAATTGCCTGTCCTACAGCCTTTTATCCCTAAAGCCTGCAAGCGATCAAGCTGTATGACGCCGGGGCATCAGCAGTCGCAAGGCGTTCAAGGTTCCATGTTCAATGTTCAAAGTTGAAATCCGAAGACGGGTAGCTTGAATAAAGTAAGTTGTTTGATTAAACCGACTAACATCGTATCGACGAACACGCTCCACGAACGCGACACGATGGCTCGACGACGACGTGCAATGGCTGCGGGTTGTTTGGCAGTCGCCTGTGATCTCTCAGATTTGACCTTGAACTTTTGAACTCTTGAACTTTGAACGATTTTATTCTCTTTAGTATCAGAGGAGGAGCTATTCCGATGCCAATGATTGATGCCGACACCCATGTCGACGAGTCCGAAGCCACCTGGAAAAAGTTGGAAGGTACTCCCTACGCGATGTACATTCCGGTAACGATTGCGATGCCGCCCGATGAGGCCAAACGAGCCGGCTATAACCCGACGAACAGCCGCTGCTGGGTGGTTGAAGGCAGGCTGCAGAACCGTGCCATCCGCGACGAAGTCAACCATCCTCCCAGGGTCCTGCGAGAGCTTGAGGACGTGCCGGGCCGCCTGGCCCACATGGACAAGATGGGCGTAGCCGTGCAGGTCATCTTCCCAACCTTCTTCATTCGCTACAATACCAGCAACGCAGAAGCCGAGTGGGCTTTGACCACGACCTACAACCGCTGGTTGGCCGAGAAATGCGCGCCAACAAACGGGCGGCTACGATGGGCGGCTGTGTTGCCGCTGCTTCGTCCCGACAAGGCTGTCGAGGAGCTGCGTTGGGCGAAAGAGCACGGTGCCTCCGGCATCTTCAAGCGCGGATTCGACCTCGATAGAAAGGTAACCGACCCCCACTTTTTTCCAATTTACGAGGAGGCGAGCGCCCTCGA
>DAIRFP010000291.1:0-5802 GCA_036794995.1 Thermodesulfobacteriota bacterium | reverse complement strand
CCCCATCGTCGAACTTGCTTATACATCGGAAGTCGTACTGGACATTTTCGCGGGGGCGTGCGACACGTGGATCGAGGGATCTAATCCAATTCTACGGAGAAGAAAAAAATGAATGTAGGGTATCCGATGCGTCAGTTGTTATTGGCGGTGTTTATTTCGGTGATGGTCGCCGGCGCCTGTGCCCAGGCGCAGACGGCGAAGGACGAATACCAGCCCCAGGTCGGCCAGGAAGGCAAGGATGTGATCTGGGTGCCGACTCCCCAGGCGCTGGTGGACAAGATGCTGGATATGGCGAAAGTCACCCCCCAGGATTACGTCATGGACCTCGGTTCGGGGGATGGCCGCACGGTGATTACCGCCGCGAAGCGCGGCGCCAAGGCTTCCGGCATCGAATACAACCCCGACATGGTGGATCTCTCCAAGCGCAATGCCGCCAAAGAAGGAGTCGGCGACAAAGCCACTTTCGTCAAGGCCGATCTGTTCGAGAGCGATTTCTCCCAGGCCACTGTGATCACGATGTTTCTGCTGCCGGACATCAACATCCGGCTGCGGCCGAAGATTCTTGACATGAAGCCCGGCACCCGCATCGTGTCGAATTCCTTTACCATGGGGGAATGGACGGCGGACGAGACCGCCAACGCCATCAGCGGCTGCGGTTCGTGGTGTACCGCGTACCTGTGGATCGTGCCGGCAAAGGTCGAAGGCACCTGGCACTTGCCGCAAGGAGAGCTTGCGCTCAAACAAAACTTTCAAATGATTTCCGGGACACTCAAGTCCGGCAATGGTTCCACGCCGATCAGCAACGGCAAATTGAATGGCGACCAGATCAGCTTTACTGCCGGCGGCAACCAATACACGGGCCGTGTGAGCGGCGACGTTATCGAGGGAAGCAGCGGCTCCGGCGACAGTTGGAAGGCGAGCCGGGTCGGCGGCAAGCCCGCGCCGGCACCGCAGAGGTCTTGACCACCCATCGTTCCAAACGTTTTGAACCCAACTCAACTAGCGATTGGGAAGCGGGTCGCCGCCGGAGAATTTCTTGTATAGCTCTATGGTTTCAGAGTCCCGGGGAATTTCTGCGATGGCCTTTTGATAATCTTCCGGGTTGATCGGTGATGGGTCGTCGCCGGTAGCTTTCTTGTATTCCCTTTGAAACTCAGGGTCATCGTAGGCCTTGCGGAATGCATCCTGAAGAATCTGCACACGATCCTTGGGCGTCCCGGGACCGACGAAGTAGGGTGATCCAGCGCCCCGCAGCAGCCGGAACATCGCTAGTATCTTGCGCTCCTTTTCCGAGCTAACGCGTTGCTCCAGGTCAGGCAAGCGATCAAACCCCGGGATCTTTTTCCCTTTGGGAATTTCTATCACCGCGTGAAGGTTCACAGTCGCCTTCTCAAAGATGCCCGGGTATCTTTTCAGGACGGTGAGCGAGGTCTCCGAGCGCGCATCGATCTCGCCACTCATCATGGCGGCTTCCTGTTCCGGGGAGGAGTAGCCGGTGACGAACTTCGGGTTCTTTAAACTGAGAAAGTAGGCAAAGAAGCGTCCCGTGAGATAGATGGGATGCCCGACGGCATGGGAGCCGATTCGCACGCCGGTGGCGCTCTGGAGCTTCTCAAGAGAGTCCCAACCGGCCTCTTTCCGGGTTAGAAAACTGTAGTGGCTCTCGCTTTCCGATGAACCGAGAAAGGTAAATTTTTGCAGATCATACATGACGCCGGACTCGCCGAGTATGGCGCTTGCGAGGATGCCGCCCGGCGTGCTTCCGATGGTTAAACCGTCGGACTTGGTGTAGACGTGATTGGCGGCTTTTCTTCCCCCGGCGCCGTCCATGAATTCAACAAGAATCGCAGGCTGTCCCGGGATGTGCTTTTTCACCACCTGGATCAAAGCCCGCATCCGCAGCTCGCCGATTCCTCCCGGAGTGCTGCCGCGAGCGAGGACGATGGTTTTGCCCTGATAGAAGGGAGTTTGCGCAAAAACTCTTGCGTGCGGTGCCAGCAAGGAGACTAAGAAACAGACCGCCAGCACCTGCACCGAACGGATCCATTCGATGTAAAGCTTCATTGTTTACCTCAATAGCCGCGTGGGAAGCTGCTGCGAATATATAGCGACGTTCAGGCTGGGACAAGCAGACAGTGCGACCGGTCTTTTAAAACGACTCTAGTCTAGATCTTCAATAGCCGCTTGGCATTGCCTTCGAGCATCAGTTCTTTTTCGGCATCCGGGCAATCCAAAGCCTCGATCTTGTCCACCGCTTTCCAGTCGCCCAGGGTAAACGGATAGTCGGTTCCCACCATGATGTGGTCGGCGCCGGCCAACTTGCGCAGGTAGTCGATGGTATCCACGCGGTAGATCATGTCGTCGTAATAAATATTCTTCAAATAGCCGCTAGGGGGCTTTTTCGCTTGGGCCGCTCGGGCACCGCTGCGCACAGCCCAGCCTTGATCGAACCGGCCCAGATGGTAGGGAAAAAAGCCGCCGCCGTGAAGCACGCAGAGCTTGAGGTCTGGAAAACGGTCGAAGACGCCGCTGTAGGTCATGAAGCCGAGAGAAAGGGCGCTGTCCGCAGGGTTGCCGCAGATGAGTCTCAGTCCGTAGGGCCCCATTTTTTCCGACCCCGCCACATCTTCGGGATGCATGACGAGCAATGCGTCGAGCTCCTGCGCCTTTGCCCAGAACGGATCGAAGTCCGTGCTGTTATAGTAGTTGCCGTTGACGTTGGTGCCGAGGTAACCGCCGCTGAGCTTGAGATCAACGACGGCGTGCTCCAGTACCCGGGCGGCGCGGGCGGGGTCTTGCAGCGGCACGGAAGCAATCCCGACAAAGCGACCGGGATAGCGAGTCACCAGCTCTTTGATGCCTTCGTTGTAGACGCGGCACCAGCTCTCGCCCTGCTCGCCGGTAAGGCGGTAGCCCAGGGTTGCCGTATGAGCCTCCAAGGCCGCTACGGCTAACTTCGACTCCTGCATCATCTTGAGTCGCTCGTCGACGGCGGAGAGTTCGCGCTGCAGCACAAACTTGGGACTGCCGGCGAAGGATAAGGCCTTTTGGCCGTCGGTTTCCGTCAGCTCGACGCCGAGAGCTTTGCCATTGCTCTTGGCCTCTTCCAGGAGACTGTTCGGCACGTAGTGATGGTGAATATCGATTGCGCAGACTCGCATGGCAATTGGGACCCTTTCTTTCCAACAGTTGGGTGCGCTCGTTCCCTTCCCGCGTCGTGTACGCTATCAGCTTTTGCCCCTCACCCTTCCCTCTCCCTGAGGGAGAGGGTTAGAGTGAGGTCGGTGAGAAAGAAAGTAGGGTTGTTTAGACGGCCTTGGTAAGCTGTTGCCGGCGCACTTTGCCCGGAAAGACGTCGTGGCACTGTCCGTCTTCAACCACGACCTTGCCGTTAACCGCCACGGCTTTCATTCCCGGCGGATGTCTTCTGACTTCCTGGGCGTCGATAATATCGGGCAGCTTTTGACTGACCAGATCGTCGATCTTGTCGGCATCGAACACGGTGATGTCCGCCGGCATACCTTCTTTCAGCAGGCCGCGGTTGAGCCGTAGTTTCTCGGCCGGGAAGCCCGTGAGCTTATGCACCGCCTCTTCAAGGCCGAAAAGATTCTTCTCGCGGCGCCAGTAGCCCAGCACTTTGGTCGGCGCGCCGTGCCAGAAGAAGCGGTCCAGATGCGCGCCCACGTCGGTGCCGATGAGGCCGGTATCGGACTTGATCATTTTGCCGAGCAGTTCCGAGTGCGCGTTTGCCAGACCGTAATAGACGCAGCGCGAGCGGAGATCGTCCTCGAGCCAGGTATCAAAGAAAGCATCCACCGGGGCTTTCTCGGTGATGCGGGCGATCTCCTCGGCATTTTTCGATTCGAGTTTTTGCAACTCCGGTTTGTCGATGTGCTCGAACACGACTTTATTCCAGCCGTGCCATTCCGGGAACTCCGGTTTGCCGGCGGCGGCGATGCGCTCTTGCTCCAATTTCTTTCTGACGTCCTTATTTTTTAGTTGGCTACGCAGGTCGCCGCCATTCTTGATCGCCTCCCAAGTCGGCAGGCCGTTTAGGAAGAAGCAATCGTCGATGGTGAAGCGGCGGATATGAGTGTAGGGTATCACGACTCCGTAGAGATCTTGGCCGCGCCTCTGCGCTTCCTCCATGAACGCAATCGCCCGTGGACTGTCCGCCGACTGCCCGGGACGCTGGCGAAATTCGTTGCCGATCTGGGTAGCCTTGATCCTTTCGAGCATCGTGGGTACGCCGCTTTCCGGCTGCAGCATCATCTGGAAGCCGTTGAACTGGAAGCAGCCTTTGTATTCGGCGGCGACGTTGGCCAGCTCGACGATCTCGTCGTGGTTGGCGAAAGTGCTCGGCGTGCCGGCATGGATCGCCGGGCCGCCGCGAGGACTGGTGGAGAAACCGATGGCTCCAAGTTCCATTCCTTCGCGCACCATTTTCTTCATGGCATCCAGTTCTTCAGCATTCGCCTCTCTCGCATAGGCAGCCTCGCCCATGACCGTTAGCCGAACCGGGGAGTGCGGCATCAATGGGGCGACGTTGACGCCGATTTTACCCTCGATATAGTTCAGATAGTCGCCGAAGGTATTCCATTGCCAATCCTTGTCATCAACGTATTTATCCAGCACCCGGCGCAGGTATTGAACCAGGACCTGGCGGGGCTCTGCTTTCGGCGGTACCGGCGCGCAGGACGCTCCGCAGTCGCCAATGACGATAGTGGTCACCCCATAGTTCACAACCGGGTTGCCGTTGGGGTAGAGCACCACGAAGGCGTCCATGTGGGTATGAGAGTCGATGAAACCGGGCGCCACCACGTGTCCCTTGGCGTCGATCTCTTTTTTGCCGGGTCCTAAGTTTTTGCCGATGGCGGCGATGTTTTCACCTTCGACGGCCACGTCGGCTTCAAAACCCGGGCTTCCCGTTCCGTCCACCACTAAACCGTTTCGAATTACCAAGTCATGAGACATATGAGCGAACCTCCTTTCGATCTTAACCTGCTTATCCCACCATCCTCGGCCCGCTGTCAACGGCTCAGAAGCGGTTTCGAGTTTCGGGTTTCGAGTTTAAAGTTGACCGGAAACTACGGTCGTAAGTTCGTTGCTGGAAATTGAGCCGTGGATACAAAAAGGGGGACGCGAGCCCGTCTTCCGACGAGCTCGCGCAGAAACCTGAAACGTTGAACCTTGAACTTTGAACGGCGCGCGCTATATCGCGTCTTCGGGCCGCTCGTATTTGGCCTTGCCCATTCGTTCCTTAATCGTCGGATAGGCGATGGTGAAGATCGTAATGGCGATCAGAATAACCACGCTGGGGAACATCAGCCATTTCGCGCCGTAAGCGGCGGTGGAAATCCACAGATAGTTCTCGGCGATCTTACCAAGGGTGAGACCGAGGATGAGGGGCGGCCGCGGCCAGCCCCATTTGACCATGAAGAAGCCGATGAAACCGAAAATCAAAGTCGTGACAATGTCGTAAAGATCGTTGTTCGCCGTAAAGGAGCCGATAAATACCAGGAACAGCAGAAAGGGGATCAGCAGCGAGCCGCGGATAAACGTCAGCGCCGCCAGGTGATTCAAAACTAAAAAGCAGAGCGCGCCGACGATGATATTGGAAAAGACCAACACCCAAACCATCGAGAAGGTCACGTCGAGGCGTGATTTAAGCATTTCCGGGCCAGGATTGAGTCCGACGATCAGCATGGCGCCCAAAAGCAACGCCATGGCGCCGCTGCCGGGAATACCGAAGGCGATGGTCGGAATGAGGTCGCCGCCGCGGGTCGAATTGTTGGCGGCTCC
>DAIRFP010000290.1:0-5805 GCA_036794995.1 Thermodesulfobacteriota bacterium | reverse complement strand
GGCAGCAAGCCTTTCTCGCCGCACTCCATCGCCCAGGCCAAGGTACCGCCGGTACTGATCGTATCGATCCCGTAGAGATCGCAAAGGCGTGCGGCCTCGAGCACGGTTTCCGGCTCCTTGATGCCGCAGAGAGGTCCGAGGGCGAACAAGGTCTCGTATTCCAGCCGTTGTTCCCCTCCGTCGAGCGACTTGAACAGGCGCTCGCACTGGATGGAGCAAGAGGCGCACCCATGGCGGCGGGCAAAATTGGTTTCCGACAGGCTCTCGCCGCTCAGATCGTCCGCAGCTTCAAAGGTCGACTGCTGGAAATTGCGTGCCGGCAAGACTCCGAGACGATTAAACACCGCCAAATTGGCGACGGTGCCGATGTTGCGGTATTTGTCCGTGAGCGCACTCAAGCTCTGCTGGCGCAGGTGATGAGCGATGGCGGTGACGCCCTCGGGATCCGCGACGAGGGTTTCGCGATCGCCGCGCAGGGCGATAGCCTTGAGGTTCTTCGATCCCATCACGGCGCCGGCGCCGCCGCGGCCGGCATGCCGGCCTTCGTTGCTGATGGTGGCAAAGCGCACCTGGTTTTCCCCGGCTTTGCCGATGGCGGCTACTCTAAGGGCCGAGGCATCGAGTTCGGACCTGATGGCGGCTTCGGTGTCGTTGGGGCTCTTACCCCGCAGGTGCTCGGCGTCTCTAATCTCAACGGTTTCATCACTGATGAGCAGGTAAACCAGCGATGCAGCGCGACCGGTAATGACTACGGCGTCGAGTCCCGTGCGCTTGAGCTCCAGAGCGAAATGGCTGGAGGAGAGGGAATCGCCGATAAAGCCGGTGAGAGGTGACTTGGTGACGACGCCAAACTTCGCGGTGGTGGTGAGGCCGGTGCCGACCAGGGGCGCGCTGGTAAAGATCAAAGGGTTCGCCGGCGAAAAAGGCTCAACCCCCGCAGGTGCATATTCATAGAGGAGGCTCGTGCCCAAGCCGATGCCGCCGAGGAAGCGACGCAAGCGGGCTTCCTCAAGATCATGCCTCGAGCTTTTTCCGCTGTCGAGATCAATCCGTAGCAGCTGGCCATGAAAACCGTACATGCTTAGCCTCCGGCATCCGCGGAAAGAATCAGAACCCGATCTCCGGTCTTGACCTTCACCGTTGGATTGCGAACGAACTCCAGACCGTTGACGTTGCAGGCGCAACCGCCGACGAGTTGGTTCTTTTCCGGAGTGATCACCCGGCCCACCAAGATCGGCAAGCGCTCGGCAAGAGCGGCAAATACCTCGGCGAGGGTGGCCTCCTGGGGCAGCGCCAGCGAAACCGTCTTCGTCTTGGCGAGCAACTGCGCCATGCCGAATAATTCTACCGTGCAAGTGACCGGTGATTCCGCCGCCCGGCTGCCGGAAGCGGCGAGCTCATCCCAGCGCTGCAAAGCTCGCGCGTAATCGTCGGGCGTATTCATATTGAAAAAACTCAACCCTTCAGGATCGAAACCACGAATTTCTTCCTCGCTGACCTTACGGGTTCGAACTTTATCGAAGAGATAGACCGGTCTCAACTCGCCGCGCTGGAGCTGGCCCTCGAGCAGCGGCAACACTTCTCTCCGGTAGACGGCGTGCAGGGGCTGATAACGCTCCTCCCACCAGGGCACCACGACGTCGTAATCTCTGATCTGCGAGACGAGATGGGCAATCAGCCGCGGGTTTAAGAACACCACATCGCAAGACGTGACGAAACTGAATTTCCCGCCGGCGGCTTTCAGCCCGTAGTAAATGCCACCCACCGGCCCCTGATAGGCGACCTCGTCGCGCACCAATTTGGCGGGCAGCGAAGGCAACTCTTGTTCGGGCGCAGCCACGACCACCGTCTCAGCAAAGAGCCGCTTGAGCGCGCTCACGATGTGGGTGATGAGAGGCGCGTCGCCAAAGGGCAGCATGGATTTGGGCCTGCCCATGCGCGAGCTTTTGCCGCCGGCGAGAACCACGGCGGTGGCGTCGGGTATCGGTTGATCGCTGGGTAGATTCATCTCACCCGTCATGACGACGACCGTTCCCTCGGCTTTTCATCCTTTGGATGGTCCGACGGCGCTCGTTGCTGGAGCCAGATCCTAAACTCGTCCAACAAACAGGTAGCCCTAATCCGATATTACTTTGAACACGCGAGGCCAGCGAGCCCTGTAGCCGTGGGCAATGGGGCCGTGCCTTGGACGCCACCCCGCATCCACCTGAGGGTGATATTGCGTACGCCCGGGGCCTGAGAGCAACCTCTGTGCTCGGATGCCCACGGCTTTCGGTCTCGCCGTCCTCGCTCACTGCCTTAGTTATTGCCGGTTTAGGGTTAGGTAGGATCAAGACATCCGCTCTTCGTTCTTCGGTGATTTCCATGCGCTAGCTCTCCCGAATTTCCCCTTGAGGATCAAAAGATTCTTGTCATTTTCCCGCCGGTATTCCAACTCATCCATCATTTCCCGCACGAGGTGAATTCCCAATCCGCCCACTTGTTTTTCTGCCAAGGGCTTTCCCATGTCCGGTGGGGGAGCCTCCAGGGGATTGAAAGGACGACCGTCATCTTTAATCTCGATCTCGATATGAGGATCTTTCCACGAAAGGCGCAGGGAGATTTCGTGCTCCGAACTGTCCTCGTATCCATACGAAATGACATTCGTGACGACTTCCTCCAGAACCAGGGTCAGGCGAAATACCAGCTCCGAAGCGAGGCCATGGCGCTCTGCAAACTCGGTCACGATTTGATTCATCCGTTGGAGCTCGGAAAGATCGTTTTTTAGCAGGACAGATAGTGTCCCTTCATCAGTTTCCTTGAGCCCGACATAACCAAGTACTAAGAGAGTAATGTCGTCCGATTGGGGTGCGCCTTTGGAAAAACCATGTACCTCTTTGACGACCCTCTCAATGACTGCCTTGCTGCTCAGCCCGTTCACGCCGCGCAACGTCGTTTCCAGACGACTTTCGGAAAAGAGTTGGTCCTCTTGATCCATGGCCTCCGTCACACCATCAGTATATAAGGCCAGAAGGTCGCCCGGTTTGAGCACGATCTGACCGGCATGAAAGTCTGCCGATTCGCTCACTCCCAAGGCCATGCCCCTTGTCTTGGGCAGCGCCGTCACCACCCCGTTGGATAGAACGTAGGGCAAGTTGTGGCCCGCATTGCTGTATTCCACCCGGCCGGTTCGTACATCCAGAACACAGCAGAAGACCGTGACAAACATGCAGGAATCGTTATCGCGGCAGATCTCTTCGTTAAGCCGCGATAAAATGAGCTCCGGAGTGGCGTTCTGACGGCCTCCCGTGGCCCTGAACATGGTCTTGGTCAGCGCCATAAAGAGAGAAGCGGGGACGCCCTTCCCGGAGACGTCCCCAATGGCAAAACAAAGCCGGTGGTCGTCGATGAAAAAAAAATCATAGAAGTCGCCGCCCACCTCTCGCGCTGGGACGAGGGTTGCATAAAGATCAATTTCTCGCCGGTCGGGAAAAGGCGGAAAGGTCTTCGGCACCATGCTCATCTGTATTTCGTGGGCGATCTTGAGCTCGCTCTCGATCCGCTCTTTGCTCGCCGTGGTCTCCTCCAGGTCTTTGAGGTACCGTTGCAGGGTCCGCTCCATGTCCATGAAAGACTCGGCCAGCTTGCCGACCTCGTCCTTGGATTTTTGCGGGAGGGCTTCGATTGCGGCGGGGATATTCAGGCCGGCAGCAAAGTCGTGGGTGGCGAGGGAGCGGGTGTAATCCGCCAACTGATTTAAAGGTCGTGAAATACGATTGACGAAAATATACGCGAGTACGATGCTGATCATAAAGATCGCGAAGATGAGCCCCTGTTGCTTAGCGACTGTGGACCAGATCTGCGCTTGGATGAAACCTTGGTCCATCCCTACGTGTACGAAGCCTGCCACCCCGGCCAGGATAGGCGCGTAGATATGAATAAAGTTTCCGAGTCGTTCAATCTTGAGCGTTGTCGTCACCGCGTCTCCGGTCACCGGGTTGGTTCTGGATTGCTTGATGAGCGGGAGTACCTCTTTGGGCACTGCGGGGACGAAGGTGTGGGAAACGATTTCCCCCTCAGCATCGGAAACGAAGACATAACCAACCCCGCCGATCTCGTCAAACTGATCGATAACGGCCTGCACCGTGGCGAGGTCACGGTTCAGAAGAATTTCCGCGCTCGAATCCGCAACTCCTTTCGCGATCGCGATTCCTTTGCTCCGATATTCTGCGGTTAGGCTCCGGTAGAGAGTCCACCCGATTAGGATCGACGTGGCCGTCGCAATGACACCGAACAGTATCACGATCAGGATCAGGGTCTTTGTAAACAGCCTTGAGGTCCTCATTTGGTCCACTGTTTCCAACTCGCGAGAGGAACAAATTTATCGCCCTCCAGGGTCGTGTAATAAACCCGATCCGAACCTTGGTGCTTGTCAGGTCCAAAGGAAATGGGGCTGCCGATTCCGAGATCATAGTTACGGATGCCTTCCACAGTTTCATTGATGCGCTTCTTTGCCGGCGTCGGGCCGAGTGAGCTCAAGATCTGAACCAGCAGTTTTGCGTTCAAAAAACCTTCGAGGCTGACGAAGCTGTGCCGGAGCGGCTGATAGTCCGATGGGCCCGGATGCGGGACCTTTGCCCCGTATTCATCCATCCGTTGCCGATACTCTTTGACCGCCGGCAGTGACGTGTCTTCATAGGAAGGAACCACTTGGGAGTTGATGAGGTTCCGTGTGTAATCGAAACCCTTGACCTTGCCGATCTGCAAAAGAAGATCCGCCATCGCCTCGCTGCCGACGAATGACACGTTGGCGATGGGAACATTCCAACCGGAATCGCGGGCGTCCCTGATCAAAGCCGCGCATGCGGCATAGGAACCGATTGAAACAATCGCGTCGGGGCCTGCGGCTTGGAGTATGTCCACCTGCTGTTTCAGACTTGTCGAAAATTCCGTGCCTCTACGATAGGTGGCCTCGCCGTTGATCCTTAGCCCATGGCGCTCGAGGGCTTTTTTAACCCCTTCCCATCCGCTTCTTCCGTAGGCATCGGCCTGATAAAATACCGCAATTTTTTTTCTTTCCAGCCGGACAAAGTGGTCGACCAGTCCTTCCGTCTCGTTTTGATAAGAGGCGCGCAGGTTGAAGACAAAATCGGAGTAGGGAGGCCGCCGTTGGGGTTCGGCGCCGGTAAAGGGAAAGAAGAGATAAACGTGCCTCTTCAGGTAGTTCTTCAGCAGCGGGAGCACCCGTGTTACCGTCGGTGTGCCGACGTAATTCAGCAACAGAAAGACATCGTCGGTGTCAATGAGTTTGATGGTATTCCGAATGGCCGGTGTGGGATCATACCCGTCATCGTAGGCACGAATCACGATCTTCTTGCCGTGGACGCCTCCCCTTCGATTGACGGCCTCCAGATAGGCCATTGAACCGCGATAGAGCTCGATACCGAGAGCTCGTGAGGGTCCGGTAAAGGCAGCGGACGTGCCAATGACTATGTCCTGGGCAGGGAGTTTCCCGGGAAAAAAAAGGAGCAGGCCGCAAAGGAGCAAGAGTCTGTATAAGGATTTCATTAAGTCCCACCGAGCGGATAATGCCGCGCCAGTCAGGCCGGAGCGCTGCCAATTTTTCCACTGCCAAAGCTGGCAACATCGGTCGGTCGCGCGTTTTGCCACGTTACACTGACCGGAGCGCCGGCAATCTAATGACGAATTCGGCGCTGCCGGCACGGTGGCTGCATTGGAGACTGCCACCGAGCCATCCGAGCGTTCTGTTATAGAGATCGAGCCGGCGCTTGCCGAACGCAGCCGGATCCATCCGTTCCCGGCTTG
>DAIRFP010000289.1:0-5824 GCA_036794995.1 Thermodesulfobacteriota bacterium | reverse complement strand
AGTCTGGAAGGACCAGCGCCAGTGAACTGACGCTATACAAATCTGTCGGCATCGCCATTCAGGACGTCGCGACGGCGCAGCTCGTTTATCGCAAGGCCAGGGAGCTAAAGGTTGGCACGAATGTGGAAGTTTGACCGGGCGTGCGCCCAATGAACTACGCCCGCAGCAAGCTGCGGAGTATCGACAAACCTTGATGATATGGGCCTAAAGTCGCCACCCCCGAATGTTTCTATCGTGGTTCGACTATGCTCACCACGACCCTGGGCCACGTCGAATGGATCGGGGGTCCAGTCAGAGTCTCGCCTGGATTTTCGCCGGTTCGAGTGCCTCACCGTCCCGAGGGAAATCGAGGGATAAAAGCATGCGGGAATGACGGACTTTGAGAGAACCAGGAATGGCCACTACGCAGCAAGCTGCAGGAAATTGACCCAAAGAGATTAAAAGTTTCAGCAAGCGCCACGATGACTTGGGATCTCACAAGCTATTTTCCGCAGTTTGACGGACCTGAAATGCGCCAGTTCAAAGCGGCGCTGCGCGGCGACGTCGCCTCCCTAATGGAACAGGCGGCTTCCTTGCCGTCGTTGAATACCGCAAGCGCCGATCAGTGGGAGAAAGTGCTTCTCCGCAACGAAGATCTCTCGCGGCGCTTGTCGCATTTGAGTTCCTACGTCAGTTGCCTGGCATCTTCAGACGCAAGGAACGAGAGCTATCTTAAAGAGGAAGCCACGCTGGCGCGGTTGCGCGCGGAATCCGGCAAGATAAGAATCGAACTGCTTCGGGCCGTAAAGAACTCCCCTGACGACGCCTTCTCGTCTTTCACGGCACGCCCCGCTTTGACCGGCGCAGAACACTACCTCACCCGGCTGCGCGAAGAAGCGCGCCGCGCCATGGCTCCCGAAAAGGAAGTTCTTGCGACCGATCTGGCCGTGGACGGGATTCAGGCATGGGGACGCCTCTATGGCACCTTATCCTCGAAGCTTGAATTCGACATGCTCTATCCCAACGGCCGGCGCCAGCGCTTGCCCATGTCCCAGCGCCGCTCGCTGATGGATCATCCGGATCGCCGGATCAGGAAGGCGGCCTTTGATGGCGGCAATGCAGCATGGCAAACAGTGGAAGACACAGCAGCGGCCGCGCTCAACGCCATCGGGGGAACGCGTCTAACCCTCAACCACCATCGCGGGGTCGAGCATTTTCTCGATATCGCGCTCTTTCAGGCTGCCATCGGTCGAAAGACCCTCGACGCTATGTTCGCTGCCCTGCTTGCCAACAGAGAGCTTCCCCGGCGCATTCTCCGGCTCAAAGCAAGCCAGCTGGGACAAAGCAGCGTTGCCTGGTTCGATCTCGGCGCGCCCTTGGATCTGCCGAATCAAGAAACGCTTTCTTGGGACAAGGCGACAGCCATTGTCAGAGGGTCGTTCCTCCGCGCCTATCCGGCCCTGGGAAATTTTTTCCAACAGCAGGTGCTGGGAAAAAATTGGGTGGATTGGGAGCCCCGCGCCGGCAAGCGGCCCGGGGGTTTTTGCACAAGCTCCATGCTGTCCAAGGAGTCGCGCATTTTCATGACTTACAACGATTCCCTGGGGGACATGCTGACCCTCGCCCACGAGTCGGGTCATGCCTTTCACGGCTACGTCATGGGTGACAGTCGTCCTTACCGCCGCAGTTATCCCATGACTTTGGCCGAAACCGCGTCGACCTTCGGCGAGCAGCTGCTAATGAACGGACTGCTGGAAGATCCTGCCGTCAGCGACGCACAGAAGGCGATGATACTCGACGTAGAAGTGGGCCACGGTGCCATTTATTTATTGGACATCCCCGTGCGCTATGAATTCGAGAAAGTTTTCTACGAAGAGCGCAAAGAGGGCGAGCTGACCGTCAGCCGTTTGAAAGAATTGATGATTGAAACTCAGCGGGGCGTTCTCGGTGACGTGCTCGAAGCGGGAGGAGAGGACCCCTATTTCTGGGCGTCCAAGCTGCACTTTTACATCACCGGCCTGACTTTCTACAACTTTCCCTACACCTTTGGCTTTCTCCTGAGCCGCAGTCTTTACGCCATGTTCAAGCAACAAGGCGCAACGTTCCTGGGTCAGTATGAAGAATTTCTTCGGCTCACCGGCAGCGATACCGCGGAGAGAGTAGTCCAGAGAGCGCTAGGACACGACCTGGAAGATCCGGAGTTCTGGAGCGAGGCGATTCTCAGTCTGGAAGAACCGTTAAATCGTCTCGAAGCCATCTTGCCAAAAGTCTTGCCGTCCAAAAGCAATTGATCAGCTCATTCCTTCGATCAAGGCTGTCCGCAACAAATCGATGGCGTTCAGCGCCATCCGCGTGCGATCGTAAGCACTGCGACCGGCCATGGTACTCGTCCGCCGCCGAAAGCGGTGGCCATCGGTAAGCGCGACGTAGGTCTCTCCCCGAGCCAGGTTTTGTATAGTGCTGGCCGGATCAGGAATCGCATGGAGCGCTAAACCCAAATCGCTTCCCGCCTCTTGGCGCGCCGCCCACGCCAGTTCATCCGTCAGCGCCACCGGCTCTCGCAGCAAGGCATCGATCCGCTCCGGATGCCGCCCGTGTCTCAACAGCGCGCGCGTTGCAGCCTCGCCGTTGCTGATGAATCCGGCGCCGAAATGCTCCGCGCTGGCCATTTGCAGCCGTTCAGCCAATTGACCGCAGGTCAGGTCCTCGTAAACAGCGACGGTCTTGTTTTTGATCTGCAGCAGCTTACCCACCACGGTTTCCATCGTTTGATCGTCTACCGCAAAGACCGCGCTGCCTATTAGGCTTCGCACCTCGGCCTCCAGTGGCGCGATGAGTTCTAGCGCTTCGTCTCTGTTGGCGGCCTTCGCTGCAATCCGCACGTCTACTTGTCCGGGCAGGGCAAGCACGCCGACAGTGGGATTGCTGGAGTTTGCAATCAGATGGCCGATCTTGTCGTCCACGGCGCTTTCCCCAACACCGACGATCTTCAAAACCCGGTAGTGAATGACTTCAGCGAGATTGAACTTCCGGCGCAGATAGGGCTCAACTTCATTCTCAAACAACCACTTCAGCTCCACCGGCACCCCGGGCAGCGAAAAAATCACGCTCCGGGGATCTTCAACGATAAAACAGGGCGCCGTGCCATTGGGATTCTTTACCGGGATGGCCCCCTCAGGCATGTAGGCTTGCCTTCGATTATTGGGCGTCATGGTCCGCCCACGGCGCCGGAAATGCTCTTCGACTTGCGCTAAAAGATCATCATCGAGGACCAGCTTCCGTCCCGTCACTGCAGCGACGATTTCGCGGGTCAGATCGTCCTGCGTCGGACCGAGGCCGCCGCTGGTAATAACGATATCCGCTCGTTCCAGCGCCCTCTGGATGACCTCTTTCATCCGGCCCGGGTTATCGCCGACCACGGACTTAAAATACAGATCGACGCCCAGCGCTGTGAGCCGCTGGGCCATCCAGGCGGAATTGGTATCGACGATTTGGCCGAGGAGCAGCTCGGATCCGATAGCAACGATTTCGGCATTCGCCATTGGATTTATCTCCTGCGTCTCGACTTAGAGCTATAGCGTGGCTGCTCATCTCGCACAAGATCCGCGAACGCAAAGCGTGGCGCGCTTGTTCATTCCCGGCTTCTTTGCCAGAATACGGGCATGATCATCCTCCTTTCCAATGACGACGGCATTCATTCCGACGGCATCATCGCTCTTGAAAACAGCCTCCAGCAGGTCGGCGAGGTCTATACGGTGGCACCGGACCGGGAACAAAATTCCATGAGCCATGCGCTGACTTTGCATAGGCCTTTGCGCGTGCTCGACATGGGACCGCGGCGATTCGCTGTTGATGGTACACCGACGGATTGCGTCAAGCTGGCACTGACCGGGCTTTTGCCCATTCGGCCAGACCTGGTGATCTCCGGAATCAATAAAGGTCCTAATCTGGGGGACGACATCATCTATTCAGGTACGGTTTCCGCCGCCATCGAAGGCGCGCTCCTTGGTATTCCCGCCATTGCGGTATCGCTTGTGACATTTGAAAATTTTGAATTCCAGGCAGCTGCCGAATTTACCGCTACACTGGTTTCCCGCATCCATGAAATAGGCCTGCCCATCGAAACTCTGCTGAACGTCAACGTTCCCCCGATTCCCAAAGACCAGATCAAGGGCTGGCGTCTAACCCGGCAGGGCAAACGACACTACAGTGAAAACATCGTGGAACGGACCGACCCCCGGGGCAAGAAATATTACTGGATCGGTGGAGACAACTTGGGCTTCGCCCACGACGACGGCACGGATTGCATGGCAGTCCACGATGGTTACATCTCCGTCACTCCGCTTCAGGTCGATCTCACCAATTACAAATTGTTGCAGGAGAGTTACGTGCCCAACTTCAACTGGCCGTGATGGCGACAAGCCCGGTGCATAGCGCTTACCCATGAAGGACGAAAAGACGGATCAAACCAACGAGCCCATTCGCATCGACAAGTGGCTCTGGGCTGCGCGCTTCTTTAAGACCCGCGCCCTCGCTGCGGCCGCCGTTACCGGAGGAAAAATCGAAGTCAACGGCGCTCACGCCAAACCGAGCAGGATCCTACGGCGCGGCGACCAACTCGGCATCAGGCGCGGCCTCCACGAATGGACAGTGATCGTTAAGGGCGTCGCCGGGATTCGCGGCCCTGCTATTGAAGCGCAACTGCTTTACGAGGAAACCGAGGAAAGTGTCCGGAAACGGGAAGCGGTAGCGGCGCAACTTAAGCTTGAACGACCGCCGGAATTTGACACGCCGGGTCGCCCGTCGAAAAAAGACCGCCGCGCGGTGTTGAGATTTACCAAGCGAGGGTGGTAACCCCCGCGCCTTAAATAAGACGCAGTCATTGACATGCAGGAACGCTAGCAAACTACAGGAGAAAGAATAATGAGACGAGCATCGCTTTTAGCAATGTGGATCGCCGTTATAGTGTGCTTCAATCAAGCCGCAACAGTCTTCGCCCAAGCCACTCCTTACTTCCAAGGCAAAACCATCATGCTGATCCAGGGACGCGAACCGGGCGGGACGGGAGCCCTGCGAACTCAAGCAGTAATTCCTTTTTTGCGCAAATATATTCCCGGTGAGCCGATCATTGTCACCCAATTCATGCCCGGCGGCGGCGGCAGAAAGGCCACCAACTACATTTCCCGAAATGCCAAGCCGGACGGCTTGACCATCGGGAATATGGGCTCCGGGCTGGTCGCCAACGCAGTGCTAGGCTCGATCGGTGTTGAATACGACATCGACAAGCTGGTCTATCTCGGCGCCGCTAACAGTACGGCGCAATATGCTTTCAGTTCCGTCGCGAAACTTGGTCTTGACAGTCTCGACAAGTTGCGCGGGCGCTCGGGTTTGCGTGTCGGCGCCCAGACCGTGGGCCACGATATCTACATCAACGGCAGATTATTTTCGTGGATCCTCGGCTTGAAAGAGCCGAGATTTGTCACCGGATATTCCGGTCCCGAGGTCGATTTGGCCATGATGCGCGGCGAGTTAGACGCCCGTGCCAATATTCCAGACACGATTCTTCAAAGATCGCCGGAGTTTATCGATAAGAAACTCGTTAACTTTCACGCCATCATTCAGATTCCAAAAGAAGATCGCCATCCACACCCCGTCTTTGCTAAACTTCCGGAGCTCGAGAGCTTCGCCAAGTCGGATCGAGAGAAGAAAATCATGACTATGTTCCGAACCTTTCGCCTCGTAGGTTCCCCCTATATCCTTCCACCAGGCACACCCCAGGAAACGGTAAGCATTTTGCGCGAAGCGATGAGCAAGACTTTCAAAGACCCGGCGTTCCTCAAAGAGT
>DAIRFP010000288.1:0-5826 GCA_036794995.1 Thermodesulfobacteriota bacterium | reverse complement strand
CAGGTTCCTGGGGTGCTGCGATGACGGTCGGACAGACCCCCGATTAAAACATTCGCGGGTGACGCCTTCTGCGATGAATTCTCATCGCTAGGTTCTGATACCCCGGCAACTTGCTGCGGGGTAGTTCATTTAACCTCAGCGACCAGCGGAAAGGAGGATGCTGTTCCTCACTGCGTAACGGTGACTCCGACAGCCTGATTTACGAAATTAATTGCTCGGGAAACAAAAGTCCGAATTTGGGAGGGCTACCGCAAAGCCGCCGAAGACACAGTCTTCCGCTTCAGATGTCTCGTTAGTTTTTCTTGTAAACGCTTTGGATAAAACCGGAGCTTTCGAGCTTATTCATGAAGGAAGTATCGATGCAATTTTCGACGCGGACGTCAGCGATTTTAGGATTAAGCTGGGTCAGCAGTTTGTGCAGCCGCTTCATGCCCTCAAGGTTGGTGTGCGGCACCCGCTCGTAGGAATTAATCACGGTATGATAAGACTCCTCCGCATCGCCCGGATTGGTCAAGCGCAGGTTCGATGCCAGCAGGCGGGTTACGAGGTCCTTGTTCGCTGGATCCATGGTAACCGCGATCGCTTCGACCATGGTTTTTAAATAACCTTCGATGACGTGCGGCTTAGCCGCGGCGTTACGCCGAGTCGTCGCCAGCATGGTCTGAGGCAGGGTCAAGCCTGCAGTTCTGAAGTTGTAAAGTACGGTGTAACCTTTGTTACCGTAGAGATCGCCGATGGCGCCGCGTAGTGCCGTGGCCTCCACTCCCCCCGTCTCAAGCGCCAAGCGCCGGTTCATTTCCGTCCCCGGAATCGTTAAGAGGGTCATTCGCGCCTGCGTGGGATCGATGTTCAGACCCTGAAAAGCCAACATTGACACCAGATGCGACGTGGAGCCGGGACCGCTAATGGCGATTCGCTTGCCGCGAAGGTCTTCTTTGTTTTTGATTTCGGGTCGAGCGGTGAACCGGAAGTCAAGTTTTTGCGCGAAATTGGCGATGCCGATGACATCCGCTCCGCTGCTGGCCGCGTTGACAACGTGGCCCGGTCCGACGATAGCGGCATCTATCTCTCCGGCGAGCAAAGCAGCAATCGCTAGAGGGTTGCGCGGCATAAGGATGAACTGCATATCCAGCCCATGCTTCTTGAACAAGCCCCGCTCCCGCGCCACCCAGAGGGCGGTCATGCTTTCGCTCGTAACGCTGCCGGCCAAGTTGGTCCGCGTCTGTGCGGCCAGCCGCGCCGGCAGCGCTAGCCCTAACGCTCCAGCGAGAACGATTAAAACTCCGACCGGGGCGATCAGGGCGGAGTTTCGTTTAAAGCTGATTCTCATCCCGCTCTTTAGCTCGGCTTTGGCTCGCCAACCGGTTGCACATCCTGGAAGCCATGCTCCGAGATATCGAAATAGTTGCCGTCAGGATCCGAGCCGCGGGTCTCGGCATAGGGCCGTCCGTTGGGGCGCCCTTTGGGCAATTTGTTGGGATTGATTTTTTTCATCTTCTCGACGATGGCCTCGCCGTCTTCCACCTGGAAGCCAAAGTGATATAGCCCGTTGGGCGAGTTTTGTTCGTTGTTAGGTATGATGGCCAGGTTGAAGTAACCGTCCGTCAAGAAAATGGTTCCCCCTTCCTGTTTACTCTTATGGATCACTTGCATGTCGAAGACATCCATATAAAAGGACGCCAATTTCCCGGTGTCTTCCGTGCGAATAGCTAGATGTCGAATTTTTGGCATAACTCCTCCTCCTTGCGATTTAGTCAATGTTGATCTCGATGGCCACTGGAGCTAACTCAATCGGACAAGATCACTCACCACCCCTTCTTGTCAAGACAAACAACTATCAGATGGTTCTCAGTTCTTCGGGTCGGATTGGCAATTTTCGGATGCGCTTGCCGGTGCCGGCGAAGATGGCATTGCATACCGCCGGCGCGAGGGGCGGCACACCGGGTTCCCCGACTCCGCCCGGTGGCGCATCGCTGGGCACGATATGCACCTCGACGACGGGCATCTCGTTGATTCTCACCATCGGATAGTCGTGGAAGTTGCTCTGCTGGACTCGTCCCTTGTCGATGGTGATGGCGCCGTACAATGCCGCGGTCAATCCCCAAACGATACTGCCCTCCACCTGAGCTTTCACGGTGTCGGGATTGACGAAGATGCCGCAGTCGAGGGCGCAGACCACGCGATGGACCCGCACTTTGCCGTCCTTTTCGATGGAGACTTCGGCGACCTCGGCGGCGTAGCTGCCGTAAGAAAAAGCGACGGCGATCCCGCGAAAGCGGCCCTGTGGCAGCGGCTTTCCCCAATCGCCTTTCTCGGCGGCGAGCTCTAACACCCCTTTGTGGCGCGCTGCCTTGGCGAGGAGGTCGCGCCGGAACTCGAAGGGATCTCTCTTTGCGGCGACAGCGAGTTCGTCCATGAAAGATTCGGTGATGAAAGCGTTTTGCGACGCTCCGACGGAACGCCAGAAACCGACCGGAATGCCAAAATCTTTGTAGATATATTCTACTTGCAGGTTGGGAATCACGTAGGGAAGGTTGGCCGCCCCTTCGGTCATCGTAGGGTCGATGCCGTCCTTTAACGGACGTCCACCCTGCACGCCGATGGAGGGAGCGACAATCCGGTGCAGCCAGGCCGCCGGCGTTCCGCGCTCATCGAGGGCAGCACGAAGAACATTATAGGTTGCCGGACGATAGTGATCGTGTCTCATGTCATCCTCTCTCGACCAGATGACTTTGACCGGAGCGTTGACCGCCTTCGCTGTTTCGACGGCATCGGCGACGAAATCTTGTCCACCGCGTCGCCCGAAGCCGCCGCCCAAAAGCATGGTGTTGACCTTGACTGCCTCCCGCGGAAATCCCGAGATGCGCATAGCGGTTCGCTGCGTGCCGCTCTGGCTTTGTGTGCCGACCCAGACTTCGCAGTTATCTCTCCTGACGTGAGCGGTGCAGTTCATTGGTTCCATCGTCGCGTGGGCGAGAAAGGGCACCTCGTAAATCGCGTCGATAACTTTGGCAGCGCCGGCAAGCGTAGGCATCGCATCGCCTTCCTTGCGCGCCGCCGGCCCGGATTGCTTCGCGGTTTCGGCATAGACGCGGCTGATCTCGGCGCTGCTCAGTTGCGCGTTCGCGCCCTCGTCCCAGGTGATCTTCAGCGCCTCGCGGCCTTTCTTGGCGGCCCAATAGTTATCCGCCACTACCGCCACTCCGGAACTGATCTGCACCACGTGGCGTACACCCTTCACCTTTTTGGCCTGGCTCGCCTCGAAGCTTGCCACTTTACCGCCAAACACGGGGCAGCGCTGGACGGTCGCAACCAACATCCCGGGAACTTTTACGTCAATACCGTAAATGCCCCGTCCAGTAACTTTCTCCGGCGTATCGACTCGCGCCACAGCTTTGCCGATGAAGCGAAACTGGTCGGGTGATTTGAGCTTGGGCTCCTTCGGCACCGGGAGCTGCGCGGCCTTATCCGCAAGCTCGCCGTAGGTGAGCTTTCTGCCGGACGGGCGATGGGTCACCACGCTCTGTTCCGCATTGCATTCCTCCGCCGGTACGCCCCACTCTTTGGCTGCCGCAGCAAGTAACATCTCTCTACCGGCCGCGCCCGCCCGGCGCCAAAGCGTCAACATGTTGCGAATGCTCCGGCTACCGTTGGTGGACTGGTCTCCACCCCGCATCGGATCGCCGTAGGCCGGATCGGCCGGAGCCTGTTCGGTACGAACTTTGGACCACTCGGCTTCTAATTCATCGGCGATGATCATCGGAATCGCCGTCATGATGCCCTGTCCCATCTCCGACTGGCCGACGATGATGGTGACGGTGCCGTCGCGGGCGATGCGCACCCAGGAATTCAAGGTGGCTTGCTCGGAACGCACGGTCGCAGCTCCAGCCCAACGCCTGGAACCTGGAACATGAAACCCCAGTAACAAACCGCCACCGCCGGCGATGCCCGCTTTGAGAAAGCCGCGCCGACTCAAATTAACGATGGCGCTCATTTCGCACCTCCCTGGACCGCAGTGCCCGCGGCGCGGTGAATGCCGCGCCGGATACGCTGATACGTCCCGCAGCGGCAGATGTTCCCCGACATCGCGGCGTCGATGTCGGCATCCGTGGGTTTGGGCTTTGCCGCCAGGAGGGCCGCCGCGGACATGATCTGCCCCGATTGGCAGTAGCCGCACTGGGGAACCTCCTCGGCGATCCAGGCTTTTTGCAATACGTGGCTGCCGTTGGCCGAGAGCCCTTCGATGGTGGTGATTCGTTTTCCTTTGACGGCTGTGATTGACGTGATGCAAGAACGAATCGGTTGACCATCGAGATGGACCGTGCAGGCACCGCACTGCGCGATGCCGCAGCCGAACTTGGTGCCGGTCAGCCCGAGATTTTCCCGGAGCACCCAGAGCAGGGGAGCGTCGGAATCGACGTCTACTTGGAGCCTTTTGCCGTTCACGATGATGGGGATCATGGGTCCCTCCTCTTAATAAAGTTGCAGTGAACGCGACGAAGCAGTTGCCTAAATACTCTTATCACGGGACCGACTTCCGGTCGATACAGTGGATGAGATGGATCGAAGATCGGAAGTGGTTGGGTGCCGGCGCGTCGCTTGACCTGCTCAGTCTCCTCAAGTTATGTTGCGCCGACTGCAGCGCCAGGGCTCGATTCTAAACGTGCACAACCCTGTCAGTCGCTTTTTTGGGAGGCTTAACATGCATAAGTGTTTCTTGACTGTGTTTTGGTTCCTGACGATTTGGTTCTGGGCGCTCGAAGCTCGCGCAATCGCCGCATCAGCATCGCCGAATCTGCTAAAGGCAAAAAAGGAAGCGGAAGCCAAAGGCTATATTTTTGTCAGCAGCAAAGAGGAGATTCTCGCCAACGCAAAAAAGGAAGGGCAGCTGTCAATCCAAACGTTTCTCGAGGGCGACGCCCAGAAGGCGATGACCGAGGCGTTTAAAAAGAAGTATCCCTTCATACAGCAAATTTCCGCGGACAACATCGGCGGCGTCGACGAATACCGTCGTTTCGTTCCGGAGATGAAATTGGGCAGGGCACGCTACGATACGGTGCACATCTCCAATCAAGTCTACTCCGAGTATCCGCCGCATTTGAAAAAATTCGATATCCTTGGCATGGCAGAACAAAACGTGCTGGTGATTCCTCCCAAGGTCATCGACTCCAACCATCGAACGATTGTCGCTAAAGGCACGCAGATCGCCGTCGCCGCTTACAACAAAAAGGCCATCGGGACGCAAAAGCTTCCCACTCAGTGGGAGGATTTTCTTAAACCCGAATACAGGGGACGTAAGTTCGTGGCTGATCTGCGGCCGCTTTCGGTCGCAAACCTGGTTCCGATTTGGGGGCTGGAGAAGACGCTTGATTATTCGCGAAAGTTGGCGGCGCAAAAACCGGTGTGGAATCGGGGGTCCACCCGAATATTGACTTCTCTGGCCGCCGGAGAATATCCCCTCGTTATGGGCGTGAACCTTGGCAGCGCCATGGATGTGCAAACCAAAGACCCTACCAAGAACCTCGAATATCTCATTCTAGAACCGGTTCCGGTTCGATTCGGCGCCGCGGACGGCATCTTGAACACCGCCACTCACCCTTATGCGGGCTTGTTGTGGTTGGAATTTCAACTCTCCACCGAAGGCCAAGAGATTCTCGACCGCTACGGGCCCGCCGACGGATCGGCGTTTATCCCGGGTTCGATTCAGGGCAAGCTGCTCCGCGGCAAAACACTCTCGGTTCTGAGCTGGGACTTGCACCAGAACCTGGACGACTGGGCGCAAAAGATCGTCGAGGCCTACGGGTTTCCGGTGGCCGACAAGAAATA
>DAIRFP010000055.1:18117-25321 GCA_036794995.1 Thermodesulfobacteriota bacterium | reverse complement strand
TCGTTACAGGCAAAAGAAAGAGGGGAGACATCGGGACAGAACAACCACAGAGAACGCAAAGGTCACAAAGTATAAATTATAGTTCTATGTGCTCTATGCGTCCTTTGCGGTTAGATGTTTTTCCCTCTTACGCTGGAGGTTTCTAAGATGCGAGTCGTCCATTATCTAAATCAGTTTTTCGGCGGCATTGGCGGAGAGGAGCAGGCGGGGACACCCCTCGAAGCGCGCGGCGGCGCCGTGGGTCCCGGCAAGCTCTTGGAGCAACTGTTGGGCGACGGCGCGCGGGTCGTGGTGACTCTCGTTTGCGGCGACAACTATGCCGTCGAACATGAAGAGGAGTTAGTTGCAGCCGTCGTGGAAAAGGTCAGAGAGATTGGTGCCGACCTGTTCGTGGCCGGACCTTGTTTCGAAGCGGGCCGCTACGGAATGGCAGCCGGAGCCCTCTGCGTTGCCGTTCAATCGCAGCTCGGACTTCCCGTTATCACCGGGATGAGCGAAGAGAACCCCGGCGTCGATCTCTATCGCGATGCGCTTTACATTATCGACTCCGGCGCGAACGCCGCCAGAATGCGCGAAGTGCTTGGCAAGATGGCAGGCTTGGGCAAAAAATTGGTCGGCAAGGCGGCGATCGGACTTCCCGCGGACGAAGGTTATGTGTGTCGCGGACTTCTCCGTGATCAGGTGGTTGAGCAGACAGCGGCAAGGCGGCTTGTCGACATGCTCGTGGCGAAGGTCAAAGGAGAACCGTTCGAATCTGAGATGGTATCGACGTCCTTCGACCCGGTGCCGATGCCCTCCGGGATCAAAGATCTTTCGAAGGCCAAGGTAATGCTGATCACGGACGGCGGGCTCGTTCCGAAAGGCAACCCGGACAAGATTTACGGAACTGCCGCGACACGCTGGGGTTCCTACAGTATCAAAGGCCGTGATGACCTGCTGGGGGAGGAATATGAAATCTCCCACGGCGGCTATGATGCCCGGTTTGTCCAAGAAGATCCGGATCGTCTCGTGCCTCTCGACGCCATGCGCGAGATGGAAAAGAGCGGCATCATCGGCAAGCTTCACGACGAATTCATTTCAACTTCGGGCCGCGCGAACCCGCTTTCGAACACGCGCCGTCTTGGCCGGGAAATGGCGGAAAAGGCAAAGCAGGAGGGCGTCGATGCAGTAATCCTCACCTCCACCTGAGGAACCAGCACTCGCAGCGGCGCTGCGATCACAACCGAACTGGAAAAAGCGGGAATTCCCGTGGTGCAAATTACCTCCGCCATGTCGATTGCGAAGATGGTCGGCTCCAACCGCGTTGTCTTGGGGCATGGCATTGTTCATGTGACGGGTGATGCCAAGCTGGCACCGGAGGAAGAAAAGGATTTGCGCCGCAGGCTGGTGCAAAAGGCGCTCGATGCGCTGCAATCGAGCGAGAAGTAGAGTGGATCGGATGATGCACCGGACGCGCGGGAGAAGCTGAGTATCCGGAACTACCCCGCATTTTTGGGTATACGGAGGAAAAAAACTGAGACGCCCAAGAGAATGTAGATCCAGGTGATGACGATAAAAATCTCCTGATAGCCGCGGGTCAGAGCCTCGTTGAGCAGCGTGTAACCGAGCAACGAGTGCGCTCTGTCATCCAGCGCAGTGCCAAAATGTCCTGCCTGAACGAGCAGCGTTTTCATTTGCGTAATTGCTTCAAATTGCTGCGCCTCCGAAAGATGGCCGCCTTGGACCGGGCTCATGTGCTCGATGTTGACGAACGTGTATCTCTCCAGCAGGAAGCTCAAGACCGCGATGCCGAAGGCTTCGCCCAATCCTCGAGACAGGCCGATCATGCCGCTTCCCATGCGGCTTTTCCCCTCGGGTAACGCACCCAGGGCGACCACATTCAAAGGTGCGTTGAGGCTCGACTGACCCACGCTCTTCATGCTGAGTAGAAAAAAGATCGTCGCCATGCTGGTCCACAGCGTCAGGCTGGAAAGGCCGTAGAGTACCAGGATCAGGATGATGAAGCCCAATAGCATCGGGATGCGCGGGTTCAGACGATCAGAGAGAGTCCCCGCCAGCGGCGAGACGATCCCGGTGATAATCGCTCCCGGCAGAAGAAAGGTTGCCGCTTGTATCGGGCTATAGTTGAGGCCCCGCTGGA
Source organism: Thermodesulfobacteriota bacterium (assembly GCA_036794995.1). Classification (GTDB taxonomy): domain Bacteria; phylum Desulfobacterota; class Binatia; order UBA9968; family UBA9968; genus DAIRFP01. The sequence continues at coordinate 23,181 of DAIRFP010000055.1, read as the reverse complement.
GAAATAGCGCGATAAGAAAATTGGTGCCGCGAAAGCCGAAGACGCGAAAAAAAATAATGACGTTCGACAGGCTGAAGGTGAAGCTGCGAAAAAAGCGCAACTCAACAAAAGGATTCTTTACTTTCAGCTCAACCAACACAAAAAGCGAAAATAGCACCGCCGATGCGCCAAAAAGAGAGACGATGTATCGGCTGCCCCAGCCCTCTTCGTGTCCCTGGCTTAGAGCGATCAGCAGCGTTGTTATCGCCGCTGTCATGCTCAGGAAGCCGAGGCAGTCCAGGGGAGTCTTTTCCTGATCGGCGCGGCGCTGTGGAAGCAAGAAATAGGCGGCAACGACGCTCAGCAGCCCGACTGGAATGTTGATATAGAAAATCGCTCTCCAGTGCACGTGCTCGGTAAGGTAACCGCCGACGAGGGGACCGAAGAAAGGCCCGAGAGACCAGCCCGTCATGAAGAGCCCCATGGCCAGACCGCGGTCTCGCGCGGGAAAAGCATCATACATGATGGCCATGGCCACGCCGATCAACGGCCCGGCGCCGATTGCCTGAAAGATGCGAAAAAAAATCAGCGAATCCGCGCTCCAGGAAATAGAGCAGAGAAACGAGCCGAGCGTATAGGTGGCCGTGCTGAAGATGAAGAGATTGCGGTCGCCCAGACGGTCGCCCAACCAACCCACCGAAGGGGTAAGCACGGTCCGGGTGATCATGAATCCGGTGAGCACCCATTGAACCTTATTCAGGGAAGCTCCCAGAGACGACATGATGGTGGGGATGGCGATATCCACTGTGGTAGCGCTGAGACCTACGGACAGAGTCCCCAAAGAGAGGGTGAGGCAAATCCACCACTTGTGAAGGTGGCCGTCGGAGTTCACAGGCGCCCCAGCCTGAGCGGTGTTATCGGCCATCTTTTTCAATCCAAACCACCGCGAGCATGCCGATCTTCAACAGGTTGTCGGGATTTGCCACCGAGATCTTGACCGGCAGACGCTGCGTCGATTTAATGAATTGCCCGGTGAGCTTTTGCGGCGAGAACAGGGAGAATTCCGAAACCGTGGCTTCACCCAATTCCGCCACTTTCCCCGCGAAATCCCGCCCCGGATAGGAATCGACTCTGATGGTCACGCGGCTGCCGGGCTTGACGAAGCGGATCTCCGTCTCTTCCACATTGGCCTCCACCCAGAACCGGCTGGCGTCGACAAGCATGAAAATAGGTTGGCCGCGTTGGACTACTTCTCCTGATCGAGCATTTTTTTTCGCCACTGTTCCGCGCACCGGGCTCACGATCGTCATCAGCTCCAATTTGCGCCAGAGATCGGCAAGATCCGCCTCGGCCCGGCGCACCTCGGCGTTGCGAACGTTGAGATTCGCTTCTTTGATGGCGACTTCTCTGCCAGTGATCCGCACCAGTTCCAGCGCCGCCTCTCCCTCTTTGATCTTTTCTCTCAGAACATAGAGCCTGGCTTGGGCCTGTCGCATCGCGATGTCGGCATGGGCAAGTTCCTGGGCCGATACCAGATTGCGTTCAAACAGGGACTTGGTTCTGTTCCAGTCAGCAGTGGTCTTTTCCGTGAGAGCCTGGGCATCTTCGAGGTTATGGCGATGTCCCGCCAGCGCCGCCTCGGCCTGGGGGAGCTCTCCTTGGTGCCTTTCCGTATGATAGGTCACTTCGGTTTTCGCCTGCTTGCTTCTGCTGCGGGCCCCATCCAACTCTGCCTGTGCCTGCTGCAACTGGATTCGCGCCTCTCGGCTGTCCAGCCGGGCGATGATTTCGCCTGGGCTCACGGCATCTCCCTCATCTTTGGTGAGGGTCTCGATTCTTCCCTGGATCTCACTGCTAATAGAGACGATCTCCGCCTTGATTCTGGCGTCATCGGTGGTGACGTATTCCATGGACCTCCACCACCAGAAACCGAGGCCGGCCGTAGTCAAAACTATGGCAGCGATACCGGAAACTATTGCCCACTTGCGATAGTTGTTCTCTGCCGCCATCGATCCACTTTCACATCATGTTGTGAAAATTCATTCGCCGCATGCTAGAACCACGATTGCATCAACCCGCCGAATATAGCGAATAGCAAACCCATTTTCATCTTCCCCGAGCGCACCGGTTCACCGGGGCTGAACCCTGGACTCAGCTTCCCTCATATAGCAGTTGTTGGTGAAAGAAAGAAAATGGATCGGGTGCAGATGGAGAGTTTATTTGAGGTGCGCGATGGGGCTTAAATCTGCAGGAGACATTATCGAGTTCCCCGGACAATGACGTGGTAGAGCACCCCAGGAGCTAAGAGCCGAGGACGCCGAGCCATGAGAGCCGGGATAACACGCCAACGACCAAATTATCAATATAGAGTACATCTTGGCTTTGTCCGCAGCCGTTTTTGCGATCAACACAACACAAACAAGAGGAGAACACCCCGATGCTGCTCGAACAGGCAACGGTCCGAATCAATACGGGAAGGCCATGGCAGCACCCAGCCGGTCGGTGGAGTTGATCTTCCAGATGATCAGCGAGGAGATCTCTTCGACTTCGAAGTCACGCCGGGATTGCTTATTGCAACGGCGTCGGTTCTGGCGAATTGCATGATCGAGGGAACACCGTTGAAATCGGATGCTTGACCGGCGGCAATTCCCCCGGCAAGGTCCTTGCCGACAACGGAATGATCTCGCGTTTCGCAAACCATTCGGGCTTATCGGTCATCATGGAAGCGGGTCTTTCACCCGTCCTTGCACATCACCCGGCTCCATTGTAGAGCTGCGGCGTGTCATTAGATCTCGGACGTCATCGCGTCTCGAACAATCCTTCCTTTGGTGTGTAACTCAATGATCTCTTTCAACGTCTGAGGCGCCACCGGTTTTATGAGATAGTCTACGATACCCGCGCGCGAAGCTTTTTCCCGCCATAAGTCCGATATCCACGCCGTCAGAGCGACAATCGGAATTTTAGACGTTCTAGGATCCTGTTTAAGGATCTTAGCGGTCTTGATCCCGTCGGCATCCGGTAGTTCCATGTCCATAAAAATGAGATCGGGTTGCTCGATCTCCGCAAGTGCGATGGCTTCTTTGCTGTTTTTCGCCCTTACAGCCTGACATCCGATTCTGCCTATAAACAGCGTGAGAATCTCAAGGGAATCTTTGTTGTCTTCGACGATTAGAATTTTCTTTTTCACTGGACCTTCCTTTAAGTGGGAGATTGGATTCTGCTTAGTTGGCAGCATCGCGAGCCTTAGGGGTTGAGTCCGAATCGCTGTCTGCTGACGCTGCGGCTTTGCCGCCTTTCACTACAAAAAACGGACCCGCGAGTCTGACATCGTAAGTTTTGCTGAGGACGAGGTACTGCTCATAGAAGTTCAGCCGATCGGCGATATTGTTGAAGCGTTGCAAAGCGGCGACTGCTTCACGACGTAATTCTGCAAGGTGTTTAGCGACTGCGGCTTTGCCAGGTTTTTGAGTCATAGGGTTGTCCTAAAAAATCTCTTCTATTGTGGAGAGTTTGATGAAATCCTCGCGGCACCGAGTCGTTCGCAGCGTTGGTTGTTCTTTGTCACTGCTCTGGCGCAAGTATTCTGCGATTCCGTGCTCTATGCGACTCTGCCGGTGCTGGTTAATTTGGTCATGTCGAACTGGACGAACGAGAATTCAGCGATGTGGACATGGCCCTCCCCACCTTTCTGCCGGCAGGACACAGCAATGCTGGGACCGCTGAGTTAAGGGGAGGAAAACGGCGCGGATTGGGGGTGCTTTCCGGTGAAGTCTCCGATATAGGAAGGTTCAGGATGCCTCAGTTCTATGGGCGAGCTTCGCAACGGGCGCATTAGCCCTCTCAGCGGATTGGAGGGTTATTTTGGTGCTTCGTGTGCCAGTCGTTTATACATGCTCATGATTTCGGGGCGCCAATCCGTGTACACTTTCACGTCCTCCAAGACTTCCCTGCCGCTAAACATTTGCTCGAACGTGCTTCCCTCTAGTACCAGCTCTCCCCAATCTTTTCGGAACGCCGTATCGTTGCCGACCTTTAGCAGCGCTTCCTCCATGACCTTACGAATCGACTCCGGCGTTCCCGGCGGGAAGGCCATGGCAGCGCCCAGCCGGTCGGTGGAGTTGATTTTCTGGATGATATTTTTTTGCGGCTCGGTCCTGGCGAATTGCAGGATCGAGGGAACGCCTTCGAAAATCGGATGTTTGACCGGCGGCAGCTCCTCCGGCAAGGTCATCGCCAACAGGGGAACGATCTCGCGTTTGGCAAACCATTCGGGCTTATCGGTCATCATGGAAGCGGCGTCGTTCACCCTTCCTTGCACCTCGCCCTGTTCGATGGCGACGTAGAGCTGCTGTGTGTCATAACCCAGCACCCAACGAACCTTGAGCCCTAAAACTTCGGCGATGAGCCGGGAATAGAGATAGCTTCGATTTCCGACCCCTTGGGCACCGAGCGTGACTTCGCGATTTTTTAATTCGTCCAACGTTTTGATTCCCGCGCGTTGATGGAAAATTAGGACGTTCCGCTGTTTGCCAGTGCTGGGTGCGCCCACATAGACAAAGTTTCGCGGGTCATAACTCGCTCCCGGAGCGCCGAAATAGGGGGCTTCCAAATATGAGGAAATGACCATCGACATGAAGCTGCCATCGGTGGGACCCCTACTGAGGGTCAACATCGCAGGTATGCCTTGGCCGCCGGATTTGTTCTGGATCAAGAATGTGGGACTACCGGGTGTGTATTTCGTCAAATACTTGGTCAAGGTTCGAGCGATGCGATCTTGCCTTCCGCCGGCGGGAGCGCCGACCTGCAAGGTGATGACCTTGCCGTGAAAGTACGGTGATTCTGCAGCATGGGCTTCCAGCGACACGGTTAATAGAGCGAGAAACAGCAAACTCATTTTCATCATTTTGTTCCGTTCCCTCAGTTTCCCAGCACCCGCTTCAAACGCTCGATGACGTCCGGCGGCTGGCTGGTGACTTCTTTGGCGGTTGCTTCGAGCTCTTCGCCGGTGACGGGATCGAACTCGTAATCTCTCTTCTTCACTTCCGCTTGGAACTGAGGATCGCTCATGGTTTTATTGAAAGCGTC
>DAIRFP010000055.1:3818-18107 GCA_036794995.1 Thermodesulfobacteriota bacterium | reverse complement strand
GAGGGCCGAGTACCGGCCGACCCATGTCGCCGGCGGCGAGTAGCACTTTGGCCAGACGCCGGCCGGCTTCCGGAGTTTTGTATTGATCCATGATTTCCGCGACGGTCGGCGTATCAGGCAATTTCGGGTCGCGTTTGTTTCCCGTCTGAAAGAGATTTCGGACAAACCCTTTCTTGCGCCACGTCGTGTAAGGCTCGCGTCCGAAGAAAGCTTCGATGGTGAAGGCACGGCAGTGGATCTCCCCACGCTCGACGGCAAGATCAATATCGGTTCCGCCCGGATAACCCGTAACGATGTTGAACTTTGCCCCCGCGACCTCTTGCAACATTTTGGGCAGGTAGGAGTCAGGTCCGGTGACTCCGGTGGCACCGCACTTGGGTGGTTCCTTGGCCGTACGAACATCTTCGATGGTTTTGTACGGCGTATCGGCGCGCATGTACATCTGCGAAGGGCCGGTAGCGGGCGAGCCAATCCAAGTAAACTTGCCCCAGTCGAATTGGATTTCCGGCCTGCCCACAAGTTGATTGAGATAGAGCGACGGGATGATGGAGCCGATTAAAGTCAAGCCATCGGGTTTGGCGAGGGAGTAGAGGTGGTTGGCTGCAACGACGTGACCGGCCCCGGGCATATTCTGAACGATGAATTCAGGGTTTCCCGGAATGTGTTTGCCCAGGTGGGCGACGATGAGCCTTGCCCAGAGGTCATAGAGGTTGCCGGGCGGCGTTCCGACGATCACTCGAATTGTTTTGCCTTGGTAAAATGGAGCTTGGGCGTGAGCCGCGGACACGCTCCATAACAGCAAGCCAAGAAGAGTAGCGATGAAATTTTTCATAGGCCCCTCCAACGGGTTGTTTCGCGCTCACAGTTATCGCAGCTGCACGGATCAAGTCAAACCTGGAAGTCGGCATCGGCCGGTGCTTGCCATGAGATTCAGGATTAGGATTTATTAGGATTCCGGATTAGGCCTGGTTTGGATGCCTCGAGATATGATAGTTGCATGGGGAACTATGAAAGCAATTCTCAAGGCGGCATTAAAGGTCGTTTTCATCTCCATGCTGTGCGTGGAAACCCACGCTGCTGATCGCGTGCGCCTCGGCTATTCCTCGATTACAGCCAACAGAATCCCGCTTTGGCTGGCACAAGAGGGCGGAATCTTTGCGCGCCACGGCATCGACGCCGAGATGCTGCTCATTCCCAGTGGAACGACTGGCGTCCAGGCCCTGGTGGCGGGTGAAGTGCAGATCTTGTCCGCCACCGGCGCGACGGCGGTCGCCGCCGCTCTCCGGGGCGCCGATACGGTTATCGTCGGCAGCCTCGGAGTTATTGAATACAAGCTGGTCGCCTTGCCGCAGATTCGATCTGTGGAAGCCCTTAAAGGAAAGAGAGTGGGTATCACCCGTTTCGGTTCGTTCACCGACTTTGGATCACGGCGAGTGCTGCGGCACCTAGGACTGAATCCCGAAAAGGACGTTGTGTTGCTGCAAACCGGCATCGCCGGGGCAACACAAAGACTCATGGCGATGTTCAGCGGCACCATGGATTCTACTTTGACCCAGGTGGATACGATCTTTTTGGCCCAGATCAAGTTGAGAAGAGAAGTCTCGGTACTTGGCAGCCTGTTGGAAACGGGTTATCGCGCCACCGGGGCGGATATCATCACGTCGCGCCGCTTTGTCAAAGAGAAGCCGGACCTCGCCAGACGCTTTATGATAGCGATCATCGAAGGCATTCATATGGCGCGCACACAGAAGGATCGGGCGCTGCGCATGCTCAGCAAGCAGCTCAAGGAAAATGACCCTAGGATTCTCGAAGCGCAATATCGGACCTTCGTGATCGATACTTTTCCCACCAAACCCTATCCCGATGAAGTCACGGTTCGTTTTTCTCTTGAGGACCTGGACAGAGAGTTTCCAGGAGCCAAAGACAAAAATGTGAGTCAATTCATCGACACCAGTCTTCTCAAAGCTATCGACCAGACCGGTTTCATTGATAAACTGTATAAGTGATTGCGAGATTGTGTGCCGAGTTCGATTGCGGCCGCTTATTTTCCGCTGAGTTCGCGCCGAACCTCCCTGAGCAGGCGAAAATCGACCACTTTTTCGACGGGAATCTCGCCAATGTTCTTTTCTGTCCTCCGAATAATATCGAAATGGATCTTCAACTGCTTTTCGCCGATGATGCCGTCGTCATTGAGGGCCTTGACGATCGCGGCGTAGGATTCTTTGGCCACTTCCGGGTCGACTTTCCATTCTTTCTGAATAACTCCAATAGTGCCCTCGGGATTCTCCTTTGCGAAACGCAGCCCGCGATACATGGCTCGCAAGACCTTCTTCACCTCTTGTGGATTTTCCTTGATGCGCTGATCCGTAGTGGAATAGCCGTTGCTGGCGAACTCGACTACGTCGCCGACGAAGGAAATTTCATTGAAGCCGTCCCGCTTCAGCAATACGACGGCGGGGACGGGGACGATGATCGCGGCGACCGAGCCGGCTCGGAGAGCGGCCATTCGGGTGCCCTCGCTGCCTATTTGAATAATCAAAGCGTCGCGCTCAGGCTCGACTCCGAAATGCTTGAGCGCGAGACGGGCAGACAAATCTGAGGTGCCGCCAAATTGGCTGACGCCGACTCTCTTACCCTTCAACTCTGCGACGGATCGGATTTCCTTTTGCGCCACTAAATAATACATGGGGCGGTCGGCGCCGTAGAAAATCGCTTTGATAGGCGCCCCGCGGGCCGCGAGCCGCAGCCCGGAGTCCGCCAGCCCGTGATACTGAACGTCTCCCGACATTAACGCGTTTTGCGCCATGGCCGGAATCAACCGGGGCAGTTCGATGTCGATACCTTCATCTTTGAAGAAGCCGCGATGCACGGCCACGAAAAGCGGCAGGTAGCCCATGGAGTTACCGGGCAGGGCAAACTTGATCTTGTCGGCGGCTAGGGCCGGACTGCGCGGGTTGATAGACGCGACGGCTATGCTGATCGCAAAGGCTGTCATCCATTTTTTCAAGATTCGATGCTGCACTATTGTAGTGTCTCCTTCAGTTTAGTTTTCGCGTAACGCCTAACACAGGCGGTTTCAAGGGTCAACGCGCCGGAAAGCCGAATGAATGGAACCGATGCGGGCGGGGACTGCATTGGGAGTCGTGAACTCTTTACCCGCGTGCTGGGAACATGCTAGGTTCCGTGCTCATATAGCACGTAGAACGAAGGGATACCCATATGAAAATCATCGAGCGGTCATATAACACAAAAAACGACGGGATAGCGGGGTTTATGGCTTATCCCGAAAGAAAAGAACCTGGACCGGCTCTGTTTTTGATTCATCCGAAGGGTGGGCTCGGCGAGTACATCAAAATCGAAACGCGCAAGTTTGCGAAGTTGGGCTACAGCACCTTTGCGATTAACGTTTTCGAGCAGCTCGGTTATCCGGCTGCCACGCATATCGAAACGGGGTCGCAGATTCAGGCCAAGACCACGGATCCCGAGTTTACCCGTGTGCTCACCGAGGGCTGGCGTCATCTCCTGGCGCAACCTCACGTTAACAAAAACAGAGTCGCCGTTTGTGGCTATTGCATGGGCGGGCGCATCGCGATCCATCTCGTCGCCGCGACTCCCGAGGTGCGTGCCTTCGTCGGCTACTATCCGACGGTGCGCGACGAGCCCGAGACGCCGCTGCGACCAGTGCATCCTACGGTTGCCGCGCGCAAGATTCGTTGCCCGTCGATCAATCTTTATGGCGCCGATGACGTGACCACGGTATTGCCCGTGCAGGAAAAGATGTGGCAGGCGTTCAAGGAGAACGGCCAACCCTTGGAGTGGCACTTCTTCCCGTTCGGTGGGCATGGCTATGTGGATCCGGGAGCGCCCGGCTACAACGCCCACACCGCTGATTTGTCATGGCCGCTGGTGACGGATTTTCTCGAGCGGCATCTGAAGTGGAGTTCCCCGGAAGTGGAAAATCCCAATTTGCCGCGCGTCTAATACGCTTTCCCCGTTTAACAAGCGAAATCGCCACCCGGTTTGTCGACCGATGGTGGCGATTTCGCAATGAACCGGTAGGCGCCGAGCTTTCTTATCCTAATCGCTGCCCCGCAATGTGCTCTTGAAACCTTCTATGGTTAGCCTTCCGTCGACGATACGCTCGAAGTCCGAACTGCTGACGTAGTGATTTAGTTCGGGCATCCTGAGATCCCAATGGAAAATTGCGTCGATTGGTGGCAGCGACTGGGGAAGCTTCGCGTCCTGATGTGAAATAGAGATGTCTTTGTTACGATAAACACCGCGGACGTCGGCGTGATTCTTTCGGCACCAATCCAATACTTCGGCAAAGGTCATGAATTCTGCGCCTCCGCGGTTTTGGGCTGAACTGGATGGAACAGATGATCCTTCAAGCTGGTGTGAACCCCGTAGATGACTTTGCCGATCTTGGGCCTTTTGAGCGGTTCGGTGCTTACCTGGTACAGGATTAAACGCTCGTTGCCGGTATTGTTTAGCTGGTAGAAGAAGCCCGCCGGAACATGCACGGCCTGGTGCTGTTTCAGGACGAATTCTTCGCCTTCTTTCAACCCCTTCATTGTGCATTGGCCCTGAACCACAAAAAAGGTGTGGTCGGATCCTGGATGGCAGTGCAATTCGTCATTGACCCCCGGCTCATAGCTATTCAAGGCGATATGGACTTTGTCTGTCTGGGTAGGGCGGGCGTAGTTGCGCCCGGTAGGCCGGCCCCATTTCGCCTCCTTCTCTGTGTCCACGATAGTAATCTTGTCGATTTTCGGCATTTCTCTTCCTCCTCGTAAAGTTAAAGTGTGCCTGGTTCCGATATAACCACGACTTTACCGGAAGTTGCGGTGCGAAGACAAGGGGAACATTGGTGGGAAACAGGCTAGCTGTGGCAGCATTGTCCCGTAGCGGAATCACGGCGCCTTGGGCTTCAAACGGGGAAAGCGGAATTTTACGCGATTCTGCAGTTCATGACTGCACGCTCTTTTGCCCGGCTTTTTCAATGCTTAACCAACGAAAGGTAAGCTATAGTTCGCCGTTGTCCTCCAAGTGCCTTGCCTACTCACACCTAATAATCCTAACTTATTGAAATTCCGAAACTAAAGACCGGTTTTTTGCTCTCGATATGGCCTGCCATGATTGACGTCTAAGTATGGGGTGATATGCGTTGTCTCACACCACACGAGAGGGAGGAAGAAAATGGCGGCTAAAATCGATTGCATGACCTGCCGGAAACGGCCGAGAAAAAAGCAAAAGAACAAATAGTTGGTTGAACCGTGTCCGGAACTGAGCGTTTCACGCTCGGAGGATAGTAAAGAAGGCCCGCGTTTTAATGGCGGGCCTTCTTTGGATCGCTGAAAGCTTCTATATAACTTAAAAGAACGCGAGGGTGCGCATCTCGATACTCTCGCGCGGCGGCGCCTCGGAGCGGCTTGTGGGATCATCGAACGCGCAATGCGCAGTCCATCGGGCGCGGCCGTCTCTTGCGGAATCGAAGGTTTTAAATACGATCGCTTCATTGCGTTGCATGTTGGGGAAATAATACCAGACGTGGTCCGGGTTGAAAGTCATGTGAGCGGTTTCACCGACCCGATCCGGGTAAATTCGCGCGCTGGTGACCATTTCCTTCGTTCCTATGCTGCGCGCATCGGCGATCGCCAGCGGCTCGCGCTGCACAGGCTTGTTGATGGGCCGCCAGGTTTGGACGATGGCAAAGCGGCGTTTGAGCAGCTCTTCCGCTTCGTCGGGAAGTAAGTCGCGCACGCGCTGGGGCCCCGACCAATCAGTGTAGTCGTTATGGGCGTTGCGCACCGGCCCGCTGATCTGCTTTTCTTCACGTGTCGCCGGGTCGGCAGAGCGCAACGTATGATCGAAAACCACCACCCGCTTTGCGCCGGAGGTTTTTTTAACCAACTCCTCGGTTTCCCGGTAGTAAAGGTCGCGAACTTCGGCCTCGTCGTAGAAGTTATTCATCTGGGTCTCATGATTGACGAAGATGAATCCTTCACGCTCCAGGGATAACTGATCGGCGACGGTGCGGCCGTTATGAATCCTCATCTTGTGTTCGCGGTAGTTGCCCTTCCGCTGTTGGTCGGCCACCGCTTGTCTCACGCCGCCGTAGCTGGCCGGTTTTTCACTGCTTTCCTCGAGGTAATGAAGCATCGCTTCGATGGCTTCTAAAGGTTGGCCAATTTTTTCCGGTCGTGCCATGGTCTTTTCCCCCTTGAGTTCGTGAGCTTGTCGGTTCGTGTCTTAACGATTTGGCAGCATTTCGCACCGCGTCTGCCGCGGCCCGAGGCTTTCATAGTAACGGTTTTCTTCCGGAACGTACCGTCCCTGATTGAAATCGCCGCCTTTCTGGCTGCGGATGATCACCGCCACTGTTCGTTCGCCTACGGTGATCTCGGTGTGAATCTCATAGGGGTTTACAAGGTCGATCTCCCCCGGGCCGACCAGCACGTTGCTGCTCTCCCGGATTTCGGCGCGGTCAGGTTTGGACCGATCGTCCAGCCGCTCGTAACGGACCACTTTCTCATGACCGTCGAGCACGCCGTAGAGCGTGTAGATATGCGCGTGGTCATGGATCCGCGCGCGCGCGCCTTGCCTTGCGTCGCCTTTGGTCAATCCGTTGATGGCAAAGCCGTAATCCGGATCCTCGTAAAAAAGCAGATTCTCGGCCCGCCCGTTCGCCGGCACACAATCCGGCCAGTGCTTCGATGCGGCGATGACATCAGGATCGGCGAGAAGCTCGGCGAGTATCGGCCTCAAGGAGTTCCAGCGCTTGTCGAGGTCCGGTTCTTGGGCGAAGAGCGCGCGGGTTTTGCGCACGAAGCGCTCCATGGCGTTTTCACTTTGCGTCTGCGACTGAGTTGCCGTTTGGGTTTCCATTTTTCCCTCCTTATTGTTGGATCGGTAGATTGTTGTCCTGGGGTGGCTGGAGGCCCGTTGTGTGCGGGCGTGCATAGAAGCGCGCGCAGTTATCCCAAAGAATTTTTCGCTTGTCGTCGTCGGGTAAATTGAGATCGAGAAAGCTTTCGACGGCGTGTGGGTATTTCGAGTCGCCGTGGGGATAGTCGGTGGAGAAGACGAGCTGGTCGCAGCCAATCTCTGCGATTGTGTAGCGCGCTGGCGCTTCGTCCGGTTCAACGGAAATCCAGCACTGCCGTTTGAAATAGTCGCTGGGTTTCATGGCGAGATCCGGCATAAAGATATCGCCTTCGCGCTCGTAGCCCTCGTCAAGCCGCCACAGGAGCCAGGGCAGCCATGAACAGTTGGCTTCGAGAAAGGCGACTTTCATCTTTGGGTGGCGTTCAAGGATACCGCCGCCCAGGAAGGCGCCCAGGCCCATCATCTGCTCGAAGGGTTGCGCATACACGCGCCTGAGACCGAAATTGGGCTCGAAATGTTCCGCGGCTTGACGCGATCGCGACGCTGAGGCTTCGTGAAAGCCGAGCGGCAGATTTAACTCTTCGAGTGTGTTCCACAGCGGCTCGTAATAGGGGTCATACCAATTCTTGCCGTTGACCAAATTCGAGCGTAGAAACACGGAGCGAAAGCCGTATTCTTCCGCGACCCGGTGAGTTTCCTCGACGGCGTCGTTAATGTCGTAAATTGAAATCATCCCGGCGCCAAGGAGACGGGAGGGGTCGGTTCGGCAAAAGTCATGCAGCCAGTCGTTGTAGGCGCGCGCCAGCGCGGCGGCGAAGCGTGGGTCGTGATCGGGATAAGTAAGCACACCCAGTCCTCGCGTGGGGAAAAGCACGGCAACGTCAATGCCTTCGGTGTCCATCGCCTCGAGTTGGACTTCGCCGGTCCAACCGCGCGCCGCGTGATCGCGGTAGACGCTTTGGTTCTTTTCGTAGTTGTGACCTTTGTGCGGGGTGCCGCGGGTGCGCAGGGCGGCCGGGGAAGCGTTCGGAAAGATCAAACCCAGGTCGCGAACATTCTCGGACGTTCTGCCCCGTGGAGCGCCGCGGCGAAATTCTGGCGCGATGTAGCGTTCCCACAGATCGGGCGGCTCCATGATATGCATGTCGCTGTCGAAGACTTTGAATCCGTTTTTGGCCATGGTTACTCCATTTAAGGTCATCTCAAGCCGGACGATGCTTCAGACTTGAGCGTAATGCGGGCAACCGCTGCCTGTCAAGCTTCTACCAGCCGCTGGCTGGGGTGTTCCGAGTTCCAGGTTCGAATTAAGCCCGAGGCGTGAAAACCTAAACTGTCCACGGCGGCGGTTGCGCGAGTTATGATGCTGACATTAGACGCACTCCATAGAGCTTGGATTGCGATACCTCGAGCTGCCGCCAACTCTCGCCGGCGTCGTGGCTCGCGTATACCGAACCGTCCGTATAGGCGACGCAAATTGTATTAGCATCCTCCGGGTGTGTGGCAAAACCGCAAGTCATGTGAGGATAGCCCGCCGGCAAACTGCCATTGAGGCGTCGCCAGCTCTTGCCACCATCGTCGCTACGCAAAATTTGTGTGTGAGCCCCGCCCGTCTCCTGTGAAGTATCGCGACTGAACCGAACTGTGTTGTAGGGTCCCGCGCGGACAGTTCGGTATCCCTTCCAAGAGGTAGGGCCGTTTTCAGCCGCGCCGAGAAAGATTCGGTTTGGTGCGTCAGGGTGGATCACCGTCGGGATGGCATAGGCTCGTCCCATTCCATACTCTGCCTTTGACCAATATCTGCCGCTATCATTCGTCATATAGGTGCCGATGCCGGTGGTAGCGTACAGTGTGTCGAGTTGCGTAGGATGGCGGATCACCATGTGGACGTCGCGGTAAACCCGCCCGTCTTCGTGTTTGCCCATCTGGTAGGGGAGAATGCCCGCAGGATCGTTGTGCTTCGGATAGGCGGTCGCGCTGCCGGGACCGCTGATATCCTCCCAGGTTGCGCCTCCATTCCGGCTTCCCACGACGCCGCCTTCTTCGATGCCGACGAGGATTTCATCCGGCACCCTGGCGTCGAGGGTGATGCAGCGAACATGTGCGGTATGGGGCGGCGGTGGAAAGGTCCATTTACGGTATTCCGGTAGCTCGCGTAATGCGGATAACTCGCGGAAAGAGCGGCCGCCGTTCGCGCTGACATAGACGGCGGCTGGCAGTGTCCCGACGTAAAGTTCGCCCAGACGAGTCGGATGGACCGCCATCGCCCAGATATCGCGAAAATCGATGCCGCCGGAGGGCAGCCATTTCCAGCTCTCCCCGCCGTCTTCGCTAACGTGGATCTCAGTTATGGTCGCGGCGTAGAGACGACGGGGATCAGCCGGGTCCTGTGCCAATTCGCGGAGAGTTTCGCCCTCAAGCGCGGTGTTCATAACTTCCAATTGCGCAGAGCCACCATCCCAGCGACAGCGAACCAGCTTGTCGGCGGCGAGCAGAAACATTTGCAATGGTTTCATGATAGTTCTCCGTAGATTGTTGGTGAATAAGTTTCCACGAGGGCTACTTAGCGGTTACGGCGAGTCCTAACTCTTGCTGTGCCCGGCGCAGGTAGCTCAGATCGAGATATTTTTCCGGAGCCGGGTAAGGTTTCTGTTTGAAAAGTCTTTCGCCCATCAAATCGATGAGCCGTTGAAAACCGTCACGGTTCACCGAACCATCGCGGCTGATAATCCCCTGCGACAAGTATTCCTCGACGGTTGGCTTCGAATATTTGAACAGAATCCCGGTTCGCTTGGTTATCAGCTCCGCCGATTCTTCCTTGTGGGAATGGACCCACTGCATCGAGCGCAGCATGGCTTTAAGATAACGCACGGTCAGCGCGTTGTTGGCCTCTGCCCACTTGGCGTCGACGATCAGGCTATGAAACTGTAGGTTAGAAATGTAGTCCTGCAAGCGGGCGATTTCCGTGAACCCCAACTCCCTGGCGCGCGGCACGTCACCGCCAAGAATCATGGTGGCCGATGTGTTGCAGCCGGTTAGACTTGCCAATCGCTGGCCGGTGGGACCGTTCTGAATGATCGTATAATCGCGGTTGAGCTCCATGCCATTGGCCTTAAGCATTTCGCGGAGAAAGATCGTGCTTCCCGACACTAAGCTAACGACACCGATGGTCGTGCCTTTCAGTTCTTTGATGGCTTTGTACTTGGGGCAACCGACGAGCGTGTAGGCTGCGATGGGCACCGTGCCGCCGATGATTTTGAGGGAAGCACCCCTCTCCACGGCGTTGATTGCCGCGGAGGGATCGACGATGGCGATGTTAACTTGCCCGGCAATAAGGGCCTGGATCAAAGTGTCCGTCGACCCGATCAGGACCACGTCTCCCTGGATGCCCTCCTGGGCGAAAAACCCTTTGTCCGAAGCGGCGTAGTTCGGCAACTGCTCCATGGTTCGCGAAACATTGCCGATGATCACGCGGTCCACGGCGTTAATAGGGGAGGATTGCAGGAGATAGACGATAGCCACGAACAGCCCGCTAACGATTCGAGAGCAAAGCGCAGTTCTCACATCACCCTCCATCTGACGATTCCTGACAGGGTCAGGCTTTTGCGTAATAGTTTCCGTAAAAATGATCGGCGATCTCAGCGCCGGTGGTCTTCCAAACCCCGTCGTGGGAGCAGATGTAATGAAGCGCCATGTCGAGATATTTGATGCGAAAGGCGAGCCCGATAACGAAGGGATGGAGCGGGATTGTCATCACTCTTCCCTGGGAGGCGCCTTCCGCGTACAGGGTATCGAACTGATCGCAGACCATCTGATACCAATCTTTGGGCGTGTGGCCGCCTTGGAAGATCACGCGGATATCGTTCAGCCCTTGCTGGTACGGAATCCCGATCATGCGCCCTGATTTTACTCGCATCGCTATCGGTTGATCATCGCAACCCCAATCGCACACGTAGTCGAAACCCTCGGCGGCCAAATGATCCAACGTGTCTGGGCTCTCGTCGCCTCCGCCCGGCCCGAGCCAGCCGCGTGGGGCTTTACCCGTTGCGGCGGCGATGGTGTCTCGAATCCGGCGAATCACGGCGCGTTCTTGGTCCGGGGGATATTGGTTGATCCGGATATTGTTCGTGACCCCGTGGCCGAGCCATTCCCATTGGCGTTGATTGCCTTCTTCAATGATGACTTTGTGATGTGCGCAGACGTCTGAGTTCAGCAGCACGGTGGCGCGTATTTCATGTTTGTCGAGAACTTCCATCATGCGAAAGACGCCGATCCGAGATCCATAGTCTCGCAGCGCGTAGCCGGTGACGTCCGGCAGTTGCGCATTGGGGGCACCGGGAATCACCTTGTCGACGTGGAAGAATTCAATATTGGGTGCCACGATCAAGGCGACTCTTGCGTTATTGGCCCACTTGAAGGTCCGGCGGCGGATCATGGGCGAATAGTCGTAGCGTTCGGTCTGCATAGGTATGCTCCATTGAAGATGCTGCAGCGAGCAAACAGAACACTAATCCAGCACCTATCAGAGTGTCAATCGTGTGTCTCCCTCGGTGCGCGAATCATCCGGGCTAGGGGATTGGGCGCAATTTCTTTGCGGAATCTATTTTTTAAGGTTCATTCGTTAGTAGACATATGGCAAACCACGGGGCGAGTCCTGGAGAGCGCGGGCATAAGCCCTACGGGATTACAAATTGCAGATTGCAAATCTCAGATAAGCCAATTTGAAATTTGGGATCTTGCATTTGAAATTCCGAGTGGAACGAGGACAAGACCTATTGCCCGAGCTTGGAAAAGATCGTCCCGTGGTTTGTGAGGACCCAAATTGTCTAGATGCTTATGAACCCCTTAATGTATCTTGCCATCCAGTCATCCATCTTGGCTTCCAGAAGGTCCAGGGGCAGCGCGCCGTCGCGCAGAAGTTCGTCATGGAAAGCTCGGATATCGAACCCGCCGCCAAGCACCGCTTCGGCTTTGGAGCGGATAGCGGAGAGCTTGAGTTGTCCGATCTTATAGGCCAGCGCTTGACCAGGCATAGCGATGTAGCGATCGATTTCGTTGACAACTTCCGGTTCCTGCTTGGCGGTGTTTTGCTGGAGAAAGTCAATCGCCTGCTGTCGATCCCAGCGCAGGTAATGCAGACCCGTGTCCACCACCAGACGGACGGCGCGCCACATTTCGTAGGTTAGCTGCCCGAACTTTGCATAGGGGTCGTCGTAGAGTCCCAGCTGTTCGCCAAGGGACTCGGCGTAAAGCCCCCAGCCCTCGATAAAAGCGGTGTAGCCGCCATGGCGGCGGAAGTTGGGCAACTCGGCTTGCTCCATGGCGAGGGCGATCTGGAGATGATGCCCCGGAACTGCTTCGTGCAGCGACAGGACCATCATTTCATACTTGGGCCTGGTCTCCGGCTTGTAGAGATTCACGAAGTAAGTCCCGGCGCGGGACCCGTCAGCGGCGGGAGAGCGATAATAGGCGGTGGTCGTATCCGGCGCGATATTTTCCGGAATCGGTTCCACCCCGTAGGGGATGCGCGGAAGAGTTTGGAAAATTCTCACCAGCAGCGGATCGATGCGTCTTGTCAAAGCTCTGTAAGCTAGGAGTAATTCTTCCGCCGTTTTGTAATAAAATTGTGGATCGCTGCGCAAAAACTCGGCGAATTCTCCCGGCGAACCTTGATAGCCCAGGCTATCTATGATGGATTGCATCGCGCCGCGGATCCGGCTTACTTCGCGTAGGCCGATCTCGTGAATCTCCTGAGGCGTCATCTGGGTCGTCGTGTGTTGGCGGACAGCGAAGCGGTACATCGCGTCGCCGTCGCGTAGCTGCCAGATGCCGACGCGATCGAGAGAGCCGGGGAGATAGTCGTTGACGAAAAACTCTTTTAACCGGCGAAACGCTGGAACGACATCCGATTTGATAGCGTGCTCGGCTGCTGAGGCGAGGCGCGACATGTCCGCCGCAGCAATGGAGCCGGCGAAATGCCTCAAGGGTTTATAAAAGGGGCTCTCCTTTGGGTCGCTGACAATCTGATGATCGATCTGGTTGGGAATTCGCTCCAGAACAATTTTCGGCAATAGGATCTGTTGCCGTATCCCCTCGCGCATCAGAGCGGTGGTTTGCTCGATGTACTCGGGGAGAGCGCGCAGCCGCGCCAGCCAGTCGTCGTAGTCCTTCAGTCTATCGAAGCGCAGGGCATCGGCGAGCTCGTCCGCTGTCTGGACTCCACCGAGTTGATTGACGGGTATCAAGTACCAGCGGTACTGATGTTCTTCGACCTCGTCTAGGTAATCTTTCCGAAAAAGATCGTAGTTCAAGCGATCGGCATGCGAAAGCTCCTCGCGGTTGATTTTCCCCAGCTCGGCCAATACCCGGATATTATGACCGTGTCGTCTGTGAATGGCATCAAGACTTTGATCGCCCCAGCGGTCGTTCCAGCGACGATCTCCCAATTTGGATGCCCACGTTGGGTATTCCTCGAGCTGATAGTCCCATTCCGACGCGAATAAATCATGGAGTGCTTTGCCAGCTTCGTTCAAAGGATCCCCCGCATTGGAATAGCTCTAAGTTCCGCCAGGATCAACGTTGTTGACTCTCGATCCACGCATTCATTTTGACTTCCAGGAGATCCAACTGCATCGCGCCGTCCTTGAGCAACTCATCATGGAAAGCCCGGATGTCAAACCTGGCACCTAAAGCCTTTTCGGCCTTCGATCGGATGGCCGAAATTTTTAGTTGGCCAATTTTATAGGAGAGGGCTTGGGCCGGCCAGGCGATGTAACGATCGATCTCCAGGCTCGCGCCCGATTCGCTCGCCCCGGTGTTGTCCATCATAAACTTCAAGGCATGCTCTCTCGACCAGTTTTTCCGGTGCAACCCGACGTCCACCACCAAGCGCACCGCGCGGAACAGTTCTGAATTCAAGCGGCCATAGTATTGGTGAGGCTCGGTGTAAAGTCCGAGCTCCCGGCCAAGGCTCTCCGCGTAGAGCGCCCAACCTTCGGTGAAGGCATTGTAATTGACGAAGCGTCGGAAACGGGGCAGGTTCTCCTGCTCGCGCTGAATCGATATCTGAAAGTGGTGGCCGGGCACGGCTTCATGAAGAAACAGCGGCTCCGACGCCCGTCGCGGATTATTCTCGATACCCGATGCGTTGACGTAGAAGATTCCTGGCCGCGATCCGTCGGGGGTCGCCGCTGAGTACTGCGACGGCGAAGCCTTCTCGCGAAACTCCTCGACGGTGCGAATCTCGAACGTCGCCTTCGGCAGGCGGCCAAAGAGTTTGGTTAGCTGCGGTGTGACTTTCTGTTGGATTACGCGGTACGCCTCGATGAGGTCGTCCCGGCGGGTGAAGCCGGGCGGGGCTTTTTTCACCAGATAGCGAGAAAACTCCTGAAGACTTCCCGGAAA
>DAIRFP010000055.1:0-3718 GCA_036794995.1 Thermodesulfobacteriota bacterium | reverse complement strand
GCAGGATGGGTTGAAAAAAAAGGCTCTCTTTGGGCTCTCCCACGATCATCGCCTTCAGCTGGGGCAAAGTTCTTTCCATGACAACCCTCGGTCGAACCACGCCCAGCGCGATTCCTTTGCGCATGTTCGCGATCGCGGTATCCACCCAAACCTGGAACTGGTCGATGCGCTTTAGAAAATTGTCGTAATCGGTGACGCTTTTGAAAGGGTGTAGGTCGTTGCCCGAACCGATGACCGGAAAATCGACCGCCAAGCTGTTAAGCTGGCGCACCGGCTGAAGATGCTGGTCAAATTGCAAGGCTTCCAGGTTTCTCGTTAACGTACGCTCGAAAACCGCCAAACTAAGCCGGTCGTTGGCTTTAAGTTCGTTTCTCGGGAGCTTCGTTATTGCTGTCTGGTAGCGCAGGTAAAGCGCGCGGCGCCGCCCGCGACTCTCGTCGCCGATGAAGATTGCAAGCTGATCGTCGTACCGGTGATCGCCAATGGAAGTCGCAAAGAGCGGCGCCAGTTTCAAGTATTCCTCAAAATAGTCCTCCAGAATCTGACTGAGTCTTTGGGATTCGGTAAACAACTCGCCCGTGTTTTGCGGCGTGCCGAGGCGGCTGTCGGTAATGCAACCGAACAGGAGGGAACTGAGGAGCAGAATCAATAGATGGCGTCGCACGAGTTTTCCGTTCCTTGAGCCGCTGGGTAACTAACCGAAGAAAGCGGCTATTGCAATAGCAAGGCTGACAACCCGCTGATGATCAAAGCAACCGTGCAGGCGAGAACACGCGCTTTTACAACGGGCAAACAACGGCCAGGCCATGGTAACTTGTCCTTTCCTGGAAGGGGCTTTCCATCTCTCACCACCAAATTCCACCCGTCCGATTGAATCGGCCGGTCTAGCCGATTGCCCCGCGCAGGGCGACCATCCGCCGGTTCCAGGGTCTGATCAGAAGTACGTTTAGCAAGGTCGCCACCGAAAGGATCGCAAAGAGCGCCCAGACTACGGATACGTAACTTTCGGTGCGGTCGTAGACGGCGCCGGCAAAGACGGGGCCGGCAAAGCTGCCCCACATATAGAAGAAACTCATCATGCCGCGGATGGTGGCAAAATAGCGCCGGCCGTAAAAGTCGCCGACAGTGGCCCAGACGACGGGAAACGACGCGTCGAGCAAAGTAAAGACGCCGATGAATAGCCACAATTGCCACAAGGTCGAGTTCCCAACCAGCGGCAGCACCGCGAGCGTACATACCAGATGGCACAAAGTCATGAGCCCGGGCTTGTTGACTTTGTCGGCGATCCAGCCGATCAGAAAATGAGCTGCCATGTTCATAAAAGCGAAGGCTCCCAGCAGGAAGGCCGACTGCTCTTGGCTGAGCCCTTTCCATACCATCAGCGGCACGAAGTGCACCGTCACAGTACTGTACGCGGCAACCCGCGCCGTCATGGAGATCACCAGAACCCAGAAAACTATCGTCTTCATGGCTTGAGCGGCGGTGGAGTCTTCCTCGACTGGGTTATTGACGTTGGCTTTTTTGGCGGCATCGTCTCCAAAAGGGTCACGCGGTAGATCCCCGTCGGGGAAAAGGCCCATGCTTTCCGGAGAGCGTCGTACACGCAGGCTTAACGGCACACAGATCAGCAGAAAAGCGCAGCCGGAAATAAACGCCGCCCAACGCCAGCCAATCGAGGTAACTCCGAAGGCGAGCAGGGGCGAGATCAATGCTCCGCCTACCGGCACCGCCGCGCTAACCACCGTCATGGCGCGGGCCCGCTGGCGGATGAACCAGCTATTCGCCACGACCATCGGCGAGTGGACGAAGCCGGCGACGAAGGCAAGTGAGATAACGCCGAGATAGACGGCGAGAAAACTGGCATAGCTATCGACCCACGAAAGTAGAATGTAGCCGATTCCCGCCAGCAGGGTGGCTGCGACGATCACCGGCCGGGGTCCGAAGCGGTCCACCAGGTAGCCCACGAGGGGAGCCTCGATGGCCCCTTCCGCGCGGGAGAGAGAAAACGCCAGGGAAGTGGCGGCGCGGCTCAAGCCGAGGTCCTGACTGATGGGAAGAAAGAAAACCGTAAAACCGTATTGATGCAGGCCGCCGCCGACGATGCGGATCGCCGACACCAAACCCACCATGCGCCAGCCGTAGAAAATCCGAGAAAGAAAGCCGGGAATGGGATTGGAACTCATGAGGGCGTTAGCTGGGGATAGCGCCGACGTTACGCGAAAGAACGGCCGGGCGTCAAGCGCTACCGGTTTGCTTTACCTGAGCATTGTGGGCGCTTGGCGAAATTTTCTGTTAGGTTGCGGCTTTGCCGCGCTAGGTTGCTATCTCTCTCGGAGATGGTTGAAATCCGTCACCTTCGGGCGACGCGAAAGTTCGTCATCCCCGCCCTTCGACGGAGCTCAGGATAGACTCCGGCGGGCAGCCATGTGACGGACAGCGTCCGTCATACCGTTGGAAAACGGTATCCAGGTGACGACAATGCGGGAATAACGGAGTGGGGCAGAAAGTCGACTTCAAGTCGACAGGTTTGAATCCCTCGGTTTTCGAGCCGGGCGATGTTCAATGTCGGAGCGATTGGTCCAGCTTGACCCTTGGGAGCGCTCTATAATACAAACGGCGACAGTCTCACACGTTCAGGTGTGAAGCAAAATTCAGTCAAACAAGGACGGCATCGATGGTTGAAGCAAGTCTCACCCGGGCAGGCAACGAATTGGGTGCCAAGACCACCTACCAGTTGTTTCTGGAAAGGGAGGGAGTGCCGGCGGTCCGCGCATTTCACATCGAAGACATTCACGAAGTCGAGCTTTATCCTTGGGCACGGACGGGAGGTCGCGGAGTTTATCTCAATCTCAAAGGTACCGAGGGGGTGAACGATTGCTATATTTCAGAGATCCCGCCGGGAAAGTCGCTCAGCCCGCAAAAGCACATGTTCGAAGAGCTGATTTTTGTCGTCGGCGGTCGGGGTGCTACTACGATCTGGCGTGATGGAGGGAAAAAGCAAACTTTTGAGTGGGGCGAAGGAGCGCTCTTCTCGCCGCCTCTCAACACCTGGTATCAACATTTCAACGGCCAAGGAGACAAGCCGGTACGCCTGCTGGCGATGACCAACGCCCCGACGGTGTTGAATCTGTTTCACAATATCGACTTTGTCTTCCAATGCGATTATCCATTCACGGATCGCTACAACGGCGAGGAAGACTTCTTCAGCGGCAAGGCGAAGACTCCGGCAGACGGATTCTGCGACACCAACTTTATCCGCGACGTGCGCAGCCTGGAGATCCCTGAACGAAAAGACCGCGGCGCCGGCGGCAGGATGCTCATGATCGAGATGTCGAACAACGTCATGTCCGCCCATATCTCCCAATTTCCCGTCGGAACTTATAAGAAAGCCCACCGACACGGCGCCGGCGCACACGTGATCATTTTGAAAGGCGAAGGCTTTTCGATGGTATGGCGGGAAGGAGAGGATATGAAGCGGTACAACTGGCGCGCGGGAAGTCTCTTGGTCCCGCCCGAGCGCTGGTTTCACCAACATTTCAACATCGGCGGAGGGCCGGCCAGGTATCTGGCGCTCAAGCCGTTCAGCAGCCGCAAGTTCCCCGGCTTGAGAAAACAGTGGGGCACTTCCGAGAGCGTGAAAAACGGCGGCGATCAGATCGAGTATGAAGACGAAGATCCCCTCGTTCGGCAGATCTTTGAAGACGAGCTCGCAAAACGC
>DAIRFP010000287.1:0-5854 GCA_036794995.1 Thermodesulfobacteriota bacterium | reverse complement strand
AATTGTGTAACCTCCGAATTATCAGTGTTCGAGAGCTATTTTCAAACTGATCGTGGAACGTGCTTGGCGGCA
Organism: Thermodesulfobacteriota bacterium; assembly: GCA_036794995.1. Classification (GTDB taxonomy): domain Bacteria; phylum Desulfobacterota; class Binatia; order UBA9968; family UBA9968; genus DAIRFP01. The sequence continues at coordinate 5,782 of DAIRFP010000287.1, read as the reverse complement.
ACAGCGGTTGGATTAATGCAGTTTACACCACCCGGGAGGAGCGTTAGCGAAGGGTCGCAGGAACGCAGCCACAAGGAGAAAAATGGCTCAGGCGGATGACACGACAACCACTGGAGCAGGGGCAACTGGGTAGTCTACGGCGGCTTTCGTGGTTAGGCCCGGTTGTGTTTGAGCGCCTTGAATCTTAACCGCATATAATCCGCGATCCAGCTCCGTCCGCGTTTCTCAAGCTAGTCTGCAATCCATCGCGCACCTCCGCCAAAAATTCTTCACGCTGAATCTCGGGCACTGACTTGCTAAATGGCTGGGCGAATACTTCCATCCAGCTCAAAATGTCACCGGGCAGCTTTGTCGGTCTTGGAAGCAACTCGATGTAACCGACAGCGAAGCCCTCGTTTGAAAGCAGTTGGGAAAACTCTTCCAGAGAGGGATAGTACCATGGGTCAATGGGAACGGGGTCGATGCCACGTCTTCGGAGCGCGCCATGAAGCGCAGAGCGGATTTTCGCCACGTTGGCCTTGCCGCCAAACTCTCCGACAAAACGTCCGCCCGGCTTGAGAGAATTTGCAACGCCCGCGATCACTGTTTCCACCGGTTTCATCCAGTGCAGCGCCGCATTGGTGAATACCGCGTCAAATCGCTGCTTGAAACAAAGGTGATGGCCGTCCATCGCTATAGCTTTGATGCCGCGTTCCTGAGCTGCTTGCAGTTGCGGAAAACTAGAGTCTACGCCCACTAAGTCGCTACCGTAACCAGCTATCTTCGTCGTGAGCGCGCCGTCTCCGCAGCCCAAGTCCAAGATAAGCTCCCGGCTCTGTGGTTCTAACAATTCTAACAGGGGTTCTCCCAGATCTGAGACGAATCGGGCGTTCCTCGCGTAGGTCTTCGGGTTCCACGATGTTGCTTGGCTCATAAACCGATAAACTATCATTTCAGAGTTGTCTTGAAAAACCTCCAATTAACCGGCTTACTATACCTATTCCTCATGGAGACAAAGAACGTTGATTTATCATCGTTGAAGATTGACCGCTCCTCTCAATCTGTCCGATCCTCGAAAACACCCAGGGCACTAGGCAAATTTGCTTTATGGGCGGTGATCCTTGCCGTGATCGCCGGTGGGGTTGTTTTGTTAAAGGACTTTTTGCGCTCCGCTATCGAAGTTCAGCTTGCAACTGCGTCTCTAACCTCGTCGGCGCAGGCGAATGCGGTCTTAACGGCGAGCGGCTACGTCGTGGCTCGGCGCAAGGCGGCAGTCGCCTCGAAAGGGACCGGGACTTTGCTGTTTTTGGGGGTCGAGGAGGGCGATAAGGTCAAGAAGGGACAGATCATCGCACGGCTTGACGATTCCGATGTGGCCGCTACCTTACAACGGACTCAGGAAGATTTGCGGGTCGTCGAGGCGGACCTTAACGACGCGAAACAGTCTCTGGAGCGCCAGAGGATTCTGCTGCAACGGGACATGGTGGCTCAAGCGGAATACGACGTGGCGGAAGCTCGCTATAAAAGGGTCACCGCGGGCATTGAGGCGGCTAAGTTCGCCGTCAAAGAGGCCCAGGTCGCCGTGGATAATACTCGTATCGTCGCACCCTTTGATGGCACGGTTTTAAAAAAGAACGCAGACGTGGGAGAAATCGTCGCCCCACTGGCCGGCGCCGCGAGTTCCAAGGCAGCCGTGGTAACGATCGCAGACATGTCGTCTCTCGAAGTCGAGGCCGACGTTTCCGAAGCCAATATCACGCGCGTCGTTCCGGAGCAGCCTTGTGAGATCCGTTTGGACGCCTATCCTGACCGGCATTATCTTGGCTACGTTACCAAGATCGTGCCCACCGCCGACAGAGCGAAAGCCACGGTGCTGGTGAAGATCAAATTCAAAGACTATGACAATCGCGTCTTGCCGGAAATGGGGGCCAAAATAAATTTCTTGGCTCCGGGCTCCAAAGAAAGTCAGGCGGAAGCGAAGTCATTGCTGACAGTGCCGGCCGCCGCCGTGGCGACTCGAGATGGCCGGCAGGTCGTTTATCAGGTCAAGGAAGATCGAGCCGTGGAGGTGCCGGTGGCCGCCGGTCGGAAAATGGGTGCCTTGGTCGAAATCAAAGCGGGGCTTAAAGAAGGGGACCGGGTCATTGCTAAGGTCGATGATAAGATCCAAGCCGAATCTAAAGTCGTTCTCATCGGCAAATGAAGCTATTGAAAACTCCTTTTATCGAAGTTGAGAATCTGTCTAAATCCTATCGGCGCGATAAGCTCGAAATCCCGGTCCTGAACAATATCACTCTGAGGGTGGCACCGGGCGAATTTCTCGCCCTCATGGGCCCATCGGGTTCGGGCAAGACCACCTTGTTAAATCTCATCGCCGGCATCGACCGGCCCACCTCCGGAAAGATCGTCATCGGCGGAATGGATGTGACCCAGCTCGATGAAACGGAGTTGGCCGCCTGGCGCGCGTGCAACGTCGGTTTCATCTTTCAATTTTACAACTTGATTCCAGTTCTGACCGCGCTGGAGAACGTGGAACTACCGCTGATTCTCACGCCGCTGTCAAAAAAGGAGCGACGTGTCCATGCAGAAACCGCGTTGCAAGTCGTAGGGCTAGCAGAACGCATGCACCACTATCCCCGCCAGCTCTCCGGTGGACAGGAACAACGGGTCGCCATAGCGCGGGCCATCGTCACCGATCCCGCCATGCTCGTAGCTGACGAACCTACAGGCGACTTGGACAAGACGTCAGCCGAGGAAGTCCTCCATCTGATGGACCGCCTGAATCGCGAACTAGGCAAGACGATCCTCATGGTAACTCACGACCCCCGCGCTGCTGAGCGAGCCCGATCGACGCGTCATCTGGACAAGGGCGAGCTGGCCTGAGGAGACGCTATGGAGTTGATCCGGCTTCTCCTGCGCAACTCGCTGCGCCACAAGCTCAGAAGTCTGCTGACCATCGTGGGCGTCGGTATAGCCATCATGGCCTTCGCGCTGCTCAGGACGGTGGTTACCGCTTGGTATGCGGGCGTCGAAGCGTCGGCCGCCAATCGGTTGATCACGCGTCACGCGGTTTCCTTCGTTTTTCCTTTGCCGCTCGCCTACCGGGATCGCATCGCACAGGTTCCCGGCGTCGACCGTGTGACCTACGCCCTTTGGTTCTCCGGAGTTTACATCGACAAGAACCAATTTTTCGCCCGTCTTGCGGTGGACGCTGAATCGTTTTTTGATGTCTATCCGGAATTTCTCGTCGAGAAGGATCAATATGAGACTTTCAAACGGGAGCGCAACGCCACCGTTGTCGGGGTGGATATCGCCCAACGATACAATCTGAAACTCGGCGATATCATGACCGTCGAAGGCGACGTTTTCCCCGGCACCTGGGAATTCGTCGTCCGAGGCATCTATCAACCCAGGGACCAAACCACGGATCCGGCGACGATGATGTTTCACTACCAATACGTAGAGGAGCGGGTTCGGCAGGAGATGCCGCAAAGAGCCGGAGAGATCGGTTGGTACATCGTGCGCATATCTGACCCCGCCAATTCCGCTGCCATATCCGAAGCGATCGACGGCCTTTTCGCCAACTCCCGAGGCGAGACGAAGACCGAAACCGAACACGCCTTTCAACAGAACTTTTTGTCTTCGGCCAGCGCCGTCATTACGGCCATGGATATCATGTCGTTTCTTATTATCGGCATCATCCTGCTCGTCGTCGCTAATACCATGGTTATGTCGGCGCGCGAACGCACTCATGAGTACGCTGTCCTGAAAGCGCTGGGCTTCAAGTGGCCGCAGATTTTCCTGCTGGTGGCCGGCGAGTCCATGATTCTATCGCTATTGGGAAGCGGCCTCGGTTTATTGGTCACTCTACCGGCGGTTACCGGCTTTCAGGCAGCGTTACCTAAAGGGTGGTTTCCCGTCTTTATTCTAAAGCCCGAAACTATTCTGTTTGGTTGCCTCGCCGGTCTTGGTGTGGGCTTGATTGCGGCCCTCATTCCAACGCGACGAATTCTCACTACGCGAATCGTCGAAGGCTTGAGGCACGTCGGCTAGAGCTGCATGCAGATTCCCATCAAATACATCTTACGCAGTTCGTCGTCTCGGCGCCTAACCACGCTGATCACGGTACTCGGCGTCGCTCTGGTGGTGTTCGTCTTTACCGCCGTGTTGATGATGGCCAACGGAGTCCAAGAAACGTTGCGCTCCACCGGCTCGGATGACAATGTTACCGTTGTCCGAAAGGCCGCGATGAGCGAGATCATGAGCATTATCGATCGTGAGGCAGCGGGGATTATGATCAACATGCCTCAGGTCGCTCGATCTGCTGATGGCCGGCCGATTAGCTCCAAGGAAGTCGTCGTGATCATCAATTTGGCAAAGCTCGGCATGGACGGGATCAGCAACGTCACGGTGCGCGGAGTCGAGGAAGCGGCGTTTCAACTTCGCCCCCAGGTACGCGTCGTCGAAGGACGAATGTTCCAATGGGGCGCCCGTGAAATCATCGTGGGCACGGCGATTACCAAACGGTTTGTCGGTGCCCAGATCGGCGAAAAGGTCAAGTTCGGCGGGGATCTATGGAACGTCGTGGGGACTTTCGATACCGGTGGCAGCGGGTTCGACTCCGAGATCTGGGGCGACCTCAATCAAATAGCGGGCGCTTTCAAAAGATCATCTTTTTCGACGGTAACGTTTCGCGTGAATAATCCAGCGGATATCACTGAACTTACGACCGCCTTTGACGCCGACAATCGATTGCAGCATTTCGTCGCTAAAAGAGAAAAGAAATTCTTCGAAGAGCAGTCCGAAATGATGGCGACGTTTATTCGAATCCTGGGACTTTTCGTAACCATCATCTTCAGCGCTGGCGCCACCATCGGAGCGATGATCACCATGTACGGCGCCGTGGCCAATCGCATCGTCGAAATCGGCACGATGCGGGCCTTGGGCTTCTACCGCCGAAGTATCCTCATAGCTTTTTTGGCCGAATCTTTCGTTCTATCATTAGCCGGCGGTCTGCTGGGCCTGGGCCTCGCTTCCTTGCTTCAATTCTTTACGATTTCTACGTTGAACTTCGGCTCTTTCACCGAGCTGGCGTTCTCTTTCGCCTTATCACCATCAATTAGTGTAATCTCACTCGGGTTTTCTCTGCTTATGGGCCTGATTGGCGGCTTTTTGCCTGCGGTTCGTGCAGCTCGCCTTGACATCATTCACGCGCTGCGGGCGGTGTAAGGCCACAATGTGCAGGAGAATATAACGTGGATAAAGCCTACACGAAGAAACGTCGCTGTCCTTGGGTCGATCTGAGCAAACCCGATTACGTCGACTACCACGACAAGGAGTGGGGCGTTCCGGTCCATGACGACCGGACTCTCTTTGAGTTCCTGACCCTGGAGGCCGCTCAGGCCGGGCTGAGCTGGTACACGGTTTTGCGCAAGCGGGACGCCTACCGGAAAGCGTTTGCCCGTTTTGATCCCGAAAAGGTCGCCAGATACAGCAAACGCCAACTGGAGTCACTGCTCCAGAATCCAGGAATTATCCGTAACCGGCAAAAACTCCTCGCCGCTATCAACAACGCTCAGCGGTTTCTAGACGTTCAGGCAGAGTTTGGCAGCTTCGATGCCTACATCTGGCGCTTTGTCGGCGGCAAACCAATCCTGCACAAGTTAAAACAACTGAAAGACTATCCCGCAACCACCGCCGAGTCGGACGCGCTGAGCAAAGACCTGAAGCAGCGCGGCTTCAAGTTCGTCGGTTCGACAATTTGCTACGCGCACATGCAAGCCACCGGGATGATCAACGATCA
>DAIRFP010000286.1:0-5886 GCA_036794995.1 Thermodesulfobacteriota bacterium | reverse complement strand
GGACCCGATAGAAGCATTCGGGAATGACGGACTCTAAGAGTCTGGGAATAGCTCTATACACAGCAAGTTTCGGGGAATCGAACCCGACGTAAGGGAATTCAAAGATAACGGATGGCTTCGCCTTGACCTGTGGCAAGGAGCTGTGTTTAGTTTGCCCTGTTCCGTTGTTACAAATCATCGTGTTGTAATCATTGTTCGGAGGTGAAGAATGGCTGGGTCCTGGGAGAGCGCAAAAGTCGATGGCAGCGACATGCCGCTTTATGTGAGCCTGCCGGCGAGCGGCGGGCCGGTGCCGGGTATCGTCGTGGTTCACGGACAGTCGGGTCTGGAAAGCTTTATCAAAGACACGACCCACATGCTGGCACTCCAGGGCTATGCGGCGGTTGCGCCGAATCTATATCATCGCGATGGTCCGGACTGTAAAGACGATAACCCCACGCGGAAGGCGCGCCTGCGCGATACCACGATCATCAACGACATCCAGGCGTCTATGGGGTTCCTTAAGAATCACCGACAGGTGGACGGCGGGAGGTTAGGCATCGTCGGTTTTTGCATGGGCGGCCGGCTGGTTTATCTCATGTCTGCGGCGAGCAAAGATCTCAAAGCCGGTGTGATGTTTTACGGCAGCGGAACCATGGTTCCATTTGGGGAGGGGTCTTCGCCCTTCGAGCGCACCCGGGAAATCAACTGCCCGATCCAGGGCCACTTCGGCGCCGAGGATCAAAATCCATCACCCGAAGACATGCGCAAGCTGGACGCCGAGCTTACGAAATGGGGAAAAGTCCATGAGTTCCACACCTACGCCGGCGCGGCCCACGCGTTTGTCAACTCGGGCTCGAATAATTATCGCCCCCATGCCGCGGCGCTGTCGTGGCCGAAGGCGACGGAATTCTTCAGCAGACATTTGGTAGAAAATTAGCTGTCAATCGCTGCGCGTTAATTCCCCGCAGCAGCGGCACCAGGGTAGGCGCCTCGCTTAAAACCCGGCCAAGCTGAGTGGGTCTCCTATTTTTGCTTTTAAGGGTACAAAAGTTCGTCGTCTCTGATATAATAAAAGACGATGATCAACCCTCCAAAGCGTGAGAGTGAGATCTTCTCGTCACACCCCATAGCTGTTTTGCGACCATAGACCCAATCAGTAGCAATCGACCTGGCCTTCTATTCGGGCAATAGCAAAATGGTGTATACGCATCATTCCAATACTCCAATCTCTCATGGCTGGCGGGGCTCGTATCTTTGAACTATTTGAACCTTTTGAACGGCTTGAACCGTTCCTTATATAATATACGGAGATGAGAAAAAGAAATGTCCAAACCAATGCTAAAGTCTAACGGCGCGGCGGCCGACAGCCAGACCTCCGAGCCAAAGGCCGCGGTATCCGCGGCCGAGTTGGGGTCCCGGCAGCGGGAGATTTCCGTTTCCGAGTTCTTTACCAAGAACCGTCACCTGCTGGGCTTCGATAGTCCGCGAAAAGCTTTGCTCACTTGTGTGAAGGAGGCGGTGGATAACGCGCTGGACGCCTGTGAGGAAGCGGGGATCTTGCCCGAAGTCATCGTCAAATTGGAAGTCGCTGCCAACGGCGGTGCTATGGTTTCTCCCAGCCAGGCGAACCGATTCCGCATCACGGTGATCGACTACGGTCCGGGCATCGTCCGCCAGCAGATCCCGCCGATCTTTGCCAAGCTACTCTACGGGTCAAAGTTCCATCGATTGCGCATGAGCCGCGGCCAACAGGGCATCGGCATATCGGCTGCTGGCATGTATGCGCAACTGACCACCGGCAAACCGGTGCAGATTATCTCCCGCACCAGCGCGCGCTCGCCGGCTCATTACTTCGAAGTCCAGATCGATACCAAGAAGAACGAGCCGCGGATTTTCGAGAACAAGAAAATCGATTGGGAGGGCCATCGCGGCACTCAGGTGACTCTCGAAATCGAGGGCCGCTACCAGAAGGGTCGCGCCTCCGTGGACGAGTATCTGGAGCAGACCGCCATCGCCAATCCCCACGTCAAGCTCGTCTACCATACGCCGGAGGGAGAGACCAAAGAATATCCCCGGACCCTGCACGAACTGCCGCCGCAGCCGCGGGAGATCAAGCCGCATCCCTACGGCATCGAGTTCGGCATGATGCTGAAAATGCTCCACGACACCAAGAGCCACTCGCTCTCGGGATTTCTGTCGAGCGAGTTCAGCCGAGTGTCCGCCAATCTCGCTCAGGATATCTGCAAGGCCGCCAAGCTGTCGCCGGATACGCGGCCAAAAAGTCTTCACGGCGCCGCGGCCGAGACATTTTACAAGTCGATTCAGTCCACTAAGATCATGGCGCCGCCGAGCAACTGCATCTCGCCCATCGGCGAGAAAGCTATCCTCCACGGTCTTTATAAACAGATCAAGGGGGATTTCTACACCGCGGTGACCCGGCCGCCGGCGGTCTATCGCGGCAATCCATTTGTCATCGAGGCGGGCCTGGCCTTCGGCAAGGGGCCGGAGCAGGCGGCGGACAAAGCGGAGGATCCGAAGATTCCCCTCGCTGAAGGCGAGCAGGAAGATAATGACAACGAGCTGGCCCGCGTTATCCGCTACGCCAACCGTGTGCCTTTGCTTTATCAACAGTCCGCCTGCGCGACCTTCAAAGCCGTGCTCGATACCACCTGGCGCAATTACGATGTGGCGCAGTCCAGAGGCGCATTGCCGGCCGGGCCCATGGTTATTTTCGTCCACATGGCCTCGGTCTGGGTGCCGTTTACCAGTGAATCCAAGGAGGCGATCGCCGATTACGACGAGATTCGCAAGGAGATCAAGCTGGCCTTGCAAGAGTGCGGGCGGCGGCTCGGACTTTTTCTGCGACGACGCGAGCGTGCCAAAAGCGAGTTCCGCCGGCGCAATATCTTCGAACTTTACATCGAAGAGGTTGTCGATGCCTGTGCCCGCCTCAAGGGCGGCAAGCTGGCTAAGGAGAAACTCAAGGAGCAGCTTCAGAAAATCGCCATGAAACGCACCGGGGGCGAGAAGACCGACGAAGTGCTGGGACACGATGGCGGCGGTCCGGAAGGTCTCCCTTATTCGATCATCGTTACCGCCGAGGGGATTGAAGGCGACCTGCCGGTGGCGCCGGGCGACGGGCAAGACGATGCCGGAGCTTCGGAGGAAATCGCGGGCGAAGAACAGGAACCGGCATTGCCGACCTTGGCGAAGGGAAAGCCCAAATCGACCAGCAAGAACAAGAATAAAGCGGCAAACGCTCAGAAGCCGAGCGGATCAAAACGCGAAAGCGCAAACCAAATGACCCTGGGTTTTGAAACCGCCGGAACGAAGGCAAAACGTAGCCCAAAGGCAGGAAAAAGAAATGGCGCAAAAAAAGCTAAAAAATAACGGCGCGGTGCAAAAGAAACTGGTCGGTGTCGCCGACGTCGTGATCACCGCCGCGCAGCGAAGCAAGGACCCCTCGCTTTCGATTCCGGTGCGCAGTCTCGCCAACGTCACGTTCAACGAAAAGCGGGGCATCATCGAGATGGGGCGCAGAAAGCAGGCGCGCGCGTTTTTCAACGTCGGCATGGCCAAAAAATTCATGCAGACGGTGCTGGTGGCGGACGCCCTCGCTGAGCTGCAGCGCGCTAACCTGACGACCTCGCTGCGGGAGATCTACTACCGCACCAAGCACACGATCAAGAACTCGCACGAGAATACCTTCGACGGCCAAAATGAATCGGACCCGCTGATTGAGGATCTTGAAGTGACCTTGGAAGCCCTGCGGGAAGAGCTTCACGTCCGTGCCGAGAACTCCGGGACGGTCGTGGGACCGCTGGTGCTGGCCGACGATGGCGACCGGGTCGACTGCACCAGGCTCGGGAAAGGCGGTTATTCGGTTCCTTCCATCGTCGAGCCGGAATATATTCAGATCAGCAAATGCACGGCGGATTTCGTTTTGCTGGTTGAAAAAGGCACCCAATGGAACCGCCTCTCCGAAGATAAGTTCTGGCGGCGCTACAACTGTATCCTGCTGACCGGAAACGGCCAGCCGCCCCGCGGCGTCAGGCGCCTGGCGCGCCGGCTGCACCAAGAATACAATCTTCCCGTCTACGTCCTCGTCGACAACGATCCCTGGGGTTACTATATCTACTCGGTCATCAAGCAGGGATCCATCAATCTCGCTTTTGAAAGCGAGCGTATGGCCATTCCCAAGGCCAAATTCATCGGATTCTCCAGCGCCGATCCGGACCGTTACGGTCTGCCGCGGAACGTCGGCATCAAGCTCAATGATAAAGACATCAACCGGGCACGAGAGCTGCTAAAATATAAATGGTTTCAGAAAAAAGAGTGGCAGACTGAAATCAAGGGGATGCTCGCCACCGGTCTCAAGTACGAGCTTGATTCCCTCGCTAATAAAGACTTTCAGTATCTGACCAAGACTTACCTTCCTAGAAAGCTCAAAGAGAAAGATTGGCTGGATTAGGCCTGGGCGTTCCCTGAGAAAACTTGGTTGCCAAGAGTCCAGTAATACTCTGAGCGACCTGCGGTTATCTCGCAGCCGTGGTTGACTTGACCGCGCTTCGTCGCATACTCTCGGGACGAAAACGACGAATTGGGCGGCAAGCACGTAGGCAGACGATAAACCAATCACATCGAGGGCGGCGTTGTGAAGCGAGTACTAGCCATTATCCTGGGCGGAGGTGCCGGAACCCGGCTCTATCCTCTCACCAAACTGCGAGCGAAACCGGCCGTCCCCTTGGCTGGTAAGTATCGCCTCATCGATGTTCCCATCAGTAATTGTATCAACTCGGAGATCCAAAAGATTTACGTCCTAACACAGTTTAACTCGGCGTCTCTCAACCGCCACATTGCACGCACCTACGTCATGTCCGGCTTCTCTCAGGGATTTGTCGAAGTCCTGGCTGCCCAACAAACGCCGGAAAGTCCAAGCTGGTTTGAAGGAACGGCCGACGCCGTGCGCAAATACCTCTGGCTCTTCGCGGAATGGGATGTCGATCAGTATCTGATTCTGTCCGGCGATCAGTTGTACCGGATGAATTACGCGGACTTTATTAATCGCCATCGGGATACCAAAGCCGATATCACCTTATCGGTCGTGCCGATTGATGAGCATCGGGCGTCCGACTTCGGTTTGATGAAGATTGACAAAAACGGGCGCGTCAAGGCTTTTAGCGAAAAGCCCAAAGGGGATGCGCTCAATCAGATGCGGGTGGACACGGCCGTTCTCGGCCTGCCGGTGGAGAAAGCCAAGGAGTTGCCTTATATCGCTTCCATGGGGATCTATGTTTTCGAAAAGCAGGTCTTGCACGATTTATTGAACGCAGGGCGCGACCGAACGGATTTTGGCAGGGAAATTATTCCGGCGTCGGCGAAAGACTACAACGTGCAGGCATATCTTTTCAAAGATTACTGGGAAGATATCGGGACCATTGAGGCGTTCTACAACGCTAATCTAGCTCTCACGTATCAGCCGGATCCGCCGTTTAGCTTCTACGATGAGAAGGCGCCGATTTACACGCGATCGCGCTATCTACCCCCCACGAAGTTGCTTGATAGCCGGGTGATCGAGTCGATGGTCAGCGAGGGATGTATCCTTAAGGAATGTACGGTCAAGCGATCGGTGATCGGAATTCGCTCTCGCATCGAAACCGGCTGTGTTATCGACAACGCGTTGTTGATGGGATCAGACTACTACCAATCCCCAATGGAGCGCTTGAAGAATATCGAGTGTGGCGAAGTCCCTTTGGGAGTCGGTGCAAACACAACGATCCGAAAAGCGATCGTCGACAAAAACACGCGCATCGGACGCAACGTGCGGATCGTGAACAAAGACCGTGTCGTGGAGGCGAGCCGCGAGGAGCTTGGTTTTGTCATTCAAAACGGGATTGTCGTCAT
>DAIRFP010000285.1:1432-5915 GCA_036794995.1 Thermodesulfobacteriota bacterium | reverse complement strand
GCTCTCGGCGCTTTTTTCTTAGTGCTTAGCGTTCCAGTCGAGGCGCAGCAGCCGGCAAAGGTATCTAAGATTGGGTGGCTCTCGGCCGGTCCTTCTGGTCCAGGCGGCAGGCTCGAGTTATTCCAGCGAGAGTTCCGCAAACTCGGCTATGTCGAGGGCAAGAACATAACGATCGAGTATCGCTACGCTGATGATCAGCTCGCCCGGCTCCCCGGCCTGGCTGATGAGCTGGTCCGTCTCAAGGTTGATGTACTCCTCACGGCCGGGACGCCTGAAGCCCTAGCTCTAAAGAACGCTACCAGGACGATCCCCATCATTTTTTTTGCCGTGACTGATCCTGTTACGGCTGGATTGGTTGACAGCCTTGCACGACCTGGGGGAAACATCACAGGGTTCACCACCATCGGGGCGGTGTTGGCTGGCAAACGGCTGGAGTTACTCAAGGAAACCGTTCCCAAGCTCTCCCGCGTTGCGGTGCTGTGGGAGCGACAGGTTGAAGGCACTGCGCAAGAATGGAAAGAAAGCCAACTGCCGGCACGAGAACTGGGTCTGCAACTTCATTCTATGGAGGTCAGCAGCGCCGACAAATACGAGAGCGCTTTCAAAGATGCGACTAAGGCGCGTAGCGCCGCTCTGGCCGTGATAGCGAGCCCGTTGGCCGTTTCTAATTGGAAACGGATCGTGGATCTGGCGACAAAAAATCGCCTGCCGGCGATATACCATCGGGGAGATTGGGTCGCCCGTGGTGCCTTGATGTCCTACGGAGCCGACCAGGACGAACGCTTCAGACGCGGCGCGGTTTTTGTCGACAAGATTCTGAAAGGGGCGAAGCCCGCGGACCTACCGGTCGAGCAGCCAACCAAGTTCGAGTTCGTCATCAATCTGAAAGCCGCAAAGCAGATCGGTCTGACGATCCCGCCGAATGTGCTCGTGAGAGCGGACAGAGTGATCAGATGACAGTTATCAGTGGTTAGGTTTCAGGTGTCAGGTTTCAGGACGAACCAGGAGCGAAAGCGATGCAAAAAAGAATCTTCGGTCTTGCTCTAGGCGTTATGCTCTCCGCGCTTTGCTTGCGCGCTGAGGCGCAGCAGCCGACGGGGAAAGTCCCACGGATCGGGTTTCTCCATAACGGCTCTGTCTCTGATACCACGACGGCGCTCCGCTTCGATGCATTTCGCCAGGGGCTTCGCGATCTGGGCTACATTGAGGGCAAAAACATCATCATCGACTCGCGGTACGCTGAAGGGAAACCGGAACGACTGCCAGAGTTGGCTGAGGATTTACTTCGTTTCAAGGTTGAACTCTTCGTCGTACCGAACGATCTTACAGCCCGAGCGGCCAAGAAGGCGACCACGACCATCCCCATCGTCATGTGGAGTTCCGGCAATCCCATTGGTACCGGGGTCATCGCGAGCCTTGCCCGGCCGGGAGGCAATGTCACGGGTCTAACAAGCTACAACGCAGAGTTGCTCGGAAAACGCCTGGGACTTTTGAAAGAAGTCCTCCCGAAAGTCTCGCGCTTTGCATTTCTCAACGATGCGAGTGGTGAGACAAGCGCCAGCAGAACTGCATTTGAGGAAGCCCAGGCGCCCGCGAAAGTTTTAGGCGTGCAGTTATTATCAGTGGCCGTAAAAACGCCAAATCCAGATTTCGAGGGCGCGTTCCGAACCATGACCAAAGAGCGCATTGGCGGTCTCATCACGTCCCCAGGCCCACTCATGGGTTTTCACCGACGAAGGATTCTGCAGCTAGTGGAACAAAACCGCATTCCCGCGATGCACTCGGCTCAAGACTGGACGGCGGCGGGTGGACTTATGTCTTACGGGGCGAATCAAATTGATCAATCCCGGCGCGCCGCAGTGTACGTCGACAAGATCCTCAAAGGAACCAAACCCGCTGACCTCCCCGTCGAACAACCGATGAAGTTTGAGTTCGTGATCAATCTCAAGACGGCGAAAGTGCTCAACCTGACGATTCCACAGTCGGTGCTGTTTCGGGCGGATAAGGTGATCAAATGAGAAGGGGCGAGTGTCAAGTGTCGAGTGATAAGTGGATCGAGACAGAGAAAAAGAAATGAATACAAAAATCACGGTCCTTACTCTTAGCGCCGTGCTCCTTGCGGTTAGCGTTTCCGCCATGGCGCAGCAGGGCAAGATCTACCGGATAGGAGTTCTCGCGGCGTCCGGGAAAGCTGAGGAACGCCTCGAAATAAAGGGCCTTCGCGCTGGTCTAGCCGAGGCTGGGTACGTAGAGGGTAAAAATCTTCAGTTGAATATCCCCAACGTTAAAACCTACGACGAACTCCGCCCCATCGCTAAAGGCTACGTGGAAAGGAAAGTAGACGTCATCGTTACCAACGGTGGCACGGCAACAGAAATTGCCAATCGGACAACCAAGGAGATTCCTGTCGTTTTCATCTGGGGCGTAACAGATCCTGTAGAATCAGGACTCGTAAAGTCTCTGGCTCGTCCCGACACGAATGTTACAGGTTTAACCAACGAGGCTGGTGCGGAAATTTATGGGAAGCGTCTGGAGCTTTTTAAGGAGGTGGTTCCGAGCCTACGACGAGTGACTTTACTCTACAATGCTAGAGGCGAAAATCCAGATCATGCAAGGAGGCTAGCAGTGGTGCGGGAAGTCGCCCCAAAGCTAGGGCTGACGCTTAATGAGAAGCCTGCCAAGTCGGTCGGCGACGTGGATGAAATGTTACGTACCGTTTCCAAGGAAAACTCCGATGGAATCTTTATAATCTGTAGCGGTCTATTCTCGGAACCGTATAAAAAGATCAATGCCCTTGCAATTCAGAAAAAACTGCCTGCATGGGGCTGTTCTGCCGAGCAGGCTTTCGAAGCTCTAGTCTCGTACAGCCCCGACAGATACCGCAACGGCCACCGAGGAGCTTGGTACGTGGACAGGATCCTCAAGGGCACGAAACCCGCTGATCTGCCTGTAGAGCAGCCGATGAAGTTCGAGTTCGTCATCAATCTGAAAACAGCCAAGCAGATCGGTCTGACGATCCCGCCGAATGTGTTGGTGAGAGCGGACAGAGTCATCCGATGAAACACTTTTTTAGATTTCGGATTGGGAGGCCCCAAGTATGAATAAGATATTTATGGCGTTGCTCGGAATTTTTCTTCTTCATCCTTCGGTCCAGGCGGCGGACAAGATCAGGATCGGCTTACCAGCGGACGCCGGACACTTTACTTTTCCTCTGGCGCAGAAGAGAGGGTTCTTAAGAGAGGAGGGATTTGAAGCTGAGATCATCACGATCACGGGCCCTGTGGCGAATATTGCACTAAGTAACGGAGGCATTGACTACTATACGGGCTTTGGGTCCGCTATGCGGTCCATGCTTCAGGGATTGCCGGCCCGGATCGTCGCCTGCTACCGGCCCTCCCCGCATTTCGTGCTGCTGGGCCGGCCGGAGCTCAAATCAGTCAAAGATCTCAAGGGCAAGATCATCGGGGTCAACATTGGCGGAGGTCCTGATCTGGTGGCTCGATTGATGATTAGACACTTTGGCTTAGATCCCGATAAGGACATGAAGTTTGTTGCTGGCGGTGGGAGCGAAGGCGCTTTTGCTAGAATGAAGCAGGGTCTGATGGATGCTACGTCGGCCCCTGTCCCTTGGGATTACCGCGCCAAGAGGATGGGCTTTAATGTTCTTGCCAGAGCCGAGGAACTCTTTACCTACCCGATCAGCGGCGTGGTAGCTCACACCAAAAAGATCAAAGAGAAGCCGGATGAGATTAAGCGGCTCATCAGGGCGGGAATCAAAGCCAACCGCTTTATGCGTGAGAATCGCGAGGGAACCATCCCGATTCTAATGAGCACTTATAGACTCGATCAAGAGGCCGGCACCGCGCTCTATGACTCTTTCGTGAAGGGCTTCAATAATGACGGTAGCCTGCCGGAGGACGGATTCCGCAGACTCATTGAGGATACGAAGAGGGTTACGAAGGTAGATCGCGAGGTCGCCTTGAGTGAAGTGGCGGATCTCTCGATTCTTAGAGAGGCCCAAAGGGAGCTAGGGATTAAATGATTTTCGATCCTCGGCGGAGTTTATTGTGAGTACGAGCGAAGCGCTCAGGATAGACTCCAGTGAAGGGCTCAGGATCGGTTTTGGATTGAGAGGCGCAAAAAATGAATAAGATATTTGTGGGATTGCTCGCCATTTGTCTTCTCCACACGTCGGCCCACGCGGCGGACAAGATCCGAATCTCCACGCCTTCAGATGCTGCGCACTTCACTATGCACTTGGCGCAGCGACGAGGATTCTTGAAAGAGGAAGGCTTCGACGCGGAACTGATTGTGATATCTGGGCCGGTGGCGAACGTGGCCCTCAGCAATGGCGATACGGACTATTTCAGCGGCTTTGGCTCCGCCATGCGTTCGATGCTTCAAGGTTTGCCGCTTAGGATCGTAGCCTGCTTCAGGCCAACACCACACTTCATGTTGCAGACCCGGCCGGAGTTCAAATCGG
>DAIRFP010000285.1:478-1422 GCA_036794995.1 Thermodesulfobacteriota bacterium | reverse complement strand
GGGCAAGGTCATCGGTATTAGTGCCTACGGCAGCGGCACCGAGTTGGTGGGACGATTGATGATCAAGCACTACGGCCTGGACCCGGACAAGGATGTGAAGTGGGTCCCCAGCGGCGCGGGCGAAGGCCGTTATATCAGAATGCAGCAGGGCTTGCTCGACGCCACGGTCGCCACTGTTCCCAACGATTATATAGGCAGAAAAATGGGATTCCCGGTCATCGTACGGTCGGAAGAGCTGTTTACGTACCCATTTAGCGGATTGACGGTCAACATGAAAAAACTCAAAGAGAAGCCGGATGAGGTCAAGCGAGTTATCCGGGCGGGTATCAAAGCCAATCGTTACATGCGATCGAATCGCGACGGAACCGTCCCGGTACTGATGAGCACCTATAGGATCGACAAAGAGGTTGCCACCGCGGCCTATGATTCTTTCATTAAGGGCTTCAATCTTGACGGCAGCATGCCGGCGGACGGCTTCCGCAGACTCCTCGATGACACTAAACGAGTTATGAAAATAGATCGCGAGGTCGCCTTGAGTGAAGTGGCGGATCTTTCCATCCTTAGAGAGGCGCAGAGGGAGCTGGGGATCAAATGATTTTTGGACCTGGCGTGAGCTTACTGTAGCGAATGCTGACGGTTTTGTATTGGAGGAAGCGTGAATAAAAAGATCTCCGCTCTCATAGTCGTCACGTTGATTCTAACTGGTTTATGTCCCGCGTGGGCGCAGCAGCCGAAGAAAATCGCACGGGTGGGTTATCTGGGGAACACCGCTTCCACTTCGGCGATAAGCATGAAGCCATTTCACGAACGTTTAAGGAATCTCGGCTACATCGAGGGGCAGAACATCGCAATCGAGTACCGGTACTTTGATGGAAAGGTCGAGCGACTGCCAGAGCTTGCCGCCGAGTTAGTCCGCCTCAATTGTGAAGTTATCGTCGCATCGG
>DAIRFP010000285.1:0-468 GCA_036794995.1 Thermodesulfobacteriota bacterium | reverse complement strand
GAATGAAGCAGCTGGAGCTGCCAAGAACGCGACCAAAGAAACTCCTATTGTCATGGCAAGTACCAGCGATGCCGTTAGGAGCGGGCTCGTCGCGAGCCTGGCGCGCCCCGGTGCAAATATCACGGGGCTGACCTCTATGGGCGGCGAGACACACGGAAAACGGCTCGAACTCCTCAAGGAAATTATTTCCAAGCTCTCGCGGGTCGGCTTTCTATGGAGCCCGACCAGCCCAGTCGCGGCCGGTAACCTGAAAGACATGGAGACCGTGGCTCGGTCTTTACGGGTGGAGATTCTATCCTTAGAGGTGAAAGGGCCGGACGACATCGAAGGGGCGTTTCAAACCGCAACCAATAAACGTGCCGAGGGGCTTCTGGTGGATGGCAGTGGGTTCTTCACGGCTCACGAAAAACAATTCATAAATTTGGCGACAAAACACCGGCTTCCGGCGATGTATCCCAACAGTCGGTC
>DAIRFP010000284.1:0-5931 GCA_036794995.1 Thermodesulfobacteriota bacterium | reverse complement strand
GTACCTGCCGGTGAATCACCCGTGGATAGCGCTTTTCTCTTCGGGTCACCCGGCCTCTTTCAACGAATTTATTACAGTGCCGCGGGCGGGCGACTTGTAAAGCTAGGTGGCAAGGACCGCTCTGCTAATTCCGGATTCGTTGCCGCCGTCTCGGCTTCGTTCCTTACACTCGTTCCGCGGCCGGCGTACGCCGATGATTCCGGCCCTTCGGGCATATCACAACTTGTGGCGTTGGGGGAGCGGCTCTTTTTCGAGGAGACCTTCAAGGGCAATGGCCGCACCTGCGGGACCTGCCATCCGGCGGAAAATAACTTCACTCTGGATCCGAAGTTCATTGCCACCCTGCCGCGCGAGAATCCACTTTTCGTCGCGGAATTTATCGACGCCCTCAATTCCTCCAGAAACGGCGGCCAGGTCTTTGAAATACCGGCGTTGATGCGCCGGCATGCTCTGATTGTAGAAAACGTCGATGGCCGCGATGATTTGAAGAACAAGTTCGTAACTCGTGGCGTTCCTCACACCTTGGCGCTCGGCATTGCGCTCGAACCGGCCCAGGATGGAACATCGAACCCGCCGGTCCAGAGAACCGGTTGGGGCGGGGATGGCGCGCCATTTCGTGGCTCTTTAAGAGATTTCGCCACCGGCGCGGTGATACAACATTTTACCTTGACGCTCAAGCGGGAGTCCGGCGTGGATTTCATCCTACCGACCGACGAGCAACTCGATGCCCTGGAAGCTTTCCAACTCAGCCGAGGGAGTCAAAAAGAATTGACGTTGCCCATAAGTGTCAAGGCGCACCTCGAAGATGTGATTGCCGGTCAACGAATATTCTTAAACGATGGCACTACAGACCCAAAGGTGGGGGCGGGAAAATGTAACAGCTGTCATCAAAATGCCGGCGCCAATATTAACGGGCTCAACTTCAATTTTAACACTGGGGTCGAAGCGTTCTTGCGAAATAGGATCGGTGCCGATTCTTCGCGCCCGCCCGACGGGGGGTTTGGCACGGACAAGGACGGGGGCTTCAACAACATCGCCGACCCCGACGGCAGCTTCGGCAATGGGACTTTTAACACGACGGGCCTCGTTGAGGCCGCGGATACGCCACCTTTCTTTCACAACAGTATTGTCGACACCATCGAAGAGGCGGTCGATTTTTACAATAGCCCTGAGTTTCAAAGCTCGCCGGCGGGGATTTTTTTGGGCGGAATCGATCTTCTCGATTTCGAAGTGAATCAGGTAGCGGCCTTTCTTCGCGTCCTGAACACGCTTGAAAATATTCGTAGCGTGATCGCCGCCAGCAGTAAGGCTGCGGACGCGCAACGGTTGCCTGACGCCAAGAAAGTTCTTGAGGTCGCGATTGCCGACTGTCAGGATGCCATCGACGTTTTGAGCCGCCGCGATGCAAAACTGAAAATCATAGACGCATTGGCAGTGAACTATTTGCAAACGGCGAAAAAGCTACTGGTCGAAGCGAAAAATATTTCGCAGCGATTGCACAGGGAGTCCCAAATCAAGCGTGCCATCGAGCTTGCAAAAGCGGCACAGAATCGCCTGACAGATTAACCGGGGGGGTGGACGTGGAGCGTGCTCGGGACCGTGTCTTGAATCTTGACGCCACCTTTGCCGGCACGCCCGAAGTTTTGAGTCCGAGTCTGCTTTAGCCGTTGCCCAGACGAGCGATCTATGCGGGAGGAGGTTGATTAGCCAATTTTTGATTGATCTTCGATGGCGCGTGATGCGCGCGGCCCGTCAAGGCTGCCGCGCGCAATACAGCGCGTCTAAGCGTCCCGAATAACCTTGACGAAATTGCCGTTACAGCGCGATCGTTTCAATCAGCTCGATATCTTCGGCGGAAAGCACGAGCTGCGCGGCTTGGAGGTCTTCTTTCATATGTTGTGGGTTCGTGGTTCCGGTCAACGGGAGCATCCCGATTTGCATGGCAAAGCGAAAAATAACCTGTGCGGGACTAGCACCTAACCGTCTGGCGATTGCCAGAACTTCTGAATCGGCGAGGACCGCTCTATTGGCGGTCAACAGTGAAAACCCTTGATAGATGATGTCATGGCCCTGGCAAATCTCCCTAACCTCTTTGTCCCATCCGAGCGCGGCGAAACACCGGTTCTGCACCACCATAGGTTTAACAGTGGCCTGTGCACATAACTGGCTGAGTTGTGCCGCGGTAACATTGCTGATGCCAATCATTTTGGTTTTCCCTGATTGATAGAGATCTTCCATGGCCTCCCACACCTCCCAATCCGCTGCCCCCAAGCCCCGCCGCGAAGAGGGTCCATGTAGGACATAGGAGTCCACATAATCAGTGTGGAGGTGGGACAACGAGCTGTCAAAGGATTGGCTGACCTGGGTGGTGAGATCGGCGTTAGCATCGTAAGGCGTGCGATGGTCTTGGCCGTCGGCGGAGGTAAACTTGGTTTGTAAAAAAAAAGCGTCTCGGGCAATCCCCTGCTTCGCGAGCGCCTGCAGGGCTTCACCCACCAGGGCTTCCTGGTAATGGATCAGTTGATTAGCCGTATCGATGGCCTTGAAGCCTGACGCCACCGCCAATTGCACCAGTTCCGTCGTGGCCACTTTTTTCCAAGCCGTGCCATACATAAAGGACGGGATAGGAATATGGTTATAAGCTGTCAAGGTCATAAAATTGAGGGTCAAGAATTAGCGCGCGGCAATTGGGCTGGCTATTCATACATTACGGTATCAGTTGTGGCTCCAAAAAACGCTATGCTCCATTCTTATCTCCTTTTTCCACGACCAGTTCGCGTACTCAGTCACAGGCATCATTACAACCTTTCAGGCTAACGTTTGCTTATCTCCTTCAGCGCTTCGGACAGGTAGCTTAGTTCGCGAGCCACGAGATCATGGGCCGGATCCGCCTCTTGCTACATGCCAAACAGGCGCATTGCGTTGCCGCCGAGAATTTTTTCCTTATCGACGTCCGACATGCCATCCATTTCCTTGATCATCTTGACCGTGCCGACGGTCCAGGTGGCGGATGGATCGCCGTGGGGATAGTCGCTCCCAACGGTCAAATTGTGATCGCGCCAAAAATCACAGGCGTACTTTAGCGAAGTTTCCGCGGCAAAGGCCGAAACCCAGATCTGGTCGAAAAATTCACTGGGCAGTTTACCCAATCTGTCCTTCGCTTTGATATCCATGTCCAATCGGTTCATGAGCCACGGCACGAAGGCGGCCGATCCTTCGACGAAGCAAACTCTGAGCTTCGGGAATTCTTTCAATGCGCCGCGCAAAATCAAACTCCCGATATCGACCATGTAGCGAAACGGGAAGGCCAAGAGGAAAGCCAGAGCGTTGTTGTCCGCCTCCAGAAACAATTGTTCAATGCCCACCAAAGCAGGATTGGGATGCCCGTCGCGGTCCGAAGCGGTGTCGTGCACGAGTATCGGAATGTCCAACTGCGATATCTTGTCGTAAAGCGGCCAGAGCCTTTCCGCGCCGAGGTTGGCGTCTTTGAAACCGCCCATGAACTTGACCGCTTTTAGATTCAAAATTTTGACGGCTCTTTCGATCTCGCGGCAAGATTCTTCAACGTCGGGAAGATACACCCAGGCGACGCCGATGTACTTTTCCGGATGCGCGCATTCTTTCAAGTCCTGCGCAACCGCATCATTGTATGCTCTGGCGAGCTCGCAACCCAAATCTGGGTCCCAGGTGTAAAGCAGTTCCCGGTTTTCGGGTATCAGGACGTGAGCATCGAAGCCTTCCCAATCCACATGTTGATCCCGAGTGTCCAGATGCCAACGCCCTTTGGGGGCCTGGTTTTTGATCAACGTACCGTCCGGTAAGACAGACCTCACGTCGTCGCCGTTCCTCACCACTCGCGGCGAGTGCGGATACTTATCGCCCACCCCCTCCAAAAATTTAACCGGGAAATAATGAGAATCACAGTCGATGTACATAATCCGGCCCTCCATATAGTGTTTCCCGCATCAGATCAATGACGAAAGAGAAGTGTTTAACCTTGTTCCGATGCTTCAAGACCCTTACTGCTGTCAGGTCTTTTGTGTCAAGCAAAACTCGGTGTCATTGCTCTGAGTAGCACGCGACTCTATACGGGATAGCCTTGCCGCGGACTCTGGAATAGCAGAGAGTAATTCGATCTGGTAAGTTACTCTCGAGGCAAAACACTATGTCATTAAATCGTCAGTGGCTATGGCGACGTCTATATATAAAAACGATGCGTCGGGGGAGGCTTCGTCTGTTTTTCCTGATGGCGATAATGAGTTGGCTAGACGCGGCAACCGTCTGGAGCCTTGACAAGATTCGGATCGGCATGGGTGCGTTCAGCCCGACCAATAGCGCGATCTGGGTCGCCGAGGAACGCGGTTTCTTCAAGAAGCACGGCATCGAAGCCGAAGCGATCTTTATCGGCGGTGGGGCGGCGCGAGGCGTCAATGCGCTTCTCGCCGGAGACATTCAGTTCGCTACGGCCGGTGGCGGCGCCGTGATCACTGCGACGCTCAGGGGGTCCGATCTTGTTATGGTCGCGGCGCAAAACAATAAGGGCGTTCATCGCGTTCTGGTGCGTCCCGAGATCGACACGCCGGAAGCGATCAAAGGGAAAAAGATCGCCATCACCACCTTCGGCTCTTCCTCGCATTCGGTGTTGACGATGGTCTTGGACGTCTGGAAGATCCGGCCCGAGGAGCTGCAGATATTACAGGTCGGCTCGTCGCCGACCATGCTGATCAGCTTGCAAAAGAAGCTCGTCGATGGCGCTGTGTTGACCGACCCGTCGTATTTCATCGCCGAAGACAACGGCTTTCGCGTGATCGCCGATCTCGCCAAGATGAATATTCATTATCTCCAGAGCATGATGGTCTCGACGCGAAGCTATCTCCGCGCGAACCGCGATCAAGCGACGCGGGTTCTAAGAGCGTACGTGGAAGGCATCGCTTATTTCAAAAAAAACAAGAAAGACAGCGTTCAAATCATCCTCAAGAAAATGCGCATGAACGCCGACCAGGCGAAATACGCCGAGCGCACCTACGATCAGTACGCCAATCTGTACTTCGACCGGATTCCGTATCCCTCCCCGAACGGTATCAAGACAGTGCTGGAAAGCCTCTCGAAGGAAAATCCCAAAGCCAAAGGCGCCGATCCGAGCTTCTTTGTGGACGCGAGTATTTTAAAGTCGCTGGAAGACGGTGGGTTCATAAAAAGCTTGTATGATTAAGTCTTGTCGGTAAAGTCCAGACTTATGCCTGACCCTCGCTCCTTACCCTTTGTCAGGTGCTGCCTCTGACCGCATTGACCCGCGCCGTGTAAGAGATCGCCCCGCCGCTGTCGATGGGCAATTTAGTCTTAACCAACTGCATCAGGTGCTGTAGTTTCTCCTCCGCATAACCCTTAATGACAGCTCCGACGGGTGACGCGAAGGCCGTGTTTGAATTCCAATAGTCGTCGAAGTCTCGAAATGTCACTGGTATTTCTATAGGTCGTGTCTCTACACTGGTTAATCCGGCAGATTCGAAGAGACTCTTCAAACTTTCCTAAGTTGTGCTTTCAGAATAGAGTCCGGCACGGCGGAAAGCAGGACCTTCGAGTTCCTTGACCGCGGAATTCAGGTGCTCGGCAGTGCCCTTGCCACTGGCGAAATCCCAAACGTAGGCGGCTACTTTTCCGCCCGGTCGCACCACGCGGCGCATTTCGGAAACGGCTTTTTCACGGTCGGGTATGAAATTGAGTACGAGTGCAGATACGGAAACGTCGAATTTCCCACTCTCAAAAGGCATCGAGCGGGCGTCGACAGCTTGGAACTGTACGCCTTCGGCGGCTTTGCGAGATTGCGCATACGACACCTGTTCTGGCGATGGATCGATCGCTACGATTTCGGCGGCGGCGAGATTCAGATCCAACGTTACGGCTTTGCCTTGTTTCATAGGGACGCTTCCA
>DAIRFP010000283.1:0-6017 GCA_036794995.1 Thermodesulfobacteriota bacterium | reverse complement strand
CGGCATTTCTTAAGGGAACAACAAAATGGCATGGCAGGTCATAGAAAAGTCCCCGAGAAATTGGAAGCTCGTCACAAAGCTGTTGAGCTATGAGTGGACCTGCGCGCGGAGTTTTCCTGGCAAAAGACCGAGCAGGAATTCATTAGTCTCGCGGCAAATCGCGGGATGAACATAGCCGATGAATGCGTTGACCGGCACGCAGAAGGTCCGCGCCGTGATCATCTCGCTTTGCGCTGGCTCTGGACGGTTGCGTTGCGTATCTGTTGTCTAAAGGCGGCCGTGCCTGACACCTTTTAAAAACAAGAGGTGCTGACTATGTATAGACGAATCTTGGTACCGTTGGACGGATCGAAAGTCGCCGAACAGGTGCTACCCTACGCTCGTTACCTGGCGGGGAAGCTCAAGATCCCTGTCGATCTACTGGGGGTGGTGGACCTGGTGGGGACGGTCACCTCCACGATGATGGCGAATGTGCGGAACCTGGATGCATTCATTACTGATTGTGTGCATCGTAGCGAAGCTTATCTGGAACACATGAGCAAGACCTTTCCGGACGTCGTGGGTTGGACCGTGAGAAAAGGAAAGCCGGAAGACGTCGTGATCGAAAAGGCGGCCGATGGGCGCAATACTTTGATTGCCATGGCTACTCACGGCCGCTCCGGTATAGACCGCTGGTTGCTGGGGAGTGTGGTTGAGAAAGTCCTGCGTGGAACGACTAATTCGTTACTCTTGGTACGGGCGACAGAGCACGGAAAAAGCGAAGGCGAAAGCGCCATCAAGAGGGTTATTGTGCCTCTCGACGGTTCGCCTCTAGCGGAAAAGGTGCTGCCTTATATCACCGGACTGGCGAAAGAGCTGGCGTTTGAAACGGTGCTTTTGCGCGCCTATAACCTCAGGCAGGTCATTTCTACGTTTGAGGGCACCATTCCCGACTGGGAGAAGTTGGAAGCTAAGGCGAAAATGGACGCGCTCGGTTACCTCGACAGCAAGGTACGAGAGTTAAAGCACCAAGGGCTTATTGAGATAGTGTCGCGCGCTTCGGATCGGGAAGCCGCGCGGGAAATTATCGAGGCTGCCGCGGAGCCTGATAGTTTAATTGCGATGTGCACCCATGGCCGTTCCGGCGTCAAACGTTGGGTGTTGGGCAGCGTAACTGAGAAAGTCGTGCGCCATTCAGATCGGCCGGTGTTGGTCATCCCTGCGAAAGCATTACAGGAGGAAAAGCCCGCGGAGCCCATCGATGAAATGCGCGACTTTCTAAAGTATTCGTTAGACTAATCGCACAAGCTTCGGCGCACGGTTTCAGGGATAGCGAGCGAAAAAAAGGGGGAGGCTGTTTCAGATGAGATCACTCACCTGAAAGCAGCCTTTCCGCCCGCTTGCTCTACGGAAATTTAAAAGTTGAGATTCCTCGTGCAGTGAGGGTTGCGTCACACGGCCTTGTAGGCGAAGCGCTTCATTTTCTGGGTATTTTTGCCTTCGATGCGAATGAGGCCCGTCGTGGTTACTCGTTTGGGCGAGTGCACGTCCCCCTCGTTGTAAATGTGCGCCATGCCGGGCTTGAGCGAGTAAGCTCGGGCGCGCCGGACTTTGCCCGGCTTGTCTTCAGCGGCCGGTTCGAGGACTTCCCAGTCGCTCATTTCCGTCTCGCCGATGGCCTGCCCATAGATCGCCCAGGAGCTACCGTGATCGTGCGGGTTGGCTTCTCTGGCGCCGTGGCTCATGTGCGCGCAGATGCAGAAACCCAGGTCCGGATCTTCATAAATCACCTGGCGATCCGGCGTGTTTTCGTTGAGATAGGTCTTGAGAAACTTTTCGTCCTTGAGTACCTCCTGCACCAGATCACGAACTTTGACCCGTCCCACGGGACTGGGATCTTCTTTGAGAATCTTATGACACTCCGATGCGAAACTGTCGAGCGTAAAATCCATGGCCAGCCCTCCTCTTATGACGATTCTGATCCTCCTTTAACAAAAGACTGAAGCAGCCGTCAACCCTCCATGAGAATCGTGTGATTCTTTAGCCGCGAGATTGTGTGAAGGACGGCCTGTCGTTCGCCAAGCAACTCAGTTGGATCGATCGAAGCCGCGTCATCGTTTATGGAGGAGGCTGTGACCATGGAGTAGTGAAGTCGGGCTGCCCCAGGCGAGATCATAGTCAATCACAATCTTCGCGAAGGCGGTCGCGGTTATCCGTAAGAGACCGGACCCAACCGCGATCTTTAGTTTGCGGAACAACAACCGAAATTGCACTACCAGGGTTACCGCTGAAGGGTGGCGACATACTCAGCAATAACTTTTTCCTTCAAACTCACGGTCACTTCGGCGGACTTGGGGTCTTTGACCTCGCGGCTAAAGCTCTCGCCCCACACCGGCATCTTGGAATCCCCATGAGACCGGAGCTTGCGACGTCCATCGATCGCTAAAATGACTTGATCCATTGGATAAATTCCTTTGTTGTTCTTTTTGAGAAGGGTTAAATCGGGCACTTTAACTTTCAAGAACGCGCTAACGGACCCGCTTCCTCTGCCGTCCTGACCGTGGCAAGAGCTGCAATATTGCATGTACATTTCCTTGCCCTGGTTCGCATCGGCAGCATAAGCTGTTGACTGACCCATAAAGACTAAACCGAGTATCAATCCCCATACAGTCAATTGTTTTTTCATCTGTCTTCCTTTCTTCGGGTTCCTGACAGTTCTATCGTAGATGAGCGTTCAGCAACAAGTGAACCGCACAGAACCCAGCGCGGCAGAGCCGCAACTAAACAAGAAAGACAAGTATCGCCACGAAGAGCGCGAAGGCAGAAAACATTTTTTTAAGATTCGATGCCCTCTTGGTTATCCGATCTTCGTGTCCTTCGCGATCTTAGTGGTGAGAAAGGGTTTCGTCGCATGCAGAAAGGTCGTCGGAAAGTGTGCGCCAATATGAAGGAGGAGGCCTTTCGAAGGTGCCAGGGATCTGTCGGTGTCATTCAGGTGTGCTAAGATAGTTGCAACTATCTTGATCGGAGTTGATATGAGTGACCAGGCCAACTGGCAAATTTCTTCTTCTCAGAACAGCAGCATGCGACGTCGCGTGCTCATTGTCGGCGGCGTGGCGGGTGGCGCATCCTGCGCGGCTCGACTGAGGCGGCTTGACGAGTCCGTTGAGATTGTCATGTTCGATCGCGGACCCTATGTTTCGTTCGCGAACTGCGGGCTGCCGTACTACGTCGGCAACGTCATATCTGACGAGCGCAGGCTGCTGGTGGCGTCGCGAGAAATGTTCCGCGATCGATTCAATATTGAGGTGCACACGGATACCGAAGTCACCGGCGTCGACCGCAGCGCACGTACGATTACGGTGCGCGATGGGCGCACCGGCAACAGTCTCACGGAGCGCTACGACGCGCTTGTGCTGTCACCTGGGGCGGCGCCGATCCGCCCCCCACTGCTTGGGGTCGACCTCCCCGGCGTCTTCGCGGTGCGCAGCATTCCCGACTCACGCCGCATCCGTTCATGGATTGCCGATCGCGACGCCAAGACCGCGGTCGTTGTCGGTGGCGGCTTCATCGGCTTGGAGATGGTCGAGAACTTGATCCATCGTGAGCTGTCGGTGGCGATTTTAGAGAAGTTGCCACAGGTGATGCCTCCGCTGGATCCTGAGTTGGCGGTGCCGCTTAAGGAGCACCTTGTCGGCAAAGGCGTACAGCTCCATTTAGGCGACGGTCTTGCGCGCATTGAAAAGCATGACGGTGGCGGCTTGATGGTCGTGGCCGAGAGCGGCGCGCGCTTGCCCGCGGATCTTGTCATCCTGGCCATCGGGGTGCGGCCCGAGACCGCCCTTGCCAAGGATGCGGGTCTGCAGATTGGGCCTCGCGGCGGCATTGTCGTCGATGCCCAGATGCGAACGTCCGATCCGAGCATTTGGGCAGTCGGCGACGTCGTCGAAGTTCAAGACGTGCTCACGGGTCAAGAAACGGTGCTGCCACTGGCGGGACCGGCGAATCGGGAAGGACGAGTTGCCGCCGAATCTATTGCCGGGCGGGTGACCCATTTCCGTGGCGTCCAGGCCACCGCGGTCGTGGGTGTGTTGGGACTAACCGTGGCGTCGACGGGCGCCAGCGAGAAAGGACTGCGGCGCGCCGGCTTCACGAGCTTCCAGAAAGTTTACCTTCACCCGGGGCATCACGCCGGCTATTACCCGGGCGCGCAAGCGATTCATCTGAAGGTCCTTTTCTCGGTGCCCGACGGCCGCATCCTTGGCGCGCAAGCGGTGGGGTTTGAAGGCGTAGAAAAACGCATCGACGTCGTCGCCACCGCGATTCAATTCAATGGCACAGTGCACGACCTCGCCGAAGTCGAGCTGTGCTACGCACCGCAGTTCGGCGCCGCGAAAGATCCGGTTAACCTCGCCGGCATGCTCGCCGAGAACGTGCTGAACGGCGACATGCCCGTGGCCGACTGGCGCGAACTAGATCGCGCCGGAGCGTTGTTGGTCGACGTGCGTGAACCCGACGAGTTTGCCGGCGGGCACATTCCAAACGCGATCAACCTCCCGCTCTCGCAGCTGCGCTCCCGCTACGTCGAGCTGCCAAAGGATCGCGATCTCTGGCTCTGCTGCGCCGTGGGACAGCGGGCGTACTACGCCGCGCGCTTCCTGACGCAGCATGGGTATCGGTCTTGGAATCTGTCTGGAGGTTACACAACGTACAAGGCGCTCAAGGCCGCCGCCCTGACGGCGTGAACGGCATTCTTGCCGCTATACCGGTCTTAAAGAAGCGTCGGGAGTTTTCTTTTCCGGCGGCCCTAGCAGGTTGATGAAAACCTCTGTTTGCAGGCTGCTCAAAAAGGCTCAGAGGCAAGGCGCGCGAAAAATCGACGAGCGGAGGCTTAGCAGTACGTTGAAGCGAGGCGATTGAGCGCCACGAAGCATATGAGGCTTTTTCAGCAGTCTGCTAGTCTTGTCGTTTCTTTATGCCATCCATTAGGGAGCGGAGCCGCTGGCGGTGTTGCCGGTCTGCCTTGCTAATCGCTATATTCGCTCAATTATTCTTTGGAGGATATTTATGATGGCAGAGGAGCCGAATCTCGCCCAAGACTTTGTTTCTGAAACCGCATCCGAGCATGTGCGAACTCTCGTTCCGATTGCGTCTCCGAACACTCAGGTGAGCGAGCTAAGACGATCTCTCGAAGGCATGACTTTCGAAAGCGCGACCCACATCGGAGTCTGCGACGACAGAAAGCTCGTGGGAGTTCTCAAAATCGAAGCTTTATTCGGCGCCCTGGCCGAGGCTAAGGTCAGCGATATCATGGACGATGATCCTCCAGTGGTTGCGCCCGGAGTGGACCAGGAGAAAGCGGCCTGGAAAGCGGTCCAACACGGCGAGAGCGCGCTGGCGGTGGTCGACGACGCGGGTCGCTTTATTGGCTTTCTTCCGCCTGATCGTCTGCTTGCTGTGTTGCTGCACGAGCATGACGAAGACCTGGCGAGAATGAGCGGCTTTCTGAGAGATACTTCGATGGCAAGAACTGCCAGCGAAGAGCCCATCAGCAGGCGGTTTTGGCATCGCGTGCCATGGCTCCTGCTCGGGCTTGCCGGGGCGATTCTGGCAGCGGATATCGTCGGGTTTTTCGAGGGGGAGCTAAAGGCCAACGTGATGATTGCGTTTTTCATCCCGGGGATTGTCTACCTCGCCGACGCGGTGGGCACTCAAACCGAAGCCCTGATCATTCGGGGACTGTCCGTCGGAGTGCCTATAGGCAGCGTGCTCCGCCGCGAAATTCTCACGGGCCTGATGATCGGCCTAACGCTGGCAAGTGTATTTTATCCGATTGGTGTTTGGCGCTGGGGCGGGGATGGGATCGTGTTAGCGGTTGCTCTGGCTATTTTCGGGGCATGTGCGACGGCCAATTTCGTTGCCATGGCGCTCCCGTGGATGCTGCACCGGCTAGGAATCGATCCGGCCTTTGGCAGCGGCCCGCTGGCGACCGTGGTTCAAGATTTGCTCTCCATCGGTATTTACCTCGGCATAGCGAC
>DAIRFP010000054.1:8209-26225 GCA_036794995.1 Thermodesulfobacteriota bacterium | reverse complement strand
TTGGTGCGAGAGGGGGGACTCGAACCCCCACGGTTGCCCGCTAGATCCTAAGTCTAGTGCGTCTGCCAGTTCCGCCACTCTCGCACCGGAAGTTTGACTCAACATTTCAAATTCCACGAACTAGGGAAGCAGAGTAAAAAACGGGTGGGACTAAGTCAAGCGCTAGTTGCTTGAATCAATGTATCGTTTCCGCTCTTCTGCCTTCAAAAGCGCTCCTTGCGCTGATGAGAACTCCTAGAGAAACAAGCTAGGAGTTAAATAACAGTTCAAAAAGGGGATAAAGGCTGTTTCAGGTCGGATCAGATTGCCGTTCCTGGCAACTGCTGCAGGGGCAAAGAGATCGCAGATAGTCGTAAGTGTAGATTCCAGTGCTGTGACCATCGTGCCATCTGAATTCGATGGCGTAGTTACCCACGGAACGGATCTCCTCTAACTTGGCGCCGGGTACGGAGATGAAATTTCTTTGCAGGCCGTGTCCTTGACACAGGGCGCAAGGACAGTAGCCACGAAGATACTCCTGGGGGTATTCTCCGACGTGACCATCATCCCAGGTGATCCGAATGCGGCCGTCCGCTTTAATATGGTTAATTTCAGTCGGATAGGGCAATTTTAGGATTCACTTTCTATAATTCTTCCAGACCTTCGGTCGCGGCCGTGATGAAACCGATCTTGGTGCGATTGACCAAATAGGTACGTGGCACAACCTCCGGGCGATCAAGCAAAGTTGCGTCGGTTACCGGAACGAAGCGTGTTTTTGCCATCAACAGATCGTGCGGGGCACGTCCCGGTAGAACATGGATATTTCCGCGAAGCCAGAACGGCCCGACAACCAGCAGCGCTTTGCTCGCCTCCTTTTTTACGTAGAGATGTTCCAGCCCTCCCCGTTCGGAGCCTAGTTGAGGGCTTAGATCCGCAATGAGAAGCACTTCCTGCATATAGATAAGATACTCGTCAGAACTCGTCGCGACCGGCTTTCGGCTTAAGCCTTCCAGCGTGGCCTCTCTGAGAGAGAACACCTCGTCCCCTTCTCTGAGAATCAAATAGTTACTCAGACGCTCCTGATTTGTAGCGAGGATGCCACGCAGCACGGCTGACTGGAGATAAACCTCCAGGCGCATCGAGTAAGTCATTCCTTCGTTCACGCGATTGTTTCCCCGACCGCGTCACAGTTTCCCGTGATGATACGAATTATTAAGCCAATTATCTCACTAGCCCTCAGGCGAGACAACCTGCTCCTGGGACGAAATGACCTTTGGCAGCCAAGCCCGTATGCTCTACTTTGAAGTAAATGGTGGGCCGCCGGAGACTCGAACTCCGGACCCGCTGATTAAGAGTCAGCTGCTCTACCAACTGAGCTAGCGGCCCATCCGTGCAATAAACCGAGGATCGAAGATCGAGATTCAAGAATCATTATTCCCCCATCCTCTATCTTCGATCCTCGGCGTTTTCAAGAATTGGGGTGAGTGAAGGGATTTGAACCCTCAACCCCTGGAGCCACAGTCCAGTGCTCTAACCGTTGAGCTACACTCACCGCAAAAACAAACTCAAGCTGGCGCGCCAGAAGGGATTCGAACCCCTGACCTACGGCTTAGAAGGCCGTTGCTCTATCCAGCTGAGCTACTGGCGCACAATCGAGAAACGAGTCCTGAGTACTGAGGGTAATTTCCCCTCCGCCCCATATTACTCAGTACTCATAGCTCAGCACATACCATTGTTCGTTGGTCGGGGCGAGAAGATTCGAACTTCCGACCCCCTGCGCCCAAGGCAGGTGCGCTACCAGGCTGCGCTACGCCCCGTCAAACAACGCTTCATTCTACACAGGCGCGAGTTGAAATCAAGGTTTTGTCTCCAGATCTACGATTGACGGCAAGATCTGCGCCAATTTTTCGAGTGCTTTCCCCCGATGGCTAACTATTGCCTTCATTTCACGATCAATTTCGCCAAATGTCCTGCCCTGAGGCGGATAAAAAAACAGCGGATCGTAGCCGAAACCGTTCCGTCCTCGGAGATTGAAGGCAATGCTTCCTTCACATGATTCGCGCACGGTCCATGGCGTCATTTCGCGAGATCTCGGCGCGCACATCGCCAACGCACAGACAAAGCGCGCTGTGCGCTTTCCTTGCGGAACTTCTTTCAACTCCTCAAGCAGTTTCTCATTGTTCTTTTGATCATTCCCTTCTTCCCCGCAATACCGCGAGGAGTATATCCCCGGCGCCCCGTTCAGCGCGTCAACCTCCAAACCTGAATCGTCGGCCAATGTAAGAAAACCCGAAAACGCCGCCAGGCTCTTTGCCTTCTTAAGCGCGTTTTCTTCGAAAGTGGAGCCGTCTTCCACCACCACAGGAAAGTCTTCCAAACTTTGTAACGAAAGAAGCCTTATTGGAAAATGCTTGAGGTAGGATTGAACCTCGGCAAATTTCCCAAGATTCGTGGTAGCCACCAGCAATTCAGTCACGATTAAGTCATTCAGACGATGGAGGCGAGCACTTGCTTCTGCGCGTTGATCAATTCGCGAATTCCATCCTGCGCCATCTGTGTCATCCGCTCCATCTGCTTACTGGTAAACGGGACGCTCTCTGCCGTGCCCTGCACTTCGACGAACTTACCGGAACCGGTCATGACGAAATTCATATCGACATCCGCCCGGCTGTCTTCTTCATAGGACAAATCTAGCAGAACTTTACCATCGATGAGGCCCACACTCACGGCTGCAACAGAATCCTGGATCGGGTCTGTCGCGAGAGTTCCCCGCGCCAAGTAATGAGCAACGGCTGCCCGAAGCGCCACGTAAGCGCCGGTGATTGAAGCCGTCCGTGTTCCTCCGTCGGCCTGGATCACGTCGCAATCAACCCAGATGGTCCTTTCACCGAGACTCCTCAGATCGGCAATGGCCCGGAGGCTCCGACCAATAAGCCTCTGAATCTCGTGGGTTCTTCCGCCGATCTTACCGCGCGCCGCTTCACGGCCAATGCGAACCTGAGAAGAGCCAGGGAGCATGCCATACTCGGCTGTAATCCAACCTTTTCCGCTGTTGCGCAGGAATTGCGGCACCCGCTCTTCCAACTTGGCCGTACAAATGACTCGAGTGTCTCCCACCTCGATCAACACCGAGCCATCGGCCGTCTTCAAGTAGCTTGGTGTAATCGTCAATGGCCTTAGTTGCCGTGGTTTTCTTCCGTCTGTTCTCATTTTCGATCCAAGATAGTTCAAGGTTTAATGTTCAAAGTTCAAGGTGCGCAGATGTCTTTGACATTGAACGTTGAACCTTGAACTTTGAACAGTCGTCGCTGCGTTCAACTATTCAAATGAAATACGACCATTTTAAGTTCGGTCATCTCTTCCACGGCGTAACGTGGGCCTTCTTTGCCGAAGCCGGAGTCTTTGAGACCGCCGTAAGGCATCAAATCGACGCGCCACTGCGAACCCCAATTGACGTGGAGATTGCCCGCTTCCGTTTCCCGGGCGAACTTCATCGCCCATTCGACGTTCTCAGTAAAAATGCCCGCCGCCAGCCCATAAATGCTATCGTTGGCTAAAGCGATCGCTTCTTCAATCGTGTCAAACGGCGTTACCGCGACGGCAGGCCCGAACAACTCGTCGCGGGAAATGCGCATGTCCGGATTTACGTCGGCAACCACGGCCGGCATATAGATGGCGCCGCGTCTTCCCCCGCCAGCGACCAGCCGCGCACCACCGGCAATCGCTTCCTTGATCCAATCGTCTACCCGGACGGCTTCACTCTCCTTCACCATGGGTCCAACTTTAGACGTTTCGTCGAGTTGATTGCCAGCCACGAGAGCTTCAACCTTCGGCTTCAGGGCACCGAGAAAATCACCGTAGACTTTCTTCGCCGTCAGCACCCGTTGTGTGGAGATGCAAGTCTGCCCGGCGTTGCCGTAGCCCGTCATCGCTATGGCGGCCGCAACTTTGTTCATATCGGCGTCGGGCATCACGATAACTGGGCTGTTTGAACCCAGTTCCATAGTGACCTTTTTAATCCCTGCGGTACGGCAGATCCGATCACCGATTTCCCGACTCCCGGTAAACGTGACTTTACGCACCCGTCGGTCCGCAACCAAAGCATCGCCGATTTCGCCGCCCGAGCCAGTGATACATTGTATTCCTTCCGGTGGAAGTCCCGACTCAAGTAAAATCTCGGTCAACTTCAACGCCGAGAGCGGCGTATCGGATGCCGGCTTCACTATCACGGTATTCCCTGCCGCCAGGGCGGGCCCGACTTTGTGACAAACTAAATTGAGTGGGAAATTGAACGGCGCAATCGCCGCAACGACCCCGCAAGGGACTCGCAAGGTGAACCCAAGCTTCTTGCTTCCGGTGGGGTCCGCGTCCAGCGGGATTGTTTCTCCATGGATCCGCTTCGCCTCCTCCGCCGATCCCATCATCGTTTCCACCGCCCGGCTGGCTTCGCCGCGCCCCTCGGCGATAATTTTTCCTTCCTCTTTAGAAATGATCTGGCCCAAATCTTCGTTGTGGGAGGCCATGAGATCTGCCGCCTTACGCAAAATTTTCCAGCGCTCGTAACTGGAAAGCTTCGCCATCACTTTGGCGCCGCGCTCCGCGAAGGCCAACGCCTTCTCCAGATCTGCGGCATCGGCTCTTGGCACCGTATCGATCACAGAGTTGTCGAACGGGTTTTTGACCTCGAACTTTTTTGGTTTATCAACCCAGTTTCCGGCCAGAAAAATCTTCACTTTCCCAAACCTCCTGAATATTCATTTCGCCACGGTTAGGGATTCCCATGGCTGTCACCGGCACCGCGATTTCATTGGCCAAACCATACCCACCTAACTACCTAAGCGTATGTGCCAGATCATAGAGTGACTGAATCAGAAAACGTTGCAAAAAAATCACCGCGATCCAAACCACGATCGGCGATAGATCAAACCCGCCGGCATAAACCGGCAACCAGCGACGCACTCTAGCCAGCACAGGCTCCGTCGCCATATAAAGAAAGCGGACAATAGGATTGTCGGGGTCAGCGTTAACCCATGAAATCACAACTCGGCCCAAAAGGATCCACCAATAGGCCCATAGGACATAATCCAGGACCTGGGCCAAGGCAACGATCAGATTCGCCATGATAAACATGATTTTCCTAAGTCTGTCTCGGGCCAAAGAGAGCCGTACCGATACGCACGATGGTGGCTCCTTCCTCGACGGCGACGGGATAATCGTGGGTCATTCCCATGGAGAGCTCTTTCAGATTAACATTGGGAATCTTCAAGCTCCTCAGCTCCATTTGCAGCTCGCGCAGCGAACTAAAGTAGGGACGCTGCTCTTCGGGATTTTCCTTGAAAGGTGGAACAGTCATCAAGCCTTCAACCCCAAGATAAGTCAAATCACCCACAACTCTAAAGAGCTCCTTGATTCGATCTTCGGCGATTCCCGACTTCGTTGCTTCACCCCCAAGATTGACTTCGATCAAGGTTCTAATCCTTTTCTCCTGTTTCTTGCCCTCGTTGTTCAGTTCGAGAGCCAAAGCCACGCTATCTAGTGATTGAATCAGATCAAAGATCTTGACCGCTGCCTTTGCCTTATTACGTTGCAGATGGCCGATCATGTGCCATTCCACCGATTCCGAGACCGCTTGTCTTTTGACCTCAGCCTCTTGAACATAGTTCTCGCCAATCATACGCACACCCGCTGTAATAGCCGTTCGGATAAACTCAACACTTTGTGATTTTCCCGCCGCCAAAATCTTGATTTCTTCCGGCTTTCGGCCCACTTTCGTCGCCGCGTCGCCAATGCGGTCGACTATCATGCGATAGTTAGCACGAACATCAACCATAGGTGACCTTTGCTTATCACATCCTCATCATCAAATCACTTGACGCATACATCACCAACTAACCGGGAAGGTTGACGCCCGCTAGACGATTACAGTATTTTGCGATTGCATCGGTTTCACGACAGGGAAATTCCAAAGGAGAGCATTATAAGCATATGGCTCTGGAATATCTGCCCATTATGGCCCAGGCCTCGGCACCGAAGCCGCCGCGAGTACTAGCCGCGCCGTCGAAGCCTTCCTGGTTACCGACAAAGAAACCGGTTAGCGAGTCGCGCATTGCACTTGTGACCAGCGCCGCCTTGCGGCTCCGAGACCAGGAGCCTTTCCTCCCGGGCGAAGACGCGAGCTACCGGCTCGTTCCGTCTGATTCCAAACCGAGTCAGATCGTGATTGATCACCACTCGCGCATTGGCCCGGTACCGCGCCAGGACCCTGAAATCGTTTTTCCGATGGCGGCGCTGGTCAATCTCGTAAAGCAGGGAGTCGCCGGAGATTTATCCCCAGTTCATGTTTCGTTTAAGGGTGGCCTCCGGCAGCACCAAGAAGTTGAGACCAGGCTCGCCCCTGCGATAGCGCGGGAGCTAAAGCAAGCCGAGGTTGACCTTGCCTTGCTGATACCCTACTGACCCTTCTGCCACGAGACCGTCGGTCTCGTCGCTCATGTGATCGAGAGCTGCGGGATATCTACCCTCGTCGCCGGCACGGTTCTCGATATCCTGACCAGAGTTCCACCTCCGCGCGCGATTTTTATCGACCATCCGGTGGGTCGCACCTTCGGCCGTCCCGGCGAGCAGAGCAGGCACGAAGACGTCCTTGCCGCAGCACTGGCGAAGCTGCAAAATTTCACTGAGCCGGGACAAATCCTCCAACTTGACTGTCAATGGGATGCCGCAGGCAGCCGTTCATGGGAAAAAGAGCTAAGAAACCTGCTACTCAGCGACCGTTGACAGCAACTTGCGATTCATAGTTAATAGCCATTTGATTAATTCCGACTAGGTTTCTAGAGGAGCTCATAAGAATGTCTAAACACTTGAGGTACGCTTTCTTGGCCTCCGTTCTGAGCTGGTTACTCGCACCCCCGGCCGAGAGTGCCGCGCCCTACTATGAAGGAAAAACGATCAAGCTGATTGTGGGTTTTTCTGCCGGCGGCGGGTTTGATACCTATTCGCGCCTCATCGCCCGCCATATGGGCAGGCATATTCCCGGGAACCCGGTCATGGTCGTCGAGAACATGCCCGGCGCCGCCAGTCTCCTGGCCGCCAACCATGTCTACAACGTGGCCAAACCCGACGGTCTGACCATCCTCAACTTTCACGGCAATCAGGTGATCAACCAAGTGATCGGTAAGCCCGGCATCGAATTCGACGCGCGCAAGTTCGAGTACATCGGCATCCCGACCCAAGACAACGTCGCCTGCGCATTCACCAAAGCGAGCGGCATCACCACCTTCGACGCCTTGAGAAACGCCAAAACGCCGGTAAAACTCGGCGGCGTCGCCCCCGGTGACACGACTTACAATACCGCCAGGCTTTTGATTGCGGCGCTCAAGCTGCCGATCCAACTCGTGGCCGGCTATAAAGGAACGGCGGAGGTTCGACTTGCGGCCGAGGCGGGTGAAGTAGCCGGCGGCTGTTGGCAATGGGAGTCGATCAAGTCGATCTGGCGCCAAGGACTCGATTCCGGCAACGTGTTCGTCGTCCTGCAGGTCAATCCCAAGCCCCATTCGGAGCTTGCCAAGGTGCCCAATGCTGTGGACTTCGCGCCCAACGAAAACGCCAAACTGTTGCTGAAGTACGGCGGCCACGATCCGGCCGCCATCACTCGACCCTACGCGGTCGCGCCGGGCACGCCCAAAGATCGTGTGCTGTTGCTGCGCAAAGCCTTTGGCGAAACGCTGAAGGATCCCGAATTCATCGCCGACGCCAAGAAATCACGCCTCGATACCGACCCCTTGACCGGCGAAGAAATCGACAAAATCGTCCTGCAACTTTTCAAGATGGACGCGGCCCTGGTGGACCAGCTGAAAGAGATACTGAAGTAAAGCTACCGCAATCCATGCGGCACAATCTAGTAGGAGGAATCATGAACAAAGTTCTCGCATGCCTAGTCGCTGCCGTACCTTCGCTTGTGCTCATGTTGGCCAGCCCGGCGAAGGCTCAGGATTCTTTTTACAAAGGCAAGACGGTCAGGATTATCGTCGGCGCCTCAGCCGGCGGCGGTTACGACACCTACTCCCGGACGATAGCCCGACATATGGGAAAGCACATCCAGGGGAATCCGACGTTTGTCGTGGAAAACATGCCGGGAGCCGGTTTTCTGATTTCAGCCAATTACATGTACAACATCGCCAAACCGGATGGATTGACAATCGGGCATTTTATTGGAGGGCTCTTTTTACAGCAGCTATTGGACAAACCGGGAATCGAGTTCGATGCCCGTAGGTTTGAGTATATTGGCGTCCCGACACAAGACAACTATGCTTTGGGAGTGTCCAAGGCCACCGGGATTACCAGCATGGATCAGTGGCTGTCTGCCAAAACGATCGTGAAGCTCGGAGGGGTTGGCGTGGGATCGGCCACTGACGATATCCCCAAAGTCTTAGCGGCCACCATTGGACTCCCCATGCAGTTAGTGTCGGGATTCAAGGGAACAGCCGACGTCAGGTTGGCCTTTAACAGCGGCGAGGTTCAAGGCGTATGCAATGCATGGGAATCTTTCAGATCAACGTGGCGAAACGAGTTAGACTCGGGTAACGTCGTCATCGTCTTACAAACCATTGCCAAGCGACATCCGGAGCTTCCCAATGTACCGTTAGCCATCGATTACGCGAAGAGCGACGAGGCCAAAAGACTCGTTAACGCCTTGGTCCACAGCGTGGGACCAACGGCTCGCCCGTATGTTCTGCCGCCGAAGACGCCCAAAAACCAGGTTGCAACTCTGCGAAACGCTTTTGTGCAAACCATGAAGGACCCGGAATTCCTAGCCGAAGCTGCGAAAGCGAAATTGGATATCAACCCCCTCGACGGTGCAGAGCTCGAACGCAACGTCCGCGCAGTTTTCGAGCTCGATAAAGTGCTGGTGCCGAAAGCGAAGGAGATTCTGAAGTAACGTCGTAGAAACTGGAGTGATGGAGTAATGCATTTAAACCCAACACTCCATTTCTCCATTCTGCTAAAATCCGCAGTCCGACGGTGCCACGTCGACGGTCGCAATGTGCTGTTTATCCCTATCGAAATAGGAGTAGCGTAAGGTCACGCCCTTTTTTAGAAAATCATCCCGAGTTTCGGGGCGGTTACAGGCGCCCTGAGTTAGTTTTTCTTTCGCCCCAGTAGCAAATCTGCTGTGATCCAGTTGCGCTACAGAGTAGCTCACCAGGCGATAGTTATAGATAAGCATCCCGGGGGCACCAGCGACGGGCATGAGCTCAGTTTCTTGATCGATCATGACCGGTACGGACCTGTTGATTTCTGCGGCAATCTTGCCCAAGAACTCAGGGGAACGCGGATCGGAATCCTTTTCGAACCAAGCCGGAACTTTTTGATAAACAAAGTAGATGCCAACTACGACCACCATCCCCCACAGCAGTATCGCCGAAGTGGAGAGCCTTCTCAGCGTTGACATCCAGGCCTCATTTCTTAGCTCCCGATCCATGGTTCGAGTCCGCGTTTTCGGAGAAGCTCATATTTTCCCGTTCCACAAACTAACAAGATTCTCTACTCGATGCGAATTCCGGCGGGTGAGCGGCGCGACCTACTAAGGAATTCAACAAACAACGCGCGAATCAAGGAGCGTGCGTTTGCTCCTCCGTGGTGAGAATGTTCCGGCTCAACTCAGAAAGCCCGCCTTTGACCTCTTCATAGCAGTAAGTTCATTTAGATACGCAGTTTCGGATCCAACGCGTCGCGCAATGAGTCGCCAAAGAGATTGAAAGCGAAAACCGCCAAGCTAATGGCGATGCCCGGGTAGATCGCCATCCAGGGTGCGCGTTCGGCAAACTCGACGGCGGCGCCGCGTAGCATCAGACCCCAGGCTGCTTGCGGTTCCGCGACGCCGAGACCGAGGAACGAAAGCGAGGCCTCCAAAAGAATCGCCTGACCGAGAAACGCGGTCAGCATGATCAAGTACGGCGCCATGATATTGGGCATCATATGGCGGAGAATAATTCGCATGGGGCCAAAGCCCAATGCCCTGGCCGCCTCGACGAAGGGCATCTCCCGCAAAGCGAGCGCGCTGCTTCTTACCACCAGGGCGCACCGCGGCACCATGGGAACCGTGATAGCGAAGATGACATTCGTCATGCCGGAGCCCAACAACGAAACAACCACCAGGGCCAAAATGATCAATGGAAACGACAAAAGCAGATCCATGAACCGTTGCAGCACCAGATCGATCTTGCCGCCGAAATAGGCGCTGGTTACGCCGATGAGCGCCCCCAGGGTTGCCCCGAGGAAGGAAGACACAAACCCGATCCATAAAGCCGTTCGGGAGCCGTAGAGGATCCGGGTAAATACGTCTCGGCCGAAAGAGTCTGTTCCGAACCAATGAAATGAACTTGGCGCTTGCAGCATTTTTGCGTAGT
Organism: Thermodesulfobacteriota bacterium; assembly: GCA_036794995.1. Classification (GTDB taxonomy): domain Bacteria; phylum Desulfobacterota; class Binatia; order UBA9968; family UBA9968; genus DAIRFP01. The sequence goes on along the minus strand of DAIRFP010000054.1, from coordinate 15,837 downwards.
CCGTCGCCAACGGATCGTAGGGCGAAACGAACCCCGCAAGAACGGCGGCCGCAATCATGATGCCTATGATGACCGCACCGATGGCGCCCAATGGGCGCTGGCGCGCGAAGACAAGAGTCCGGCAAAGGTAGTGGTTGACATGGGTATTAATCGCGACTTGCATCATCGCTAGGTCAAGAAGCGACTGAGTTTAAAGTTTACTCCGTCCAACGCTTTGAGTATTTCGAACACTTTGAACATTGAACGGTTGAACCTTGAACTTAACGATCTTGGTTCACTGATAACGGATGCGTGGATCCAAACAGGCGTTTATCAAATCCACGAGAAAATTGACAAAGATAAAAACAAATGAAGTGAGCAACACCAGACTCTGCACCATAGTGTAATCGCGTTGGCTGATGGCTTCGACGAACAGCTTGCCGATACCGTTTAGGTTGAACACCTGCTCGGTGACCACCAAACCGCCGACGAGAAACGCAAACTCAAGTCCGATTACGGTAATCACCGGCAGCAGTGCGTTTTTGAGCGCATGGCGAATGACAACAGCTCGTTCCCATAACCCTTTCGCCCGCGCAGTGCGGATGTAGTCTTCGCGCAATACCTCTAACATCACCGAGCGCGTCATACGCGTCGCCACGGCCGAATAACGGTAGCCGACCGCCAGGGCCGGCCAGATTAACTGTGAAAGATTCGCCTTCGGATCAACCCAGAACGGAGTAAAGGTAAGCGGCGGCAGCCAGCGGAAGTAGATGATGAAAGTGAGGATGATGACAATGCCGAGCCAAAATGACGGGATGGAGAGCCCGGCGATCGAGAAAATCCGCACGAAGTAATCGATCCACGTGTCTTGCTTCACAGCCGCAAGCGCCCCGAGGGGAATCGAAATCAGGATCGCGACGAAGGTTGCCATCAAGGCGAGTTCAATGCTCAGCTCCAGACGGATTGCGATTTCATGGGTAATGGGTTGGCCGGTCCACATCGAGGTGCCGAAGTCTAGACGAACAATACCCCACATCCAGCTCACGAATTGTTGCCAGATGGGTTTGTCTAAACCGAGTTGCACCCTTTCCCGCGCGAGCGCCTCTTTCGGCGCATAGACGCCGGCGCCTGCATATTTAAGTTCAACGATGTCTCCCGGCAGAACGCGAAGGAGCAGAAAGATGAGCACGGCGACCCCGAACAGAGTCGGGATCATTAACAACAGACGCTTGAGGATGTACTGCCGCATGGCTCACGGCCGACTGAAGATCGAAGATAGGACACAGAGGTTCCTCCAGCCTGTATCCTCGCATTGACTACTGCGCGATCCAGACGTCCCTTAAATCTTGATTGACGTAGTGACTCGATGTAATCTTCCACCCTTTCAATTTGCCCCAATGCGGGACGATCCGCTGCCACCAGAGCACGTGAAACTGGTACGCCTTTTCATCAAGCACTCGTTTCTCAAATTGCCTGATGACCTTTGAACGCGCTTTCGGGTTCGTCATGCGGGTTTGCTTCTCGTAAAGGTCGTCCAATACACTGTCATTGTATCTTGAGTAGTTGATGGGACTCTTCTCACTGCTCACGAACTTAAAGAGCTGGAGATCCGGCTCGTCCATGAAATCACAGGCGAAGTCGATACCGGCGTCGTAGTTGCCCTGGCGGAAATCGTTGAAATAGGGTCCCTCTTCCTGTTGTACGTGGTTGACGTTAAGCCCGATCTGGCGCCATTGGTCGATGACGTAAACCCCCGTGACCTCGTAGGGCTCCCTCACGTTGCGGTTTTTGAGCGTAAAAGTAAAACCCTCCGGCACTCCGGCTTCTCTAAGTAATCGTCTCGCTTCCTTGCGCGACGCTTCTATATTCTTACCGAAGCCAACGAGCTTGGTGAGTTCTGGCTCCGGGGTTGCCAACTCATACCCGGGCCGAAGCAGACCGCCGACATGTTTCATTAAGGAAATCTGCGACAGCGCCTTGGACGCGCCCCAGCGATCGATGGCGAGGGTCAGCGCGCGCCGCACGCGCACGTCGTCAAACGGCTTTTTTTCGTTATTGATCGCAACCGTGAGATTACAAGCCCAAGGACTTTCTTGCACGACCACTTGACTGCCCGCGGTCTTGACAATGTCATCGCGCGCGGCCGGATTGAATCCGCGAAACTCGATGAGCGCCTGTCCGCTGCGCACCGCCGCCACCCGTGGCGCCGTGTCGCGGACAATGACGGCCTTGTAACTATCCAGATAGGGGCGCCCTTTCATGTAATAGTTGGGATTCTTCTTACCCACCCAGTGCGAACCGGCGACATATTCGACGAACGTGAATGGGCCGGTCCCCATAATGTTCTTCTCATACCAGCGCGGGTCTTTGGCCAGGATGTCCGCCTTGTAGATGAAGTTCCACGGCGACGCCAGGTTGTTGAGAAAAGCCGCGGACAGATGCTTCATCTGAAACACGATGGTGTTCGCGTCCGGCGCTTCTATTTTTTTCACCAGGTCATAGGTGGCTTGGCGGGCGCTGACCACGCCGTCAGGAGGAAAAACTAGCCTGTCGTAGGTTGCTTTGACATCACTCGCGCTGAGCTCGCTTCCGTCATGGAACTTAATACCCTTGCGGATCTTAAAGGTATAGGTGAGTGCATCCTTAGAGATCGTCCAGCTTTCCGCCACGTCACCGATGATTTTCGGATAATTTTGCGGATCGAACCGAAGCAACGTGCTGTAGTGCGGCGCCACCGGATGGAGCATGGCGAACGTGGTTTCGCGGTGACCGTCAAACGAGGGAGGCGTCCCCCCGACCGCAAAAACAAGCTCGCCACCTGTTCGCGGACTCTCTTTTTCGGCAGCAAACACGTAAGCAGTGAGACATATAAGCCCTGCTATGACCGCCATGAGCGCTTTTGTGCTGGTCGCAATTAGAACCTTCATTGGCACTCCCTTCGCGTTTAGCGCTTCCTAACCCGCTTTTTTCGGCTCCGTACACCTCTGTTTTGGCCCGAGTTTAGTAGGCTGCCGAAAACTCGTTTGCAGGGCTGCTCAAAAAGACTTAGCGGCGAGGCGCGCGAAAAATTGATTCTTTCACTCGCACAGGACCGGCTGAGCAGAGGCGCACTCAGCCAGTTACCTTGGAGCGAAACGATTGCGCGCAAGAACACATGAGTCCTTCTCAGCGGTCTGCTAGAGCTAAGCTAATTGCCCTGCCAGTGTCAATAGAATCGCCAAACAGACCTGAAGAGGGTTTTCGCGAGATCTCTATGAAGGAACCTAATTTGATCGCGGAGTGCGTTGCAAAAAGGACGGGGAGAGAAACATTTTGTCTCCCTCCCCGTCTTCGAAACCAGCCCGCGCTATTCTAGTACTTCTAGTACTGATAGAGCATCTGCCAGGCTAAGGTCGTCTGATTGGGATCCGCGCCGCCCGACCCCTTTTTGTAAACTCCTCGATTGCCCCAGTCTTGCCTGAACTCCGCTCGGCCCACGAGCATTTTGGTAAACTTATAGGTTGCTGCCAACGTCACTTCGCCCAGGGATACGTTGAATATAGGCTTGGTGGCCGCAAAACCAAAGGTCCTCGACGCGCCCTCGTCCAGGAATAACTCGGTCCGGAGCGATGTGCTAAATCGGTCAGTCCAGCCCCAGTTTCCCGTGGCGGCGAAGGCGTACCACTGTGCGTTCTTATTACCCGTCGGCGTCGAAGCCCTTATCTCCGACCCAAAGGTATACTCCAGCAAGATAGTGAGCGGATCCATCGGTTTGATGGTGGCCACGTTGCTCCAGGCGACACGGGTATGACCGTCGTTGTCCGTCTGTTCGGGACCGAAAATGATATTGCTTACAAAGGCGAAGGAGTCGGCCGGAGTAAAACTAACCCCCACAATGCCCGAAGGCACGTTATTGGTATCATTCGGATCATCCCATCCAGTTACCAAACCGGCGGTTGCTGTCAGCGTCTTAAGAAACGGATAACTGAAAAGAGCACCTAGGTGACGGAGGGGAATCGCATAGTTGAACGCAAACGAACGGGTTATTTGGTCGTTGTAGCTTCCTGGGTTTAATATGATTTCCGTTCCCAAGGGGGTTACAAACAAACCGCCCTTGACTTGGATACCCTCGCCGACGGGTATGGTCGTCGTAGCGTAGGCCTCCCGCACACCGGCTGATGGCGCCGAAGTCAACGTGGGACCCCAAAAAGTCGCCTCCGCTAACAATTCGCCAGTCCGGCCAAAGTCACCGGAAATACGGAAACCAACACCCCAGTCCTTTTCTGGCTTGTCCAACGCTATGTGGAAATTGTTAAAATAAACTTGGTTCTGGTCCCCATAAAAATATCGGCCACTGATTCTTTTGGGATTCTTCGGCAGATTGGAGCTCCAAGTATAAGTACCGTCCAAGTAACCGCTGATACCTATGCCCAAAGCGTTTTCGATGGAGGACTTGCCACTCGCGATCGAATTATCTAAGACGCCTACACTGCTATCTAAACTGAGCCAGCCGGGTGCCAATCCCTTGTCCGCTTCAGCGGCGTGAACTGCCCCGAGCATCGACACGTAAGCTGCCATAACCAGAAGCGACACCACTATTAACTTCTTCATCTTCTCGACCTCCTCAGAAATTGTGATACCTCCAAGCTAAACATTTTAAAAAACCTTTCTCTAGGAGCGCAACCTAAATGCCATTACGCAGGAATTAACCTAAGAAAAACAACTCAAAGTCAGATCTTCGGAATAAACAGATGCTAAAAAGTTCAACAATTGCTCAAATACTAGCCAAAGCTACGACTAAGATTTAGGCAAGCATTATCCCGCCCGACCGATTAACCGCTTATGAAATGCTAATTTCTCCCGCGTTTGCCTCTACTTTCATGACCGGCAATGGATCCTCAACGACAGTATGGCGGAACCAATGCAATTCTCGACCCAATCGCACCACTTCACCCACAACGATCAGCGCAGGCGAATGGAATCTGCTCTGATCTGCCAGGTCAGCAATCGTTTCCACGGTCCCTACAACAGTCTTTTGCGACGGTCGAGTACCAGAGTGAATCAACGCTACAGAACGCTGGGGATCACACCCGCTTTTCAGGAGACAGTTCATGATCGCTCTCAACTGATGCAAGCCCATGAGTATAACGAGCGTATCGACGCTATGAACAAGCTCTCCCCACTTCACCTCGCTCCCGCCCCCGGAGGCCTTGTGGCCAGTCACGATGGCAACGCTCGATGCGCAGGAACGGTGCGTGACCGGAATCCCGGCGTAGGCAGGGACAGCAATGGCTGAACTCACGCCGGGGACGATTTCATAGGGTATACTTGCACGTTTCAGTGCAGACGCCTCTTCACCTCCACGGCCGAACACAAACGGGTCGCCGCCCTTGAGCCGGACTACCGTCTTGCCTTCGCGCGCTTTGCGCACGAGAAGCGCTTCGATCGCTATTTGATGGGCACAGGGCTTGCCGGATTGTTTACCGACATTGATCAATTCGGCCTTTTCCCGCGCATACTCAAGGAGCTTGTCACTGACTAGTCGATCATAGAGAACAACATGCGCCTGTTCCAGGCATTTTTTGCCCTTCAGCGTCAGAAGATCAGGATCTCCCGGCCCCGCGCCGACCAGATAGACTTTGCCTAACCGGGTCGCCATCGCTTATCTTTTCGCCGCAATCTCGCCCCCTCCAACTACTAGACAGGGCCGGCCACCTAAGTCCCAAAAAATAGGATAGTAATTCATCTCAATTATCCTCTACGGGAAAATCCAAAACCTTCCTGACTCGAACGGCACACGCTTTGAGCTCCGGTTGATACGAGATCGGGTCGCGCGCGCTGATCGTCAAATTATTGGCCGCTTTGAAAAAGCCCTGGTCTCGGCCCCAATGAAAAGGCAGGAAGCATGTGCCAAGCGTGATTTCGTCCGTCACTCGCGCTTGCACCATGACTTTACCGCGGCGCGAAATGACCTCGACGAAATCGGCATCTTGGATATCATAGCACCGGGCATCGGCGCGATTGATTTCTAAAATCGGATCCGGCGCGCTACGCTGCAGCGCCGGATTCTTTCCCGTACGCGTCATCGTGTGCCAGTGGTATTTGATGCGTCCGGTGGTCAAGACCAGCGGGTAGTCATCATCGGGGCTCTCAACCGGTGGCGCATGCTCAACCGCGATCAGATTGGCTTTGCCATCGGCGGTGGGAAAGCACGCGTCTTCGTATAGCCTCGCCGTTCCCGTTGGTTTGGTCTTTGGACAAGGCCATTGTACAGGTCCTTGGTTTTTCAGCCGACCATAGCTCGCGCCGGAAATATCGCAGAACGTCCCCGCCGTGAGCGCGGCGAACTCGGTAAAGATCTCTTCAGCGGACGGGTAGGCAAAGGCGGCGCCGAATCCCATCTCCTGGGCGAACAGTGACATAATCTGCCAGTCCGGCAGCGCTTCGCCGGGCGCTTCGGCGAGCTTTGGCATATAAGTGATGCGCCGCTCGGAATTGGTCATCACCCCTTCTTTCTCGCTCCACTGCGCCGCTGGCAAGAGTACATGGGCGAAGCGGCTGGTCGCCGTTGGATGATAGGCGTCTTGCACGACCACGAGCTCGGCCTGGCGCAACGCTTTTTCGATCAGATCAATGTCCGGCGCGGAAGCCGCGGGATTCGTGCAGAGAATCCAGATCGCCCTAACCTTTCCCTGCACCAGCGCTTCGAGCTGTTCCAGCGCCGGTAATCCCGGCTCAGGCGAGATGCTACCGTAAGGCACACCCCAAAACCGTTCGACCTCTCCGCGGTGTTGCGGATCCAGCACGCTGCGGTAACCGGGCAGCATGTGCGACAGTCCGCCGACCTCTCTGCCGCCCATCGCGTTGGGTTGCCCAGTCAAAGAGAACGGACCCGAGCCCGGCTTGCCGATCTTTCCGGTAGCGAGGTGAAGGTTGTTGATCGCGTTGTTCTTCCGCACCCCGACGGAGCTTTGATTGACACCCATGCTCCAGAGCGTGAGCGCGCTCCGTGCCATGCCGAATATCAGCGCAGCTTCGACGATGAGACATTCCGGCACGCCGCAGATTGCTTCGGCAACCGCCGGCGGGTATTTTTTGACGAGCTCCCTAAGTTCACGAAAACCGTTTGTATGCCGGCCGATAAAATCGCCGTCGATTAAATTCTGTTCAATCAGGACACCGAGCATGCTGTTGAGCAGGGCGATATCCGTGCCCGGCCGAATCGGCAGATGAAGGTCGGCGAAATCCGCGGTTTCCGTCCGGCGTGGATCCACGGCGATGACGGTCACTCGCTTGGGGTCGGTCTGCTTTCGCTCTTTGATTCTCTTAAAAGTCACGGGGTGGCAATCGGCGGTATTGGTACCAATGAGCAGCAAGCAGTTGGCCTCGTCGATATCGGCATAGGACGCCGGGGGACCATCGGAACCGAGGGACGTGTTATATCCAGCCACCGCTGACGCCATGCAAAGCCGCGAGTTGGTATCGAAGTTGTTGGTGCTTAGAAAACCCTTGGCCAGTTTGTTGGCGACGTAATACTCTTCCGTCGTCAACTGTCCGGAGCCATAGAAGGCCACCGCGTCGGGGCCATGTTCGTCGATGATCGTCCGAAAGCGTTTCGCCAGGTACGTCATCGCCTGCTGCCAAGCAGCGCGTTTGAAGGGCCCGTCCTG